>JAGQPS010000351.1:2753-5258 GCA_020426595.1 Planctomycetales bacterium
CGGACGAACTTGGGAACCGATGAAGATCATCATGGACCTAGGAAGCGATCCACGACATCGCTTTGATGGAGTCGGCGATCCCGCCGTGCTCGTCGACCGAGAAACCGGCACGATTTGGGTCGCTGGCCTTTGGAGCCACGGCAATCGCGGCTGGCATGGCTCGGGTCCGGGTACGAGTCCCGACGAAACGGGACAACTTCTGTTGGTGCGAAGCGATGATGATGGTGTGACCTGGTCACAGCCGATCAACATTACCGAGCAAATCAAACGTCCCGAATGGTGTCTGCTACTCCAGGGACCGGGCAAGGGAATTACGATGCGCGATGGCACGCTCGTGTTCGCCGGTCAGTTTCAAGACTCCACCGACAACCAGCGGCTCCCAAGGTCCACGATCATCTTCTCGAAGGATCATGGGCTCAACTGGGAAATCGGCACTGGTGCGTTCGACGATACGACGGAAGCACAAGTCGTTGAAATCGAGCCCGGAGTCTTGATGCTCAACTGCCGTTACAACCGCGCGTCCACGCGAGTCGTCATGGTGACTCGCGATCTGGGTCGGACCTGGGAACGGCATCCCTCGTCGGAACGCGAGTTGATTGAACCACGAGCTTGCATGGCGAGCCTGATCGATGTCGATGGCGAGCTTGGCCAAGATCGAGGCAATTGGCTTCTCTTTTCAAACCCGAATAGCACGGCGGCTCGCAACCACATCACCATCAAGGCATCCCGCGACCTCGGCACGAGCTGGCCCGAATCACGACAACTGTTGCTCGACCAAGGAACGGGCGGCGGTTATTCCTGCATGACCATGATCGACCGCGAGACGGTGGGCATTCTGTATGAGGGAAGCCGGTCTCATCTCACTTTCCAGCGGGTTCCGCTGACCGACTTGATCGGTGGGGAGTAGAGTCCACCGTACGACCTGATCAAGCCCATCGCAGGGTCGCTCGTGGTATGGGGCTTGCATCGCATCAACTCGTGCGATGGGCGACCGACTAGAACAACTCGCGGATGCGCGTACCGAACGGTAGTACCGGCACCGGTCGTCCATTGTGGTCGGGATAAGCGATCTCGGTGTCGATTCCCAGATGCGCGTAGAGCGTGGCCAACACGTCTTGCGGTTGTTTGGGATTCTCGGCGGGCAACGCGCCCTTGGCATCCGACTCGCCGATCACACGCCCGCCTTGAATGCCACCACCCGCGACCGCCGCGCTGAACACATTGGGGTAATGGTCACGTCCTCCCGTCGCGTTCACGCGCGGCGTGCGGCCAAACTCACCCCAGGCGATCACCATCGTGGTTTCGAGCAAGCCACGCTCATCGAGATCCTCGATCAACGCGGAGTACGCTTGGTCCCACCGAGGCAGAAACCCGTCCCGCATCGTCTCGTAACCCTTCACATGCGTATCCCACCAACGGCAATCCACCGTAACGATGGGAACGCCCGCCTCGACCAATCGTCGAGCCAGCAGAAACCGTTGGCTCCACGCGGGAACGCCACAGCGATCCGGAGTCGGCGCGATGTACGGCGCCATGAATCCGTAACGCTGACGAACCTCGGCCGGTTCCGCATCGATATCGAACGCCTCGCGCGCCTTGGGACCCGTCAAGATATTCCAAGCCTGCGATTGAAAACTGTCCACGGCATCGAACTTCCGCTCGTGGTCCGCCTGGCGTCGAAAGTGGTCGAGCTCCGCCAACAGCCGCCGCCGATCATCGACGCGATCGACCGAAATGGATTGAGGCAGGCTCAGATTCGGGATCTCGAACTTTCCATCATTGCCAGGATCCGCCTGAGTCTCGAACGGCGCACAACCGGGTCCCAAGTAAGCGGCATCGACTCCCGGCACTCGGCGAGGAATCATCACGTAGGAGGGCAACTCCGGATTTCGATCCCCAATCTGCTTGGCGATGATCGAGCCACAACTTGGCTTCGTATTGGTGTCCGGGTTGCCTTCGTTCGGATAGCCGGTGAAGCAGATCTGATCTCCGGCCGAATGGCCCGCGTCGTTGTGGTGGAGACTCCGAATAATGGACCAACGATCCATGATCGCAGCGCTGCGCGGCAGGAGGTCGCAGATCTGAATGCCGGGTACCGTCGTCGGAGTCGCTCCAAACGCCCCACGGAACTCGGCCGGCGCATCGGGCTTTGGGTCCCATGTTTCGTGCTGACTCGGGCCGCCACGCATCCAGAGGATAATCACACTCCCTGGTTGGGAACCCGCTCCAGGCGTCCCGCTCGCCGCGCTCAGCTCGCGCAGGCGCAGGAGATCGGCGAGGCCCAACCCTGCGGCTCCCAATGCTCCTACCCGCAGAAGGCCGCGCCGCGTTATTGCTCGCTGATTCATGGACTTGCTCTTCCTTCGATTGAGCCGTTATCCCTCGACGCATTCTCTACGGATTCCCCTTCGCTTTCCAACTCCAATTTGAAAAAGGGCTCGCTGGGGAAGCTTTACCACGGAGTGCTCGGAGAGCACGGAGGCGGGGAGCGCGTACGCGCAACCT
>JAGQPS010000352.1 GCA_020426595.1 Planctomycetales bacterium
TTTCCGACATGAAAACCAGCAAGGCCTGGGAGCGGATCCAGGGACGAGTCACTTGCCTCCCCATGGCCAACAAAGTTTGGAGTCGGGAGAGCTGGTACCGCGCGCGAGCGTCATGCCGCCTCCGCTCGACCCTCGCGCTCCCGCGGCGCGCGTCATGCCTCCACCGACGACGATCGTTGCTTCCGAGCCTGCGCGGTCGGCTCCACCGAGTTATGCGGCTCGATCGGTCGCGGCTTGGTTCAGTGACGAACATCGAAACGTGGGACCTCGCGTCGCGTTGACTTGGGCGTCGTCGGATTCGTTGGCACCGGCTCCTGGTTCATCGGCGTGGCCGAACACGAGCGCCTCGTCGATCGATTCCGATTCGGCATCCCCGATCTCCACGCGAACCACGAGCTCACGATCGCGCGCCAACCAATCGGCGGCATCGGCCGAGGAGCGTCGGCTCTGGGCGGCGGCTCCCGAGATCGGTGACCACTTCTTCGATCCGGAACCGCGCATTGACTGTGGGTTGGCGTTGCTCCCACCCCATCTGGACGACTTCAGTCCCGATCCGATCCACTCGCCTCTGTGTTACGACGGCGAAAAGCAGATCGATGTCTACGCTGGCAAGAAGATCTATGCCACGCAACGACCACTGCTGGAATGGGGTCGTGAAATGTACGGGCCGGGTCAATTTCCCCGCAGCCTGACGTTCCTGGGCGCGTCGAATCTCGTCACGCCTCAGTTGCTGGTGTACGGCGACTTTCGCTCGGCGATCGCCGCGAATCGAGTGAACGGCGATTCCCGGTCCGTTTGGGCCAATCGCCTTAATTTGGACATCGACTTTGAGATCACGAGCACCGAGCGCTTTCACGCGTTCATGGGCCCACTTGATAGCGGCAACCAATTCACGAGAGTCGAGTACGACGGAGGCAACGTCCGTTTCGAGCCGCGGTTTGATCCCGACATTGACTTCGCGTTCTTCGAAGGAGATGCCGGCGCGATGTGGGGTGGTTTTCGCGGAGAGGTCATGCCCTTCACGCTCCCATTCGCAGCGGGCGTGTTTCCTATGTTTGTCCAGAACGGGTATTGGCTCAACGATGCGTTCCTGGGAACGGCGGTGACGCTCCCCGCGCGCAACAGTCCGCTGCTCGATATCGCGAATTACGATGTGACCGTGTTCACGGGTTTCGACAACGTGAGTTCGCCCGCATTCGGCAATGACGACAACGTGGCGAAGATCTACGGCGTGACGAGTTGGATCGAGGCGTACAACGGCTACATCGAGCTCGGTTACGGCTTCGCGGATGATCGGAGCGGACTCAATCGCAGCTACCACAACATCACCGCGGCCTACAGTCGTCGCTACGGAGCGTTTCTGTCCAACAGCGTGCGAGTCATCGCCAACGCCGGACAGAATCCCAACGGAGTGCCTCAGTCGGCCGATGGCGTGCTGTTGGTATGCGAGAACTCGTTCATCACGTCGCAGCCTTGGACCACCGTCCCCTATTTCAACTTCTTCGCCGGTTTTGATCGCCCGCAATCGCTGGCCCGCGCGGCGGGAGCCGGAGGGATCCTCAATCACACCGGCATCAACTTCGAGACCGATGGGCTGACTGGCTTTCCCACGCTCGACTCATCAGCCAACAACACCTGGGGAGGCGCCGTGGGGCTCAACCTGCTACCACAAGACTTCTCGCAGCAACTGGTCGCGGAGTTCGCGTTCGTGCAGGCGTTTGGCGAGGACAGCGTGCGGATCGCACCCGGCGATCAATACGGACTCGGACTGCGCTATCAGATCCCGATTAGCAACGCGGTCATCTTGCGAGCCGACGCCATGCACGGCTTCCTGGAGTCGGCCGATGATGTTTCCGGTATCCGGTTTGAATTCCGACACAAGTTCTAGCCGTGGCACCGGTCCGACCCTCGTGAACCTGGGCAAGCTTTAACGGTTGCCCCAATCCTACTGGACGCCATCTCGACGAACCGTCGATGGAGAGTCGATGTGGGCTAGAGCAGGAAGCCGAGGGACGTGGGAGAGACCGCGATGCGTATCCGAACGGTCGGGTTGGCCGGAATTTTGCTGAGCCTCGCCGTGTCGGCGATGGCCGACGAGCCTGTTTCCGTTCAGAGCCGGCCTTCCGCGCAAGCCAACCACCATCTCACCGACCGCGTGCCGGTCAGCGATCGAGTTACCCCACCTGTGATTCGTTCGTCGGACGCTCGCGACGTACCGGCGCCGGAATTCGCCGATCAGGGCTTGGTTGTGACCGCCGGCTCCATTCCGGTCACCGCCGCTCCGCTTGTCGCCGCTCCGCATGAAGCCTCGCCCACACGCCTGCGCAGTGGCGACTGGAAGCCAATCGGGCAGCTTGGACTGCGAGTCGCGCCGCCGGCTGGCGACCTCCCCGCTCCCACGCCCGCGCGACCAAGTTGGTACTCGGATGAAGAGCGAGTACAAGGAGTCGGTGGTTCGCGGGCCGCGACGCAAACGGCTCTCGGCGATGCGACACTCACGCTCACGCCATCGATCGAAGTGAATTGGCAACCGACGGAACTTTGGTATCGCCCGTTGTACTTCGAGGATGCCAACCTCGAGCGATATGGCTACCGCTACGGAGTCGCCCAACCGGCGGTTTCCGCGGCCCACTTTTTTGGACGCGTTCCGTTCATTCCTTATCTTCGCGGCGCTCAACCCGCCCGCCGCGAAGTCGCGGCCTTGGGACCTCGCCGGCCCGGCAGCCCCGATATGGTTCCAACGCGGGCCAGCTTCGTGCCTAGTCCGCGCGGAGCGTTGTACCAAGCCGGTGCGACGGTGGGCGGCGTCTTCATCGTGCCGTGATGAAGCCGGCGAGCTCGTGGGCATCGCTGGCTGTGACGGGAGGCCTAGCGACGGCGCGTCGCTCACATCGCGATGTGGCAATCGGCCGGGCGCCGGTTCACACGGTTGCATCCCGGGCGGCGAGGCGTTCGTCGGTGGGCGCGTCACACGAATCGCGCCCCATTCACTCCCTGGATCCAGGCAAGGGGCAAGGTCGCGACAGCGCCGCCAGACCTTTAGCCACCGAGCAATCCCGAAAGCGCGGGGATCTTTTCCTTGATCGTCGCTAGCGCGGAGTCGCCGACATGTTGCTGCACGAAGTCGGCGACGGTCGCGGCGAGATTCGCGATCTGAGCTTGATCGAGTCCGAGCCCCTTGAGGGTGCCGGCCAATTCAAGCGAGTCACCCGCATCGCCGCCTAGCAGCGAACCCGCCATCTGCGTCAGGCCGCCCAGCATCCCGCCCGACGCGGGCGCGGCATCGGATTGCTGAGCCATCGCTTCAGCGCCTGAAATACTCCCAAGGACTTGCGAGAATTGGGAATCGCCCAATTGCCCCTGGATAAAACTCAACACCTTCCCCACCGCCTGATTCGCGGTTCGCGGATCGATACCAAGGCGTGAAGCGACTTGTGAGACAAGCGAAGAGACATCGGCCATGTTCCAGCACCCTTGCGAAAGTGGTCCACCAAGCAGCCATTGAAAAACCAAACAACTCGTGCCCCACTCGCGCGAAGCCGACCGGGCATACGCGCGATCGCGTCCGGGACGACAGCGGGACCGGCGAGATGAATCGCACGGTCGTTCGTCCCGCGTCGCAAGATCTCATTGCCTGCCAGGGCGGCTCCGCTCAACGGCGTTTCTATCACGCCTCGCCACGTTGGGGAACCCGACCGAAACACCTTGTCGGGGTGAGTCAATAGCAGTCGTTCGCCGCTGGGCGCCGGTATCGAAAATCTCTCATTCTCTCGATCTTTCGGCGTGTCTTTGGCATCAAAGTTCGGCATTGGAGGCGTTTTCCGCCCAGCCTATAATGGGCTCTTCGAGGCCAACGCTCGAGCGACTCATTGGAGTCGTGCAACAGGAAGTTTCGAGGGGTTTCCAGCGGAAACCTTGTTGGCCATTGATGGAACAAGTCACGGAACTCTAGGTCTCGCGACGTCATTGATCGGTTGTCTCCGAGCACGGATGTGGCTCGACGCAACCTTGCATTGACGTCCTAGCAATCGTTCACCGAGACATGAGCGCGGCTGTGATTTGCTGGAAGGATCGTTGAGCCATCCAAGTGAGGACCGAGCGCGTGTTGACTGTCCGGCCCCGATTCACCGAACTTGCTTTTCACCTCTACGGACGTCCGCTCCACCCCGAACTGTTTGAGTTCTTGGCGACGAGGCGGATCGAGCGAGACACCTATCGCGCGGACATCGCGATAACGAGCTCCGGCCACGTGATCACCTTCACGCAAGGCCCCGTGATTCTCACCGAAGTCTCGGCGAGCCCCAAACATCCGCTGCCACAACGGCGCTGTCTTAGCCGCCAGACGTTGACGACCAAACACCAAGAGCGAATCGACTACCGCGAGGGAATCACCTACGAAACGCAGTACTACCGTGAGCCGGCGAATCCTGGAACTCTGATCGATATCGAACACCAGATGCCCGCATGTGGCGAAGCCGAGGGCTTGGTCCATCGCTTTGGGCCGAGTGGACGCATGTCGATGGGAGCCTTTAGCTACATCGATATTCAAACTCGCTCGCAATCGCTGATGGTCAAGGCGTTCCACACGTTCCCCGACGATGGTCTCGTGCTGCGGAGCCAAACGACCATTCGATTGAGGCCCGCGTCCAAAGCCGATGGCGCGACGCACTGAGGCCACTGCACGAACGAGTGTGACTCGACCACCGGGGCGAGTTTTCTGGTGAGCAACCCAACAACGGTTCCCTACCGCGGCTTCGCATTCGCCAAGGTCGCCCCTCGCTAAGCCGAGAACAGAAACGCGTCAATCGACCGGTTCACGAATTCGGGGTTCTCCAGCGGAGCCATATGCCCGGCGTCCGGCACGCAGATGAACCGGCCATTGGGCATCGCGGCGGCCATCCCCTCCATCTCCTCGGGACGTGATATCTCGTCCTCCACGCCGCAAATCAACAGCGCGGGCGTATCGATCGCGCCGAGCCAACTTGTGACGTCGAGTCGAACGGACATTCCGCGCTGAGCGGCGGCGATCGCGGATGGAGCCGTGCGCGAAATGACTTGTCGCAACGCATCGACTCGCTCGGGAAATCTCATGGCCGTGTCGGGAGCCAGCAGTCGGGGCAACATCGAGTCGGCCACCATCTCCGACCCCTGAGCCAAGACGTCGTAGGCCATGCGACGGCGGCCTCGCGCGACTTCGTCGTTATCGGCTCGAGCACGCGTATCACAGAG
>JAGQPS010000353.1 GCA_020426595.1 Planctomycetales bacterium
TAGGCTGTGGTGCGGCGCCCCCGTTGGGGGCTTAGCAAACCGTGGCTTAACTCTTTTGCGCCCAAATCGCCTTTTGCTTGGGCACGAATCGCATCCGTCGGCCTTAAATCAACAGCCCGGTCAGCTAGGGACTCTTTGACTTCTCAAACCATCAAACCACCCGCCCAAACACCTTTGGCTGAAGGCCAAAATCAACTCGGAACTCGCTAGCGCTCTCCACGGTGAACATGGCCTTCGGCCAAGCCTTCGCGCGCGATCGGGTCACTTGGGCGTTGCCCGAGACCGCGGTGTCGATTGGCCTTCGGCCAATCGCGCATCACTCTCACCACGTCACGCGACGCCAATCGGTTGACTCCGCCCAGACCCGCTTTCACGGAGTGAAAGCCGACCATGGCATCACGCGGAGCCGAGCCAGCGGGCATTAACAAACCATTCTCTGCCAAAAATGTCTTCATAGGCCTTGGAGAGACTCCGTACAGCCCCTAAAATCGCCACAAGATGCTACTGAGACTCAGTATCATCGCTAATCCGCCGAGTTCGACTCAAGTTCGATCAGGTTGTCGCGACCCGCCACCCCCCTCCTAGCGGCCTCCCTGAAGCGGCTCGGTAGACACTTTCTTCTAGGGGATTTCCATGTCCAATCGTCGTACCGCCGAGGCGTCTCGGCTCGGTTTCACGCTGGTGGAGCTACTGGTGGTGATCGCCATCATCGGCGTGCTCGTTTCCCTGCTCCTGCCCGCCGTCCAGATGGCTCGCGAGGCGGCTCGTCGCACCCATTGCGGGAACAACCTCAAGCAAATCGGGCTCGCACTCCACAACTACCACGACACCCACCGAGTCTTTCCAGCTGGGTCGCTCCCGTCCTTCGTCAGCGGATTCACCGCCGTCCTGCCGTACCTCGAGCAAGGCACGCGCCACGACTTGTATGACTTCGGACTCCCTTACACCCACCCATCGAACGTCGCGGTGATCAATCAACGGATCGACCTCTTCCTGTGTCCCTCGATGCCGATCGCGCGTCCCGTTCCACTCGCGGACGCCCATGAAACCGGAGGCCCGGGGAGCTACCTGCTCAACGAGGGGACTCGTCAGTACATGACCTTCAACGATGGCTTCGCGCCGATCGTCTGGCCGATGTACGGCTTTCCCAACTCGGCCAATAGTTTTGGCTCGATCACCGACGGCAGCTCGCAAACGATCGCGGTCGGCGAGACGACGTACGACATGTTCGATTACTTCTGGCCCACGAGCCTGCCGAACGTCGGTGGGACGCTCCGCTTCGGCACGGCGCGCTGGGGCGTCGGCTATCCCAATGTCTCGCTCGGTTCGACCGGTCGTCCGTTCAATCTGCACAGCGTCGATGGTCTCGGCGGGTTCCAGAGCATGCATCCGGCCGGAGCCAACTTCTTGATGATCGACGGAAGCGTCCATTTCATCGGCGATTCGATTCACGTCGAGACCTATCGCGCGCTCGGTTCGCGCGGCGGCCGGGAGGTGACGGGTGACTTCTAAACGACATCGCCGTTGCTATTTCGGACTGTTCGCCCTCGCGACCCTGCTCAGCTGCCTTGGCTGCGCCAAGAATCCCGAGCGATACGCACTCGAAGGCCAAGTCACGATCGAGGGAGATCCGCTCGACCGAGGCACGCTCGTCTTGATCCACACGCAAGATCCCCAGTGGCAAGTCAAGATTCCGGTGCGAGCGGGCCACTGGCAAGTCGATGCGGATCGCGGTCCGATCGCCGGTCGCTATGACGTGCTGGTCGTATCGCCCCAGCCAGAACTCGAGGAGGTGGAACAAGCCATGCGAGAGGGTGGCGAAAACCCGCTGCTGAGCATGTCGATTCCGCCTCGCTATTCACAAGCCGGAGCGCTGTCGATCGAAGTCGGCCCGGCTCACGATCCCCATCACGATTTCGCCCTTGTCGCGCCGTGAGTCTTTCATCGGCTCGTCAAACGGTTTCCAATTGAATGGTCTCGATCTCGACGACACGAATCCGCATGAGTCGTGTCGACGTGTAGCTCATAGGATGCCTTGCCATGCTTGTTCTCAATCCGTCCCGCGCGTCGCGCCGTTTCCCGCACATGGCGTTCGCGATTGTCGCGACCTGCCAAGTTCTCGTCGCGACCGAAGTCGTCGCTCAAACGGCCGCCCAACCGGCGACCTCCGCCGAACTGCCCCCCTTGCCTCAAGTCGTCACGAGTTTTGGAGCGGCGATGGTCGATGGCTCGCTGTATGTCTACGGCGGACACATCGGCGAAGCTCACGAGTACATGGCCGGAGACCAAGAGAAAGTGCTCCGTCGCCTCGACATCGCCCGGTTTGAAGAGGACGGCTCCGCGACTTGGGAGACTCTCGCCGAGAGCACTCCGTTGCAAGGCCTCGCGCTCGTGCCTCATGGCAATGGAGTCATCCGCATCGGAGGCTTCAACGCGCGCAACACCGAACCCTCGCCTCAAGATCTGCACTCGACGGACGAGGTCGCTCGTTACTCGCCGGAAACCGATCAGTGGACTCCCCTCCCCTCGCTCCCCGAGCCACGTTCCAGCCACGACGCGGTCGTGCTCGACGGAAAGGTGTACGTCGTTGGCGGGTGGGGAATGGCTGGACCGGGCAACACCACGTGGCACAAGACCGCCTGGAGTCTTGAACTCGACAAGCCAGACGCTCGGTGGGAACCGCTTCCCGAAGTCCCCTTCGTCCGCCGCGCGCTCGCTCTCGCGGCTCATGACGGCAAGCTCTACGTGCTCGGTGGCATGGAGCAAGAAGGAGGACCGACGACTAAGGTGAACTGTTTCGATCCCGCGACTCAAACTTGGTCCGAAGTCTCTCCGCTACCTGGACAAGGCATGTCGGGGTTCGGCTGTGCGGCGTTCGCCACCGGAGGTCATCTGTATGTCAGCACGATCAGCGGCGAGCTGCTTCGCTTGACGGACGAAGCCACGTGGGAAGTCGTCGAGAAGCTCGAGCGAGCCCGATTCTTTCACCGGATGCTGCCTCTCGATTCCCAGCGCCTGCTAATCGTGGGCGGCGGCCACATGGAATACGGCAAGTACAAGGAACTCGACGTGATCAAGGTAGGCGAGGAGTAACGCTCCCCGCGAGACTGAGCATGGGTGACCACCTAACCGCCAAGGTGATCCGTCCGTGGGAATAACACGATGCTCCCGACCTAGGTGCATCGTGTTGTTCCGCCGCAAGCGTCACGGATCGAGCCAGATCCTTAGGCCAGTTTTGACCAGCAGCAATTCTGGGGTCGTTAGCGCGCCAAGGACTCGAATGAGCTTGACGGTGGGAATCGTGATTACGTTCTGAACGTCAAATGCCCCAGGCTTCAGAAATCGGCACGGGATGACAATTTCAAATCGTGAATCTCGTGTGCTCGTTGTGTGGGGAACAATCGTAGTGAGAACTCTGTCATTTTCGTCCGACGCAGGAATGCTGACGACCATGCACGGCCGGACCTTGGCCGCCATTCCAGATCAACAAGCCAAACTTCACCTCCGCGGGGAGTTGCTACTACCATTCTCTTCATCGTCCAGTGATGACAATAGATTGTCCGCGCTGCCGCAAAGGTCGTCGTCAGTCAACGCATGCGAGGGTAATTCACCGGCACGTCTTAACAGAGAAACGACGACAAGATGCTGCTCCGGGGGATCGAGTTGATCGAAGGTTTCGATAAGTCTTGTCGCGTTTTCGCTCATTTTGCTTCACCCTCTCCTGCGTCAAGTGTAATCAAACCCGCGAGCAAGCCGTCTAGGCGGATCGAGCATCTTCCGCAGGACTGAACCGAGATTCGCTTGGAGCCATTTCGCGACGGTCAGCAAAGCAACGCGAAACGGCTCTTGGTTTTTGCTGGACGAGCCATCGATTCGCGCGGGCGGCTATCGTCCGACGAAGCCGGCGACGAGCTCGCGCACGGCGCTCCCCCAATCCAACATCGCGTCGGCGCTCGGCACGAAACTCGTCGGAGTGATCCAACTCGGACTCGTGCGAAAATCGGCGGGGAGTGGCTGGGCGTTGAGCCCTTGCGCGCCGGCCAATCGCATGGCTCGCCTCATGTGCCAGGCGCTCGTGACCACTCCCAACGGCTCGTCCGCCGGCAAGCCGCGCTCCTCGAACAATTCGCGAATCGCGATCATCTCCTCGCTCGTGTTACGACCGCCGATCATCACGATCGAATCGGGGTTCGCGCCGAGGTCGAGCAACATGCGCTCGGTTTGTTCGCCGGCGGTCGGCAAGCCGGGACGACTAAGTCCCGCGATCGGAGCGCCGGTGCAAATCAAGGTTTCGGTCTTCCCTGACAACAGCAATCGGGCCGCCACCATGACTCGATCACCAGAGCCTCCCAACTGCGGCTCCTGATTGCCGCCGATACTGGCCCCTCCGCCGAGCACGACCGTGTAGCGGAGTGGCTCGGATCGTTCGAGCGGTCGGACCGCGAGGTAGGGAGCCTCGAGCCATTGGTTGACTTGTCCAATCAGCAGTGGCGAACCGCCGACGGTATAAACCAACCAAGCCACGACCAAGGCGATGCCAACTCGTCCACGACGAAAGCCGAGTGCCACGACGCCGGTCAGCACGCACCAGAAGAGCGCGTCCGGTTGCAAGAATCGGCTCAGCCCCTTCTCGATGCCGGTCTTGCCAGCGACGGCCGCCATCGCCGCGATGATGATCACCGGAGGCACCGCGAACCCGATGAAAAAGCGTAACACGTCGCGCCGCAACGGCGGCTCTTCGATCGGCGATACGGGTTCCTGGTTCATGGCTTGATTCGATTGGCTCGAGGAAACGAAAACAATCACAACCGCGGTTCGGTCGACGGCATAAACCGCGTTACTCAACGCTCGGCGTGATCCGCACGAGGGCGGAAGGGCTGACGAGCGCATTGAGGCTCCCGGAACGAAAGCCTTCCAAATCGAGCGTGATGAAGCGAAAGCCAATCCCGCGCAGCGCTTCGACCAACGCTTGACGCACATCTTCCGAACTCAACCGGGGCAACTCCCCAAGCGGGACTTCGATGCGAGCCAGATCATTGGCGTGGTACCGCACGCGGAGTTCGCGCAGGCCGAGGTCTCGCAAGCATCGCTCGGCACGCTCGATCATGGCGAGCCGCTCCACCGTGACCGACTCGCCATACGCAATGCGACTCGCGAGACACGGAGTCGCTGGTTTGTCATGTACGGTCAAACCCCACGCGGCCGCCAAGC
>JAGQPS010000354.1 GCA_020426595.1 Planctomycetales bacterium
GTCTCCCGCAAGGAACCCCATTGACTCAATTCCAAAGTCGGCGGGACCTCGAGCATGAATGGACCCGGCGGAGAACTGGTGGCCACTATCGAGGGAAATCCGGTGCGCGAGCCTTCACGCGACGAACAACACGAGCTGGAACGGTTGTTGGCACGAGTCCCGTTGACGTCGCTTCCATGGATCGTGCTGGTCGTGGTGGGGGCGGGAACACTCGCGCTCATTGCGTTGGTGTTCGTCGTGGTTCGAGGCGGAGCGCTGGCACCCGCCGTGCGCGAGAGCGTAACACTCGCCATGTTCGCGGCTGGCTTCGTCGCGTTCTCGGCCAGCGGATTGATCCCGAGGCGCAAAAAGTATCGAGACCACTTTCAGCGCATGTTGTCGCTCACTCCGTTGATCGTCTGGACCTACACCGACGCCGAATGGTTGCGTTGGCAACGCTCCGCCATGACCATGGCCTATGGACGAACCTCCAACACTCGCCCCGCCAAGGTTTGCGTGTTGGTGTTACTCTTCGGCCTGATCCCTGGTGTGATGCTTTGGCTTTCTCGCCCCGTCGTTCCGTTTCTCGTTTACTGGGGCGGAGGGATTTTTCTCTTGTCGCTACCCGTGCTGCTGTACTTCCTTTACTGGCGGCACTTGCGCCGGTCCTGGGAGCAACGGCCGAGCGAAGCCAGGATTTTCGCGACCGGCGTCTTCTTTCATCACAAGTACATCGACTGGACCGAGGCCTCCGACCAAGGCGTGGCTGTGAGCGTCGAAGCGGCGACCGATGACCGACCCATCACGTTGCTTAGAGTCGAAACCGAAGCACGAGACGCCAAGCTCGCGCCTCACCTGCCCGCCCTGTACATCCCCATCCCCGACTCACAGCTCCCAACCGCCCACGATCTCGCCTCCGCGCTTTCGCAAAACGTGATGGAGGACGAGCTTGACGTCGAGGTAGCGGAGCGGAACGCGACCGACTCCACGCCCAACTAGGCAACGAGCCGTCGTTTTTGCCGTTCCGCCTGTCGTGGCAAGGTGTGGCGTCTGCGGAGCCCGCGACGAACCTCGATGGACATGATGCCATCGCTTGACGCAGCACACCCATCCCCAACTCTTGTATCGCGGCAGACGATGTCCTTTTGGCCTAAAGCCATTGGGGCTTTTCCACGTGCTCTTGTTGGCCTGCTCAATTACCTAGTCTTCACGTCCAGCGTCCATGGGGCGGAATGCTTGACGTGAATCGATGGAAGTCGTAGTGTCTCTATTCGGGTAGAGAATGTTCGGTCTAGATCGAGGTCTGGCGAAATGGCAAAACAACGGGCGGAGCTGACCAAGTTGGAGTGGGTCCTGATGGACGCCCTATGGGACGAGAAGCAGGCTACGGCCTCCGACCTACAGAGGAAACTCGAGCCGACTCAGAACTGGGCCTACAGCACGGTCAAGACGATGCTCGATCGGCTATTGGAGATGGGTTACGTGAAGGCTCGGCGTGTCGGCAATGTGTTCGAGTACTCGCCGAAGGTCAAAAGGACGACGGCCGTGGGGAAGGTCGTCGATGATGTCATCGATCGCTTTTTTGGCGGAGCGGTCGCTCCGTTTATTCAGCAACTCGTGGAACGCGGCACTTTTGATCAGGGCGAGTTGGAATCGCTGCGTGAGGTTATCGAACAACGTAAGCGAGCGGGAGACGAGCAATGATCACTGCTTGGTCACTCGCCATTCTTGAATGGATGGTGCGGATCTCTTGGCAGGTCACCCTGCTGGCTTTGATCGTCACCGTGATTACCTTCCTCCTAGGACGAGTTCTCTCCGCCAGACTGAAATACGCGATCTGGTTAATGGTCGCAGTGAGGCTTGTCCTTCCGCCTTCGTTCGCCTTGCCCACCGGCTGGAGCTATTGGCTGTTGCCAAGAGCCGCCGACACTCAAGTCGATGGCGGGGCTTCGGACCTCGTCCGTTCGGAGGTTCTCGAAAGGGACTTCGACGAAAACGCTTGGCAATCGTCGACATCTCCCGGCCATGAAACTCGCGTTTCGACTACTTCCGAGCTTGGCTCCAAGCCTATCGAAGCGATAGAGCAACCGTCGGAGTCATTGGTGAGCCTCCGCGGCCATGCGAGTAATGGTGACCTACTCGCCAGTTCATGGGATTGGCTGAGCTTGTTGTTGGTCGGAATATGGGGAACCGTTGTTAGCGCGCTCGCGCTTCGGTTCCTGGTTGGAATTCAGTTGAGCCGGCGCTTGGTCGAAACAGCCCGACCCGCATCCGCCGCGCTGGTGAGTCTGGCCAACGAGTGTCGAATTCGTCTCGGAATGCACCACGATGTCGCCGTGCTTCAATCCAACACCGTTGTAACTCCCATCGTTATCGGTGTTTGGAGGCCTCGCTTGTTGGTGCCAACGCGTTGGCACGGCGACTTCACCGTTGACGAAATGCGGGCGGTTCTCACCCACGAGCTCCACCACATTCAACGACGTGATTCCCTCGTCCACATGTTCGTGACACTATTGGGGATTGGCTACTTCTTTCATCCAGCGGTCTGGATGATGCAACGAGAAATCAAGCGCCTTCGCGAACTTGCTTGCGACGAGGGAGCATTGTCGGTCCTCGGCGAAGGTCGCGCGTGCTATGCAACAGGCCTTTTGAGAGCCGCCGAACTACTCATCAATCGGCCGAACATTCCAGGTCTGGCCTTTGTTTCACGGCGGGGCCAGTTAGCCGAACGCATTGCATTGGCAACGCAAGCCTCGCCAACGATCGGCAGAGGGATGAACGGCCGATCCTGGCTCGTCGTGTTGGTTTTAGCCGCCGTACTTCTGCCAGGCGCGGGTCGGGTGATGCCAGCTTCAAGCGATCACCGGGAACACGATTCCCGCGGCGAAGTGACATCGACAAACAATCGCCTCAATACACTCACCATCGTGGGAACCAATGCGGAGCCTCTCGTCGGCGTGGAAGTTCATGTCTTCGTCCGGCAAGGCGATCACGAGGAGTTGGAAATCACTCCCGCAGCTTCGGATGAAAGCGGTCAGATTACTTGGCATCTGCAACCGGATCAGCGAATCTCTCGTATCCAACTTGTTCGCTATTCGCGGGATGGAATGTTGCTCGACCGGCGTGAGTACCCATGGCCCGAGCATGAACGTGAGCTGACGGTTTCCGTGGAGGCCACACTTCGAATCAGTTGCAGCGTCGTGGACCAGTTGACGGGAGAGTCCGTTGGGGAGGTGCGAGTCGTTCCCCTGACCAAACGATCGGACGTGGAGGGGCCTTTTGTCGCGCAACGGGATTGGGCCGAAACCATCGCCAATTCCGAGATGAGAATTACCGAGCCTCGTTTGTCGAGCCAACCGTGGCTTGGTTTTCGATTTGAAGCAAAAGGCTACCGAGATTTTCAAACGGAGTTCTGGAGAACCGAGCCTGGCTTGCCAGATGCCATTCCGACTTCACTAGTGATTCACTTGCAACCGGCCGATGAGGCAAAGGGGCGAGTTGTGAATTCGGAAGGTGAACCAGCAACGAATGCACGAGTTTGGATCCTGCGCAACGGTGATCCGGCCCCACTTTCGATCGAAGGTCGCGACTTGATTTATGGTGAGGGATTCTTGCCCGTCGATCGCGATGGAACGTTTGAGTACGCTTCACCCAATGGGCAGCATCGAGTAGTCGCGGCGGCGGAGGAAGGATTCGCGACGCGAGTACTCAATCAAGATGAGGACATCGGCGAAATCGAGCTCGTTCCCTGGGGGAGTATCGATGGGTTGGATGTCGCACTCGATGATGAGCGGGGGGAAGCATGGTATGTGCTCGCTCCGATCCTCGCTCCAGGAGAATCGCTCGAGTACTTCGAATCGCTCACGGCAGTTGCCGACGAGGATGGGTATTTCTCGTTCCCTCGCGTGCCGCCCGTGGCGGTTAGACTCGAGCGCCCGATGGGAAACCTGGTCAACGGTCAGCTTCATTTTGGGGCAAGTGTTCCTTTACGCGTGCCTAGCAAGCGAAACGGCTCGGTCACGCTCCACGACGGACCATGGCGTTTGGAAGGGCGAGTGACGTGGGATGCTGATCGCATGAGGCCCTTTAGAATCCGTTTGATTCGGCTTGAGCCTTCGCTCGCGTTGACCGAGTGGGAACGCGGGACGATCGTACGTCCAAACGCTGAGTTTGGAGCGCTCTGGCTTCGTGGGATCGATAACCCCGCTGCCCATGATCTTTTCGAAGCAAGAATTGACGCGGAGGGGAACTTCTCGCTGGAGGGACTGCCTCCCGGACGCTACCGGTTGTTGGCTCTCGCAACGGACCGCGGAGCCCGGCACATCGCGGGCTGGAGTGTCAATGAAATTGACACGTCGAAAGGCGATACGAACACCGCGATTCTCACGTTGGCCCCTATCGAAGTGAAGTGACCAAGCGTCGGTGTGGACCCGATGAGACGCTTCAGTGCCGTCACTCGCCAACGTTGTCCCGCGTGTGCTGCCAAGCATGACGCGTTGCTTGATTTGTGCTTTAGCACGAGCAAACGGACTCGATACCAGCAAAGGCGAATCACGAGTCCTAGGTCTGCCATTCGTTCTTAGCGGAATCGGTCGCTCACAAGTCCGCGCGGTAGTTGCCTTGGTCGTCGTAGCGCATGAAGGCGAAGTAGGCCATGCTGAATGGGAGCAAGGCTAGCGCTAGGTAGAAAATCCACGACTGAGTCACGGCGAGGAAAATCGAAAATGCAGCGAAGAAACACCACATGAACCAGGTGTCTCTCAGCAAGGACTTGATCTGACGCACGAGCCTGACTCCCAACCCTATCGAATCGCCCCGCCCACGTGGCGAATCGTCTCGTGGCGCGGGTTCGCTTGACCCATCGACAGTGTGACAGCCCGTGTCCGCGGCCTCAATTGGGGTGCCGCGTCCCCTTTCCATCTCGTGCGTGCGCCGAAGGGGAGGACCGGAAAAGCCGCGGAGTCGCGAGGAGAATCTCCATGCGCTGCGTGAAGGCCTCTCGCTCACGCTCTTGGATATCGCGTTGTCCAGGATGGAGCTAGACGGAGTGCGAGTGGCGTAACGGGATGTCGGCTTGTTTGAGAATGCGAAGAATCCCTCGCTCACCGGCACGTTGATTTGATCCAACTCGCCGCATCGTGCGGCCGTGAGACGCCCATCGAGGTCGTCTCACGGATTGGTTTTGGGGTGGGCACTCGTCGACCTAGGGCTGCGTCGCC
>JAGQPS010000355.1 GCA_020426595.1 Planctomycetales bacterium
ATGACGTTCGCCGCGGAGCACCGAGTGATATTGGTGCTTAAGGGAGCCGGAACCTTGGTGACGGATGGCTCCCGAGCTTGGCGGGCCAAGACGGGCAACCCCGGCATGGCCAGTGGTGGCATGGGAGACGCGCTAACCGGCATCTTGGCCGCGCTTCTGGCTCAAGGATTCGAGCCTTGGCAAGCGACCACGCTCGGAGTCCACATTCATGGTCTGGCCGGCGATTTCGCCGCACGCGAATTCTCCCCACCCGCGATGACCGCGGTCGACTTGATCGAGCACTTGCCCGACGCGATCAAGAAGGTCTACGGTCGCTAGTCGCTCGTGGTCGGCGCGCGGGGTCGCGTCGCGCTTGCGATCGCCGACGGTCGCTTCGCCCTACCAACGACCCGCGAACAGCTCGTCGAGCAGGGGACGCTGTTCGGCGTAGTCGGCGACGATTCGATGGGCGCCGACGAGGATCAGTCGCTCGCGTTTCCATGGATCAATATTCCCGCCACGTGCTCGTTCGTCACTGGCGACGCCAACGGCCAACGCACCGACTTGGACCAAGTTGTCGATCTCGACATAGCCGTCGCCAAAGCCGACCAAGTGCTCCGGCGGGCAATTGGCGTCGGACAAGATCTGTCGGATGACCTGCTCCTTCGAGAAGTCCTCGACCTTTTCCAACGCTCCGTAGATTCTCGGACCAAAGAAATGAGTCAGCCCGAGCAGCTCGACCTCCTCCCGCACGTACGGTAAGTCGGTGCCGCTCGCGAGATAGAGCTCCACTCCCTGCGTGAACAGACCTTCGAGCAATTCGCGGCTGCCCGGAACAAGCCAAGCATCAGCGCCGACGCGGCCGCTCCTCAGATCCTCGCGCCGTTCCGTGATCCGGGCCGTTAAAAGGTCATGGTAGCGCTGTTTGTACTCAAGCGGTTCCCGAGGCGTTCCGCCTCGCGCCCGCACTTCCTCGGCGAGACGCATCATTTGGTAAATGGTTTGTTTGCCGGTCAGCTCGTGGACGAAGCGCCCCACCAGTTGTTCGAGCTCGGCGGTCGGCTCGGGAGCTCCTTGCGCTTGGAGCTCTTCGACCATCATCGGAATCATGATCTCCGGCCAACCCTCGCGAATCAGGCTCAGCGTTCCGTCGAAATCGAACAAAGCGACTCGGGGAAAGCCGGTCCGAGTTCGGTCTCGCACCTGTTCGATTCGGGTGTCGCCGAGCCAAGTGGGCGAGACGGGCACGGGGAAGCGACGCTGAAAGTCGGGTTCTAGCGACATGCGGGACACTCGGTGTGGAAAGCCAATCGGGCGAGTCACGGCGTGGCGGGTTAATGCGAGGCGAGTCGCCTGGGAACGGATCGCCCAAGAGCGAGACACCGCGCTGAGGTAACAAGAGCCGGCCACAGAGCGTGGGTCGCTTACCTTAAATGCCAACCTCGACGCGGGACAAGGCGGCGTGGTGGGACATCGCGCGATCGCGGCCACCGCACAGCCACATCTGGTCCAAGAAGACGGGAAAGCAACTCCCGACTTGATCGCTTGAGAACCGAGAGGCTCGAGATTAGAATCCCCCTCCCTCTCAGGCCCGACATTGGAAGGGTCTGTCTCTCCCATCAATCCCCTTCGATTCCCTGGGACCGAAGGATCGACTTAGCCAAAGGCTCACATCATGAATCGCCGCTTGCCAACTGGTCTGAACTCCATCCGCCCAGGCGTCTTGGGTGCTCTCGGCTGGTCGCTGTGTCTCGGGTTGCTGGTGCTGACGGCGGGATGCGGTGGTGAAGGGGGAGCGGCTGATCCGACGATCGCCCACGACCAAACGACTCCCGAGGGCGCGATCATTTGCCTGGAAGACGCTTATCGAGCGAATGACATCGAAGCGGCGATCGCCTGCAAGCATTTTCTGACGGAGGCCCGCTTGATGCTGGAGTCCATCAACCCGGACTTCGCTAGCGACGAAGAGATTGTGGCGACGACCGCCGAGGTCCTGGAAGCGGGGTTTCGAGCCGAGGTCGAGGAGAATGGTTTTCCGGACTTCTCGGGAGTGATCTCCTCGTTCGGACCGCGCGAGCCATACAAAGGGCGTGATGATGTGGTGCAAATCAAGGAGACGTGCCGAGCTCATGGTGCCGAGGTTAGCGATATCGTGAAAGTCGCGAATGTTGATGGCAAGTGGTACGTCGTGATTGTTCCCGAGCGATGAACCGCTCGTCGTCATGACGTCCCCGGACCTGGCAAGCGATTCGCCGGCGAGAAACTCGTCTAGGTCCCTGCGTCTTGAGTTGGTAAAGTGCCGTTTGTACCGGGGCGAGCCGCGCGGGAAACCGCCGCCAACAGGGAAGCGTTGGTGGCGCGTGGTCGCTCGATCACCGTTTGATCAGGGAAGATCCGATGCGTCGTCGATCGTTGTTGCACTTGGCTTGCGTGGCTTTTTGCACGCTGCCTTCCCAACTCGCTGCTCAACAACTCGGTCCCAATCAGGGTGGCCCCGTACTCAACGGCCAAGGCCAAGCTCCCGTGATTCAAGTGCCGGCCGGCCAGCCACAAGTTGGTCAGCCACAAATCGGTCAACCGCAAGTTGGGCCGTTGGCTCCCGAAACGCCTCAGCCTCAGATCCTCCCCTGCCCTTTCGAGCCGATCGACGCCGAACACGAGGCGTACCTTCGCCAGTTGCTCGAGTATTGGGAAAGCAGCACCGACCAGATTCAGCGGTTCCATTGCAGCTTTACGCAGTGGGAGTTCACCGTCTTTGGACCTGCTCCCGATCCCACCACGGGTGAGCACAAAGCGACCACGATGGCTCGTGGCGAGATCAAGTACGAGTTGCCCGATAAGGGCTACGTCGACTTTTCAGCCAAGTGGAATTTCGTCGCGGCGACCGCGGAAGAACCGGATCACTATGTGGTCGCGCCGGATGTGGAACTCAATCGTTTCATCACCGACGGTACCCATACCTACGAATTCAACTTCGCCGAGCAAATCGTCAACAAGGTCGAGCTGCCGCCCGAGATGCGTGGCCGCACGATCGCCGACGGGCCGATTCCGTTCATCTTCGGCGCCGAAGCCGACAAGATGCAGGCTCGCTATTGGATTCGCGTCGTGACTCCGCCCGAGGCGGCCACCGCGGGCGAATATTGGCTGGAGGCCTTCCCCAAGTTTCTCGGGGACCGCGCCGAGTTTCATCATGTGCGCGTCATCCTCGACGGCGAGGAGTTCCTCCCGATCGCGCTGGAGGTATACGACGCGGATCACACCGACCAAGCTCCGCACTTCAGCACCTACAAGTTCGAGGATCGTCGCAAGAACCCGAACAACAGCTTGTTCATCATTCAGCGGCGTCCGTTCTACGAGCCGTCGATTCCGTCCGGTTGGCAAATGGTCGAGCGTCCCCTGATCTCGCCCGAGTTGCCTCAAGGCCAGCCTCGAGTCGGCGAAGGTTTGGGGCCAGTCGAGCGCTAGTCCTTCGCTCGCCGTAACGATGCGAATCGCCTATTACCGCGCGCATCGAGAAAATCACCTCGACCGCGGTTTCCCCAAAGGGAGACCGCGGTCTTGTTCGTTATGGGCCGCGGGATCGAACTCCAAGTCGACTCGACGCGGCAATCTCGGAACGCCAGTCTTTCCGCGGTCAGCCGTTCCATGGAGCCACGCGGGAACGTGCTTCCGCCCCACGCTTGAACAGGGCTCCCAGAGCCGCTTTTCTTTCCCTGGGACCAGTGGCCTCCTATAATCCGCCTAGCCGAGCGAATTCTATTGGGAACACGAGCCTGATTCCCCTGGCGGTTGGCCGCGAGGCAAGAATCGCGAGCGAGAAGCGAGACCGATCGACGCGAGGTTACCGTCGCGATTGGTTTCGCTTGCGTCTCGGCTACGACGGCTCGTCCGCGTGATTCCCCACCCCGAGTTCCGCCGCTGGGTGGCTCGAGTACTTGTGTCTCCGGAAGTTACGAACTCATGATCTTTGTCCCGTTTTCCGTCGCATTGTCTGGCTCGGTCGGAACACGGCCATCCGGCGGTCAACAGGTTGCTTCCAGTCATCGCCTATCGCGTCGCTTGGGGCCCCTCGGACGCTGGTTGGTGGGCTGTGTTTGCGGGCTCATGCTCGCCACGGCTTTCGGTCCGGCCGCGGTTCTCGCTCAAGACTCGGATGAGCCGAATGGGTCGAACGTGGCGGGTGGAGAACTGCGTGAGGGGGTGATTGTCCGCATCCCGCTGCCGATCACCGGCGAGACCGATTCACGCGTGCGAGCCACGATCGAGCGTTACCTTGAGAATCTTCCCGTATCCGCGTCGGCCGACGAGCGACCAGTCCTCATCCTTGAGTTCGACACGCTTCGCGGTGCCGGTGGGCGAGGAAGTCAGTTTGAGCGATGCATGTCGCTGGCTCGGTACCTAACCGGGCCGGATCTGAGCCGTGTACAGACCGTCGCGTTTCTCCCGGGACCGAGCGAACAGGGCTTCGAGGCCCAACCGTTGGCGGGACACGCGTTGCTGGTCGCCTTGGCTTGCGAGACATGGGCGGTCGACTCCGCGGCATCGATCGGATCTGCCAGTCTCGATGAATCGAACGTCGATTCGTTGGTCTTGGAAGCGTACCGATCGATCGCGGCTCGTCGTCAAGTCTTGCCTCCCGCCGTTGTCGAGTCGCTGGTTGATCGCTCGCGCGGTTTGGCTCAGGTCGACCTCACCGATGGAAGCCAGCGGTATGTCAGCATCGCCGAGCTCGAGCGACTGGAAGCGGCCGGCGAATCGGCTCGTGCCGAGACGTTGGTAGGGGTGAATGAGACAACCAACTTCGATGCCGAGACCCTCTTCCGTCGCCGCTTCGCCGATTACTTAGTGAAGGGCCGAGCGGATCTCGCCCGGCAGCTCAAGATTCGCAGCGATGTGATCTCCGGCGACCCTTCGCTGGGCGAGGGCTGGACGCCGGTCTACGTCAAGTTGGAAGGGCCGATCGATCGACGACGAGTCGACTGGGTTCTCGGAGCGCTCGATAAACGAATCGCCTCGGGTACCGATCTCGTCGTGTTGGAGATCGATAGTTCGGGCGGTTCCTTCCGCGACGCGGCTCGCTTGGCTCAACGCCTGCTCGATCTCGACCCGTTGGAAGTGCGAACCGTGGCCTACGTTCCCCGCGAGGCTCGTGGTGGTGGAGCGCTCATCGCTCTGACTTGTGATCAAATCATGCTGGGGCCCGAGGCGGTGATCGGTGG
>JAGQPS010000356.1 GCA_020426595.1 Planctomycetales bacterium
CGAGTACGAATTCCATCTCCCGTGTAGGGCAAAAGTGACAGCTCGACTCAATTTAGCTGGAGAGCGGCGTGGTTGACTGAACAACGCCACTTCCTGAGTGCTGTCACAAAATGGGTCCATCCGGGATTATTGTGGGGCGGGTAGGATTCTCCACGAAGGAGATCGCCCGTGCAAGAAACCCAGTTTTTCCAACGGCTCCTAGCAGTCGCCTCGCTTTGGTTCGTCGCGGATGTAAAGCGGGATCCCGAGGCTCGGCAGGTTGACGTATTCGTCGAGCACATTGAGGGAATCTCGTTTCGTTTTCCCGCATGTTTCCCAGCCGACTCGGCCTACGTTCACACCGGCAACCTAAGTCGGCGACACCTAGACGCGATGTCGTTCCCACCACTGCTCCACGCGAGGGTACTACTCATCGGGAGCCCGGCGCATGCAGCAAAGGCTGTCATTGCCTTGTGCTTTGAAGAGCAAACGCTTCGATATCCTGTTAGGACGTTTCGCCGTGGATGTCTTGCGTGATCGACGGGCCGGACAAGACGCTCAAGGAATCTTGAAAACTCCTTGGGGTGAGATCTGGCGGACTGTCCACCGAGCCATATTCATCTCCTGTGGCAGGGATGGGCGCGCGGCCCGAAACAAGCTCCCTCCGCCCAAGAAGTTGGCCGGGTCGTACCCTCGCGGTTCGCGGAGATGTTGTAACCGGGAAGCCAAAGGCTAATCGCTAGGGCGACGGCAAGGCCCGCGGGCCACTTGACCGACAACTCGCGTCCGTGAGTCGCGCCTCACGCGAGCCACAAGGCAACAGCGGAGACTAACGTCCATGTGGCTCCCCAGTTCAAAACAAAAGTCCTTTGTTGATCGAACGCCGCATTGCCTTCCATGAGTCCGATTGGGCCAGCTGCCAACAAAGACCGAACGTGAATGCCAGTCAAAAAAACAACAGCCAGAGCCCACAAGTTAAGAAGAACGCGAGTTGCAGTATCCAGATCGAGCCGACCATCAAACTCAAGACCGCGACTGGTAGTCGAAGCATCCAAACGTCCTCTCCTCCCCTCTCCATTCACGAGTCGCATCTCGCAGCGAGGCTCCAATTGCGACTCGGAGCTACGTCGGCGCGATGGAAGATAATGCTCGAGAGGCAAGACGAAAGATCTCTTGACACCACTCACGGCCGTTCTGGAACCATGGAATCCATCAATTGAGTCGTGCTTGGTTGCTCGCACGGCGCCAGAGTTTGAGGTCACGCCTGGTCGGCAAAGTCTCCTTGATTCGAGGCGTCTCCTGGTCAGGACTCACGCAAAGCCGCGAAGACGCAAAGTACTTGATCTCGCTTTGTCGCGCCCGCGACGCCATTACTTCCTCGGGCTAGATCCAGGTTGGCGAACGAACCCGCTTTGCTTTGGGATGCGGAAACTCTTCTCGCTCGTATCAATCAGAGACCGATCCGGCGCTCTTGTTACAACAATTCGGTCTAGTTCGGACAAGGCACGGCTCAACCGCGACCGTCGCTGAGCTCCCCCGCGTGATTCTTTGCGTCTTGGCGCCTTTGCGTGAAACAGCAAACCGAACCGCCGCCACACCATTTGTCGGACCCACACGCGCCTTACCGAGGTCATCGTTGCCCGTCCGACGTGTTGTCCTTGGAATGGACGCACTTCGACTGGAAGCGAAAGCGAGTTGCGGACCCGTCACCTAGGACGGAGAACCAAGGCAAGGAGAGCAGGGTGATCCCGCTCTTTCCCGAGCGACAAGAGGCCTGCCAATAGGCACTCATAAACGCACCGAAGGGACCGACCTACGTCGTCGACGATCGCTTCCGCCAAGCCGCGAACGAACCAGTTGGCTGGAAGAACGCGAACCTTCGCACCACGTTCGAAAAGATCGTCAAACGCGCCGGCCTACAGCCTTGGCCCAAACTCTTTCACGCCCTGCGATCGAGCCGCGAAACCGAACTCGCGCAAGAGTTCCCGATCCACGTCGTCACAGCTTGGCTTGCAGCACACCCACGATCGCTCTCAGGCACTATCTGCTGACGACCGATAGTGACTTTGAGAAGGCGGCGGGGGTGTGATGCGATGACCTCAATTCTCTATTGCGACGCGTTCTGCTCTAATGCCGAACTCCGCCGCTTTACCCAGGAGTTTGGTGATGGCGCCACTTGGTCGATTAGCTCGAGTTGACTTGCGAGAGGTCTGGCAAACCGAAGCCGGTGATTTCACGCCGTGGCTCGCTCAATCAGAGAATATCGAGGTTCTCTCGGAGGCAATTGGTATTGAACTCGAAGTGGAGGCAACCGAACGAAACGTAGGGCCTTTTCGAGCGGATATCCTTTGTAAGGACACTGCCAACAACAACTGGGTGCTTATCGAAAATCAACTCGAACGCACCGACCACAATCATCTTGGTCAACTCATGACCTATGCCGCCGGTCTGGACGCGGTCACTATCGTTTGGGTTGCGTCCGAAATCCGCGAGGAGCATCGGGCGGCTTTGGATTGGCTCAATCAAATCACCGACGAGTCATTTCGCTTCTTTGGCTTGGAGGTGGAACTCTGGCGGATCGGTTCTTCTCAAGTCGCTCCCAAGTTTAACGTTGTCTGCAAACCCAACGACTGGTCCCGTTCAATATCCGAGGCGTCGCGGCAGATCGACCGAGAAGAGTTGTCCGAGACACGGCTACTTGCCTTGGAATACTGGTCAGAGTTTCGAGAGTTACTCGATACGCGCGGCGGGTTGGTGAAGCCTACGAAAGCTCACCCGCAGAACTTTTACGACATGTCGTTAGGGCGGTCCAACGTGTGGATCAGCGCCTTCATGACCGCCAGGAACAATCGAATTGGCGTCCTTCTTGTCTTCGGTGGCCCTCACGCCAAGTCGCGGTTCGCTGCGATCGAGTCTCAACGCAAGGAGCTTGAGAGCGTATACGGAGTTGACGCCGCTCAATTGAGTTGGGAATTGCGTCCTGACCAGAAACAAAGCCACATTCGGATTGAACGAGCCGTCGTCGATCTCGCCGATCGATCGAGCTGGAGCGCGCAACATGACTGGCTCTACAAACAAGTCCAGAGCATGCATCGCACGTTCTCGGGTCCCGCGAAGCGTCTCAAGAACCTAGAAGCCGACGAAAATGAGGCGATGGACGAATAAGAAAGCAACAAGCGTCGTCGACGATCGCTACCGCAGAGTGGCGAACAGGCCCCTGGGCTGGCAGAACGCCAACCCACGCAAGATTTTCGAGAAGATCGTCAAACGAGCAGGGCTGAGCATTAGCTTGCGAGGTTTCACGCTGTGCCCGTACGCCGCAATGCCCAAATTGTGATTTTTGAATAGAGCAGATTTGGGCCATCGCCTTTAGGCAGCACCTTGGACACGCGAGTCCACTTGCTCAGCGAGAGCTAAAGGTCTCTTGACTTGACATCGAACTGGAACTGACGTCAAACCGACTCTCTGGGCCAAGCCAAGTAACTTGAGGGCGAGAAATGCCAAGCGGTTGTTTTGTGCCTTGTGATTCGAGGAATTGTTGAATGTCCGACCCATGGCCTCAATATCGGCCCGCGATTCTCAATGGGAAGAAGTCCCTTCATCTCGTGGTGGGTGCGGATGGAACGTTTTGGCGTACTGACTTTCCAAGAGAGTCCGATCGAGTACTAGCGAACTGGAAGCCTCGCAAGCTGCGACAATTCGGATCAAAGGTTGTTGTGACAGTTCAAGTGGACGGTCGAGAGCATAGATATGATGCGGCTCAGGCAATTTGCGACACCTATGACAAGAGGCCATCCTACCCGCAACAGATAGTTGGCTATCTCGATGGAAATCCATTTAACCTGGAACTTGGAAACCTCACTTGGGTTGCTCCTGTCAATACCTCAAGTGCCGCACTGATGACTCTTCGACGTCTCGCGGCAACCAGAGTAATTGGGGAGCCAGCGTTCAAGGATTGGATGAAGGTGATTCGTCCTGTCGAAATTGAAACGAAGTTGCCGTCTCCTCTAGTCCCAGCTGCGGCCCCTGTGACTCGTCAAACGGGCACGGCAGTCGACTACCTACTTAGGTTTTTAATTCACTCGATTCGCCCTGAGATACCAGTCAATCGGTACCTTGCGGAGTCGGTACCGAAAGCGTTCACTTGGGGACCCACCGATCAGCATTTTGATATAAACGAACGTATTAACGAGGCTCACGAGGTTGTTGAACATGGATTGGGGGTTCTGCGACAACTTAAAGAGTCTCCGAACGACCCGGATCGCCTGTTCAGAGCGGCAGAGACGGCTCTAAGATACGCACTTCTCGATACCAATTTTCGAGGTGGCATGGTTCTTCCTGATTACTGGACGGTTCACCCTGAACACGCTTCCGAGGTAGTCGAAATCGTTGCCAAAGTACCACTGAAGACTTTCGAACGAGCGAGCCGAATTGAGCTCAATCCGAACTTTGGAACTGCATCACGAGCGATAGGTGGGGCTGATGCCGACTTGATCGTCGATGGACGTCTAATCGACATCAAGACGACGGCGAAGAAGGCGTTCGAAAGGAGCGACATTGACCAGATCTTCTTGTATTCGATGCTGCGCAGATGGCAGGTCAATCACGGATGCGACGGGCAGTCGATCGAAAACATCTGCCTTCTGTTTCCTCGCCAAGGTGTGGAGGTGATTTGGCCACTTTCTCTGTGGCAAGAGCATACGAGGTACCATGAGTTCGAGGCTGGCCTGTTCGCATGGATCAGCGAGGGGGTGCCTGTTCCTAAAACTTCGGAGCGTTCACAGGACCGCATTTCCGGCGTCGAGAGGTTTCAGATTACTGTTGGCGGAGAGTCACGATGGATCGAACCTCCGCGGACGAGCGGTTAGACAACGATTGAGCACTTCTGTAAGTGATCTCTATCTAGGCCGGACAAGCGTGACAAAAGTGTAGACTTGATGCTGGGAAGTCTATCGCCTGCGACGGAAACCGAAATGAGAGGGGCCGCATAGGCGATTCGCGGCGGTGAATCAACGCTGGAATGCGCCTCTAATGCAGAAGTTCATTCAAGGGTGTTTTAACCGAAGCCCGAACTCTTCTGCACCTCGAGCACAAGTCAACGAATTCCAGATACTTGGTCGACGAACGCTACCGCCAAGCGGCGAACAAACCCGTCGGTTGGAAGAACGCAAACCTACGCACCACGTTTGAG
>JAGQPS010000357.1 GCA_020426595.1 Planctomycetales bacterium
CGTCGAAAAGCTCCTGCAATCGTTCGGGCAGGGTGAGTTTGGCGGTACTGCGAATGACTCCCGCCTCGACCAACCGGACCTTGCCGCCCACGACGTCGATGACTCCATAACCCGTCGTGTTCAGCCCAGGGTCGACGCCCAGCACCCGCGTGACATTTCCGGTCATCGACTCCATCCTCTCGTCGTGGTCGGGAGCAGGGAATTCGTACTAGCCCGCCCAGCAATGTCGAGCTGGCAAATCGACACCAGAGAGGCACACGTCCCGTGCTCGTTCGTCTAGGGCAGCAACCCGCGACGCCTTAGCCCACCTTCCAAAGCGTGCCTTCCTTGCGGTCCTCGAGTACGATTCCCGCGGCCGTTAGGTCGTTGCGGATGCGGTCGGCGGTGGCGAAGTCCTTGTTCTTTCGCGCTTCGGCTCGCATCGTCAGCAGCAACTCCACGCAGTTAGCCAAGGCTTGTTCGTTGCCCCCGCCGCCGCGTTGAATCGGCTTGAAGAAGATACCAAGCAACGCGGACAGCTCACGCAGCGTTTCGCTCGCTCGAGCAAAGGCCGCCTTTTGAGCCTCGGTTCCCTTGCCTTGTTCGAGACCCTGTTGCTCGATCGTCCGGTTCAGCGTGTTCACGAGCAGGAAGAGGTCGCTCGCGGCGCCGCCCGTGTTGAAGTCGTCGTCCATCTTCGCCAAGTAGCTGGCGCGGAGCTTCGCGACTTCGGCGAGCAATTCATCACCCGCCGTCTCGATTTCGCCGTCGACGCGGCGCGTGATGAGGCGTCGGTCTTCCTTGGTCTCATCAGGGTCGAGGTAGAACGGTCGACCCATGATGCGCTCGTAGCGTTCAAAGAACGTGTAGAACTTGTCGAGAGCCGCTCCGGCTTCCTCCAGTCCCTCCTCGCTGAACACGATAGTGCTGCGGTAGTGGGTGCGAAGCAAGAAGAATCGCACGCGCTCACCGGTGTGTCGCGAAAGGAGTGAACGGAGCCCACCGGCTCCTTTCGAACGACTGATCTTAGTGTCGACCGTCGCTTGCTCGCCCGCTTCCGCCGCTTGGTCCCGATCGCTCTTGCCGCCGACTTTTCCCGCCGCGTCTCCGGCTCGCATCAAGCCATTGTGCATCCAATAGTTCGCCATCGGCGCGGAGTGGCAGCACTCGCTTTGGGCGATTTCGTTTTCATGATGGGGGAAGGTGAGGTCGAGTCCTCCACCATGGATGTCGAAGGTCTTACCAAGCAGCCGACGGCTCATCGCCGAGCACTCGATGTGCCAGCCGGGGCGACCTTGTCCCCAGGGGCTCTCCCATGCCGGCTCGTTGGGCTTGGCCGTTTTCCATAGCGCGAAGTCGCCAGGATTGCGTTTCTTGGTCGCCGCCTTGCCACCCTCGCCTTGTTGATCTTCCGGCCGTCGATTGGTCAGCTTGCCATACTCGGCGTCCCGCGCCACATCGAAGAAGACATCGCCCTCGGCCTCGTAGGCGAACCCTTGTTCGATCAACTCGCCAATGAACGCGATGATCTCGTTCATGTTTTCGGTCGCCCGAGGCATGTGAGTGATTTGATCGACTCCCATCTCGAGCAAGTTCGCGCAGTAGTCGCCCGTCATTTGCGTGGCGACTTGAGCCATGGGAATGCCTCGTCGTTGACTCTCGGCGATCAGCTTGTCATCGACGTCGGTGATGTTGACGACCCATTCGACGTCGTAACCGCTGTAGCGCAGGAAGCGACTGATCGTGTCGAAGATAACCGGCCCGACCATGTGGCCGATGTGAGCCTCCTTGTAGACGGTCGGACCGCATAGGTAGATGCCGACATGTCCCGGACGTACCGTCTTGAGCGGGCGTTTGGTCTTGGTCAGCGTGTCGTAGACCTGAATCGCGGCCGTGACCGCGGGAGCCGTGGATTGGGCGGAGGGAGAAGTCGAGGTTGCCATGAGAATCATCCGTGTCGACGCAGAAGTGTTGAGCTACTAAGGGTCCGCAAGGCTCGAAGCGGCATGGTGCGAGTCACTATCCATCAAGACTCTTGCCGATCGAGCGGTTTTAACGAAGCGAAAGGAACGAATTGTGGGCTGATGCGGTGGTGGTCACGGCCGCACGCGGTGCAGCAAAGCGACACATTCGGCTTGGATCGCCTCGAAGCGGCCGACCGGTCCCACGTGCTCGCCCGTTTTGGCCTTGATGCCAACCTGGTCCGCTTGGGCTCCGAGGATTTCGGCCACGCGCTCGGCGATCGCCGCCTTGTGGGGACTGAGCTTGGGGAGTTGGGCGAATACGATGCAATCGAGATTCACGAGCCTCCACCCCGCGGCTTCCACGCGGTCCATCGCGAACCGCAGCATTTCGGCCGAGTCTCGTCCTTGATGAGCCGGATCGGTATCAGGAAAAAGTTCGCCAATGTCCCCCAGCGCGGCCGCGCCGAGAAGAGCATCCGTGATGGCATGCAGCAGCACGTCGGCATCGCTATGCCCGACGAGATGACGATCAAACTCGATCGTGACGCCGCCGATGATCAACGGGCCTCCCTCGCCAAGCCGGTGGGTATCGTGCCCGATCCCAATCCTGAAACTTGCCGAGTCCATCCTTGCCTCACCCCATTGGCTTACCCAAACGACCTAAAGCGGGAGGCGATTATAGGATTTTCGTGTCGGTCGAACAACGCGAGCCTGGGAGGTGGTCGAGGGGCTCCCCTTGGCTCGAACCGAACGAATCCCAGGCTACCGTCTCGCCTCGACATCGATTCCGAGAATAATGGGGCGTGAACCCTGTTCGCGGAACGGTTCTTCCCTGGCTTCTCCTGCTCCTTTCCCGATCGCTCTGATGCCCGTTATCGAAATTAAAAACCTGACCAAGTCCTACCGCGTTTACCAGAAACGGGAAGGGTTGTGGGCATCGACCGTCGGTCTCTTTCATCGGGAGTATCGCGAGGTTCAAGCGGTTCGGGGGATCGACCTGAAGGTTGATGAAGGCGAATTCGTCGCGTTCTTGGGGCCCAACGGGGCCGGCAAGACGACGACGCTCAAGTTGCTCAGCGGCGTCATCCAGCCCTCGGGCGGGGATTGCCGAGTGATGGGGTTCGTGCCGTGGAAACGGGAGAACGCCTATCGTCGACGCTTCGCCCTGGTCATGGGCCAGAAGAACCAGCTCTGGTGGGATCTGCCGGCGCAGGAATCGTTTCGGCTCCACCAACACATTTATCGCATCCCACTGCATGACTACGAAGCGACGCTCAAGGAGATCACCGAGCTGCTTGACATCGGGCGCCTCATGGGACGCCCCGTCCGCGAACTGAGTCTCGGCGAACGCATGAAGATGGAGCTCACCGCCGCGCTCCTCCATTCGCCCGATGTGTTGTTTCTCGACGAGCCAACCATTGGGCTCGACGTCGTGGCTCAGCATGCCATCCAGCAGTTTCTCAAACGTTATCAGCAACGACGCGGCATCACGGTATTGCTCACCAGTCACTACATGAAGGACGTCGCGGCCCTGTGTCGTCGAGCCGTGATCATCACCGAGGGGCAGATCAAGTACGACGGGTCGTTGGCGGGAATCGTGGATCGGTTCAGTGGCTACAAAGTCGTCACGTTTCAGTTCGGCGATGGTCGGATGCCGGGTCGGCCGGAGTCGCTGGGAGAGGTGCTGGAGATCCAACCACCTCGCTTGCGACTCAAGGTCCCGCGAGTCGACGTCCCGCGCGTGTTGGCCCAAGTGTTGGCGTCTCATCCGATCGAGGACGTGGCCGTCGAGGACCCGCCACTGGAAGAGGTGATCGCCTCGGTGTTCGCCGAGAGTGCTCGATCCGCCCGAGTCGCTCGAGACGGCTCATCGGACTCGGCCGATGAACCCCAGGTCGATGACTCGGTGCAAGGGCGCGGTATGTTCGCATCGAACTCGCGAACGGCCGATACGCGCGTGGATGGCGGCGATGCGACTCGCGGTTCCGATTCCTCGTCGAGCGGGAGCTAGTCGTTTGTCAGCTCTGATGACGCGCGTCGTAACCTGGTGGATCTTCCTGCGTATCTCGATTGAAGAACGGCTCGTGTATCGAGGCGACTTCATGCTGGGAACGCTGATGCGTTTCTTGCCGATCGTCACGCAAGTGTTCCTGTGGAACGCGATTTTCGACGCGACTCGCTCGGACGACCCGCAAACCGCGTCCATCGCCGGCTTCTCTCGCTACGACATGATGGCCTATTACCTGCTGGCCATGGTGGGACGAGCCTTCTCGAGCATGCCGGGATTGACCTCGGGAGTGGCTCGGCAAATTCAATCGGGCGAGATCAAGAAGTTCCTGACTCAACCGGTCGATCCCATCGGTTGCATGTTGCTCCAACGCATCGCCCACAAGCTGGTTTACTATCTGATCGCGACTCTCCCCTTCGCGCTCGTTTTCTACTTGTGCCGAAGTTTCTTTCCCGATGGCTGGCCTTCGGCCGGCGTGCTGGTTGGGTTCGTGTTGTCGTTGGTGATGGCGTTCCTGCTCGGCTTCTTCATCGAGTTTTGCTTGGGGATGGTCGGTTTTTGGTTCCTTGAGATCACGTCGCTGGCCTTCATCTACATGCTGCTCAACTTCTTTCTCTCGGGGCACATGTTTCCGCTCGAGTTGCTGGATGTCGGTTCTCCAATGCTCCGCACGATCGTCGAGGCCTTTCCGCTCAAGTATCTCGCCTACTTTCCGGCGGCCGTGTTTCTCGGCAAGGTCCCGGAGGATCGCTTGGCTTGGGAGTTGATGATCGAGGCATGTTGGCTCCTGTTTTTCGTCGTGCTTGCTCGCGTGTTGTGGTGGCGCGGCACCGCTCGGTACAGCGCCTTTGGTGGCTAGCCGGCCCATCGCGAACCGCGGTGCCAAGAAACGCAAAAGGCCGAGCGATGGTTCGCTCGGCCTTGTCTTGCGGTTACGTTCGTCGGACGCCTAGCCGCCGAAGGAACCACCACCCCCAAAGTCATCGAGTGGGTGGCAGTGTGGCAGGTAAACCGTGCGAGTCACCCAGCGTTGGCTCGATTCACCGGTGTGCCAACGCACGTTCTCGATGAACAAGCGGACCCGACCGTCTCGATTGTCGCGAGCGTCGATCATGGCACGTTGGTAGTCCATCATGCTGTCGATGTGCTGGCCATTCACCTCATGGATCACGTCGCCCCGTTCCAGTCCCGCGTCGTA
>JAGQPS010000358.1 GCA_020426595.1 Planctomycetales bacterium
GAACTCTTCGCCCTCTAAACGCGACCGAATCAAATTCCAATTCCTCACGTCGCCGCGATCCGCTGGGCGGGCTTGTCGACCAACGTCAATCGCCGCGGGAGAATCGCGATCTCCAACGGCAGCTCGCCTCCCGGGTCTCCATCGATTTGATACGGGACCGGTTCATCACTCTCAATACGCATGTGTGTCGCGCGCTCGACATGGGTGTCGCGCCAACCGCGATGACGCCTCAGGACGATCCCAAGAAAGTAAACGATTCCCCGCAGCAACTGACCACCGCGCAACGTGCAGAGATCGAGCTTGCCGTCGTGTCCATTCGCGTCGGGCGCGATCGGCAACCCCATCGCATAACGAGGGACGTTGAAGATCCATGCCCATCGCGCCTTGATCGGTCGCTCGTGATTATCGGTGACGATGCGGAGTTCGGGATACCGGTAGGTCTTGATCGACCGCCACAGCGGTTTGAAATACGACCAATGACGGATATGCCCGGCCCGTTCCCGATGCAGTCGAGTCACGACATCCGCGTCGAAACCAACACTGGCCATCACGAGGAACATCTTGCCGTTGGCGAGCCCCGCATCGAGCCAAATACGGGGTCCGAAACACCACCGCTCGACGAACTCGCGCGGCCCGGTTGGAAATTCAAAATGCCGAGCCAAGAGGTTCTCGGTTCCCAGCGGCAAAATGGCCAACGGTGTCGTTGGCCGGAGCCAATCCGACAACATGGAAACCGTCCCGTCACCTCCCGCCGCGATCACCCCCTCGAACCCAGGCGAGGGACTCGTACCCGGTGGAGCCAGCGGGGGCTCGGCGTCGCTCTCGCTGACGCCTGGATCGTGGCGGTGAACCAACGACGGTTCCGCCTCGTCGCCTGGATCGGTCACCTGCTGGGCCTCGAGGAGCGCCGCGCGAATCGCGGCCGGATCCTTGAGACGCAGCACCTCTCTTCCGGTGAGCCGCAGATCGCGCTCCAGCGAATCGATCAACGCGGCATTGGGGCCCGAACCGGAGCGTGGATTCTCGGCGATGATCACATGCGGCGCCATGCTCGTCGCTCCAGGCTCGGTAAGGGCAAGAGCCACGTGGGGACCGGCGGCCAGCGGGCCGCGCGGCCGTGAGCCCCATGGCCGATGAGACGGCGCCGACACCGTGGGACGGGCCGACGCCGACTCGATCACTTGCCGTTAACGTTGCACACGAGCCGAGCCACCCTTCGCGAATGCCTCGACCTCGGGCAACTTGGCCATCGAAACATCGCCAGGGAAGGTGGTGAGCAGGGCTCCGTGAGCCCAACCCAATCGCAGCGCTTCCTCGGGCGTACGTCCGTTGATGAGACCGTAGATCATGCCGGCCGCGAATCCATCACCGCCGCCGATGCGATCGATCACATCGAGCTGACAGGTCGGGCTCACATAGCGTTGACCATCAAGCCACAGCACGGCGGCCCAATCGTGTCGGTTGGTGCTATGCACTTCCCGCAGCGTCGTCGCGACACCTTTCACGTTGGGGAACTTCTGGGTCACGTTGTCGATCATCGAGAAGAACGTCTCGGGATTGAGACTTCCCTTTTGCTGTTCGACCTCGGGACCGCGCACGCCGAGTCCCTTTTGCAGATCCTCTTCGTTGCCGACCAGCACGTCGACATGCTCGACGATCTTGGCGATCATCTCTTGTCCACGCTGGTCGCCTCCGACCGAGGCCCAGAGCTTGGCTCGGTAGTTCAGATCGAAGCTGGTGATCGCGCCAGCCGCCTTCGCGGCCGCCATCGCCTCGACGATTAGCTCACTCGTCGTTTCGCTCAGCGCCGCGAAAATGCCGCCGCTGTGGAACCAACGAACACCCGAGGCGAAGATCGACTTCCAATCAAAGTCACCCGGCTTGAGCATCGCGCCGGCTTCGTTGCTACGGTTGTAGAACACGACCGGCGGACGAACGCCTTGGCCGCGATCGCTATAGACCGTCGCGATGTTGGGACCGCGCACTCCGTCGTGCTTGAACCACTTGTAGAAGGGCTTCACACCCATTTCCCGCACGCGGCCTTGGACCATTTCGCCGATCCCGTAATCGACCATGGCCGTCGCCACGCCGGTGCTCAAGCCAAAGCACTCGGCCAGGTTCGCCGCGACGTTGTACTCACCGCCCGACACATGAATGTCGAACGAACGGGCTCGGCGAAACGGAATCACACCCGGGTCGAGCCGATGGACCAATGCTCCCAACGAAAGAAAATCGAGCTCGCACGCATCGGTTCGCAATCCCAGTCCACTCATGTCAGCTCCCCGCGACGATCACTCGCCGCCACCTCTTGCCTAAAAGTGCATTGAACGAATTTCGCCGTTCGACCCCATCGGTCGAACTGAGTCGAAACCCACTGTATTCCCAAGGTCTCGCGCGACGGAACGAGTCTCGCTCGGCCCCGCGTGACGCTGGCCAACGCCCAGGTCACCGACCACGGGCCCTGAGCGACTCATGCGTAACGTCGCGCCCGAGGCACGAACGAATGCCGCGTTCCCCGAATCAGCCCTAGATCGTGACCGAGGAAAACCCACCGTCGACCACGACGTTTTGCCCCGTCACGAACGACGAAGCCCGTTGAGCCGCGAGCCAAACCACCGCTCCACCGAGTTCGTGTCCCTCGCCAAAGCGGGACATCGGCGTGTGATTGATGATCTGCTGCCCCCGTTCCGAGTAACTCCCGTCGTCTTGATAGAGCAACTTGCGGTTTTGTTCAGCCGGAAAGAAGCCCGGACTGATCGCATTGACGCGTACCCCGCGAGTCGCCCATTCACGAGCCAGGAATTGCGTCAGATTAATCACCGCCGCCTTCGCCGCCGAGTAGGCCACCACGCGAGATAGGGGAATCATTCCCGACATCGAGGCAATGTTGATGATCGAGCCTCGGCCTCGCTCCAGCATCGGCTCACCGAATACCTGGCACGGCAGGAGCACTCCCCCAACCAAATTCAGATCAAACACGTCTCGCCACGCATCCAGCGGCAACTTGCAAAAGTCGGCTCCCGGCGGCAACGTTGCTTCCGGGCGATTGCCGCCCGCCGCGTTGACCAGAATGCCGACACCTCCTTGGCGAGCCACGATGGCGTCGCGAGCCGCTCGCAGGGAGGCCGCATCGCCGGCGTCCGCCTGCTGGAAGAAGGCCTTGCCGCCGTGCTCAATGATCGAGCGGACCCGGATTTCACCCCGCTCCTGATTTCGACCAACCACACAGACCTCGGCTCCTTGAGCCGCCAGGGCGTCGGCCATCGCTCCGCCCAACACTCCGGTCGCGCCAATCACGACCGCGGTTTCTCCGTGTAGATCGAACAAACTGCCGCTCATCGCATCCCACCTTAACGACTTGGCCCTTGGAATAATCCCGTCAGGATGGCGGTCCTAGCCTTGAGCGCCAAGCCCCAGGGCACGAACGGAAAATCGGTCGAGCCACACGGATCATCAACCGAACAGAGCGGCGATTGGCCTGCCACCATCGGTCAACGGAACGGGCCGGTCTCCATCGTGTAGCAACATCGCCGGGTCCGTTCCCAGGCTCGCGTGGATCGTGGCGAAAAAGTCGGGCACGCTGACCGGATCGCTCACGATCGTCTTCGACAGCTCATCGGTCTCACCGAACGCTCCCACATGATTCAATCCGCCACCGGCAAGCACACAGGTGAACGCGCGGCTCTGATGCCCACGTCCGCCGCCTCCATCGAACTCGGGTGGCCGACCAAACTCGGTCGTGATGACGATCAGTGTCTTGTCCAACATCCGCTGGGCCGCGAGGTCGTCCATCAACGTCGCCATCGCCGCGTCCATCTCACGGATCAACTCGTGCTGATGCACGATGCCCGCGTTGTGGACGTCCCACCCCGTTCCGTTGAGGAAGTTGAGGTTGTGCGAGACTTCGATGAATCGAACGCCACGTTGGCACAACCGCCGAGCCAACAAGCAGCGTTGCCCAAACTCACCGCCATAACTCTCCCGCAACGCGGCCGGCTCGCGATCAAGCTCGAACACTTGTTGAAAATCGGGACTGCTCAGTCGCAGACTCTTCTCGATCGCGGCGTCGTAGTTCGCGATCGCTTGATCGCCATCGGCCGCGTTCAAGGCGCCTGAGCGGACCGCGCCGAGCAACGATTCGCGGCGGTCGGCTCGACGCGGATCGATCCCATCGGGCCGCGACAATCCCGCCGGACCGCGCGAGGTATCGGTGAGATACAAGTAGCCGGCATCCGCGCCGAGAAAGCCGGGACCACGAGTCAGATTGGGATAGCCAATCAACACGTACGCCGGAGCATCCTCGTTCGCGGCCCCACGAGTCCAAGCCACGGCGCTGCCCAACGACGGATACTGCACCGTACCGCTCACCGGCCGACCCGTGTGCATTCGATTCGTCGCCGCCGCATGTTCGTCGATCACCTCGTGGTGAACGCTACGCACCGCCGTGATGCGATCCATCCGGTCCGCAAGCAAAGGCAGATGTTCGCAAACCCGCACGCCTTCGACCGCCGTCGGAATCGAGTCGTAATAGCTCCCCGCTTGCTTCGCCGCCGCGTCGCCCCGTCGCTTGGGATCGAACGTATCGATCTGCCCCATGCCTCCACCGAGCCAAATCGAGATCACATGCTCGACCTTGCCCTTGGGAAATTCGGCCGCCGTGTCCGGCTCGTCGAACAAAGAAGCCTTCGCGCCGCGCATCCCCATGGCGGTGCCCGCCATCAAGCACGACGCGCCAACACCCGTTCGCCGCATCCACTCTCGTCGATTCCAAGCCATCTGTTTCATTCTCCTACAGCCTCACACATTTCCTGTGAAACCGTAATGCCCGTCCCCAAGAGGAACCCCAAAGCGTGAGTGTTCCCGTCGCGTTTCCCACGCCTCGCCCCCGTCGCCCAAGTCAAACGCATGAAAAACCCAAGGAAACCCGAAGCGTGAGCGAGGGATTCTTCGCACTCTCAAACCAACCAACAACTCGTTACACCGCCGACTTCGTTGGACAACGTCCAACAGGCCTCAATCGGTTGACGCTGCCAAGACACGCTTTCACGGAGTGAAAGCCGACACTGGCATCACGCCAATCCAAGCCGAACTTCTTGACACTGCGTAATTCAAGCCTCGCCCCCGTCGCCCAAGTCAAACGCGTGAAAA
>JAGQPS010000359.1 GCA_020426595.1 Planctomycetales bacterium
CAAAAACGCTCCTTATGCTCCGACATTCACGATTCTCCCAGCTGCTCGACGATGCTACGGGATCGTATCGACGAACCGCCGACTCCAACCCCCGGTCCGGTTCGGACCTGCGATAACCCACACGTCCGATCCGGAAAGGCAATCGCCGCGCCTGCGGAGTCGCGGTGCCCTCCGAACCCCCCGGGCTACCACGACGGCAATGGGCGCAACTCAGACTGCACCTCCAGCCCACGGGGCTAAGGGAGCTTGAATCCCCTTAAGCCACTTCAGGAGGAGTCAAGAAATATCTGAAGTTTCTTTCATCTGGCTCGACCAGCGGCTTTGCGATCTCATCCGGGCACGCCAAAAGACCAATCAACAGGCTTGCAATGCCTGATATGCAAGCACTTCTAGGCATTGCCTCGCGCGGCCACCACTCAAAAGTGCGAACAAGCGTTCACGCAATCTTTGAAACTTGTTTTCCTTTAGCGGCCCAGAACAAAACGCAATCACAGTCAGCACGCAAAGCCTCAGAACCAGGCACGCAGTTCACGTCAACTGGAGGGTTTTAAGGGTGGATGCCTCGCGGAGGGTTGGTCGGAGCGGCGAGCGTGCCTGCTGGTCCAGCGAGGCAAGCTGCTCGGTTTCTTGCTGGTCGCGGAAGCCGAAGAGGGGTCAGCGGTTCGGCCGCGAGCGATCGAGAACTGCTCTGGGGCGGCGCGGGGTGCTTCGGCTACGATGACTCGTTACGTCTCCTCTCGGAAACCGCCATGGAAGGCTCCGGAGAAAACTCGAACGAGGGCACCGCCGCGCGATCCGTCTCTCAGCGCGCCGCGGCTTGTCTTCACGCCTTTGAGGCAGGCTGCCTGGCTTACCGCCGGTTCGTCCTGTTCCTCATCATCATTTGCACCTTGTTGGTCGGTGGCTGGTGGGTCGCGCGCAAGCAACTTGGGCCCATCGTCCGACCTTGGATCGAACGCAAGGCGACCGAGCTCTTCGCGGATCGAGGCCTCGAGGCGCAAATCGGCTCGGCCGATTTCGTGGAAGGGCAGGGGCTCTGGCTCCGCAACGTGAGCCTCGCCTCCACCGACAGTACCGGTCCGGCGCTGCTGCATGTCGACGAGCTGCTGATCCGGACCGATCAAACGCTGTGGAACATCGCGCGACACGGCTTTCAGCCTCAGCGCATTCTCGTGCGGCACCTACGAGCCAACCTGACACCCGAAGCCGATGGCAGCTACGCGGCGGAGCGACTCTGGCCACTGCCTCAAGGCAACGGCAATCGAGTCCCGATCTCGATCGTCGACGCCGCGTTGACCGTGGGCGGTTCGATTGGCCCCTGGCGACTCGAGGAACACATCACGAATCTCCAGATCGAGATCCTGCCGCCAGCCGAACCCAACGGTCCGGAAATCCCGGCCGCGATTCCGCACGTCTTTCAGATCTCGGCGGAACTTCAAACGACTCGCATCGGCAAGCTCCGCGTCGAGGGACGCTACGACGAAAGCACGGCCGCTTGGACCCTTGGTGGGGACGCACACAATCTGAGACTCTCGACCGACCTCATTCGCGTCTCGGAAGAACTGGCGGGACAGTCCCTCTCCGATATCGCTCGTCTCGACGCGGGCATCGATCTGGAGTTTCGCGTCGAGGGCGTCGGACTCGGCTCGCCCACCAATTACTGGGCCGCGGGAACCATCGTCGACGGGCGATTGGACGACGCGCGTTTGCCCGATCCGATCGTCAACCTCGAAGGCTCCTTCGAAGCGACTCCGGAGCGCTGGCGTTTGGAAGGGATTCGAGCCTTGGTCGGCCAGGGCCGCGTGAGCGTGAACGCCGAACGAAACGCGTCCTCCACCGGCGACCACTGGGTCATCGACGGCTGGGTGGATGGAGTCAACGTGGACCGGCGACTCGAACCCTACATTCCGCCCTCCATCAAACACCACTGGGACGAGTACCGACCGACCGGCGTGATGGACGCTTGCGTGCATGTCGAGGGAGGCCCAGGGGGCTGGCACCCCAATCTCGATCTGACCCTGCATGATGTGAGTTTCGTTTACGCCGTGTTCCCCTACCCGGTGCACCATTGCCAAGGCACGGTCTCGTGGAGCCCCGAACGGCTGCGGCTCGACATCGAGGGACGCGCGTCGGGGAGTCGGGTGGTCGCCAAGGGTGAGTATCAAAACCCGGGCGCCAATTCGGTGGGGCGAGTCGACATCGAGCTGCTTGATCAGCTCCCGATCAGTGAAGAGCTCATGCATGCCTTGCGGAGCCAGCCAGGCATCGAACATACGGTGAGGCAATTCAGCCCCAAGGGACAACTGGGCGTGACCGTCGCTCTCGAACGTCATGAAGCGGGAGGCGACTTTCACCGCACCTATCAGATCGAGATCTTCGATGGCTCGCTGCGTTACGAAGGGCTTCCGTACAACCTGCATGGAGTTACCGGGAAGATCATCGTGCAGGACGACTGGATGTACTTCCAGGAGATTCGCGGCCATAACGGCAGTGGTCTGATTTCGTGCAGTGGGAGCGTCGGTCCCGATCGCTGGCTCAATCTCTCCTTTGAAGGATCGTCCTTGCCATTGGACGAGGAACTGCGTCGAGCCTTGCCCGATTCGCTCAAGGAGACGTGGGACAACATGCGTCCCGCCGGGCATCTCGATCACCTCGACGCCACCTATCGACGACAGCTGGTCGATCAAACGACTGAACTGACCATCAAGGCCCGCATGTGGGATCGTCGCAGCGAGGAGCGCACGGGAGTTAGCGTGCGGCCGGTCTGGATGCCTTTCACTTGGCACGAGCTGACGGGCTCGATCACCTACGACAACGGCGAGATCGCCATCGATGACCTCCGCGGACATCATGGAGAGACGACGATCAGCGTGCAGGGGGTCGGCCGAACCAACACCGACGGCTGGTGGCTCGACCTCTCTCCATGTTCGATCGATCGAATCGAGCCCACCGCGGAATTGCTCGAAAGCCTGCCTCCGATCGTCAAACAAGGCCTGCGTACGATCGAACTCTCGGGACGCCTCAACCTGCATGGTCGCATCGCCGTGTTGTTTGGGCAGCGCGATCCTCGCTTCACGCCTCCCTTGGTTCCGCGCGACAGTGGCGGAGCGGTCCCGCCCCACGAACTCGAGGTTCAATGGGACCAAACCGTCGACCTGGAACGAGCCGGCCTCACGATCGCCGGTCATCGCCTGCACGATGCCTATGGAACGTTAAAGACCGTTGGCGTCATGATGGGCGAACGGATGGAGAGCTTCGGTCAATTGGAGCTCGATAGCTTGATGTGGCGTGACACCCAGATCCGCGATGTGCGCGGGCCGCTCTACCTGGATTCGACACGAGTCGCCTTTGGGTCGATGGCTTCCCAAGCCACGGAACGAGCGACTCCCAGACCACTCAGCGGTTCTTGGTTGGGTGGGCGAGTGCAGGTCGACGGGCAGATGCAGTTCGACAACAACCTCTCGTTCATGGTCCAAGGCTCGATCGGCGAGGGGCGTCTCGAGGCGGCTCGCGATGAGTTCGGCTGGAATGTACAGGACCTCTCGGGCGCGATTTACGCGGGCATTCGCCTCGAGGGTTCGGGCACCGATGCGAACTCGCTGGCTGGCCACGGAAGGATCGAGCTGCAAGACGCGACGATTTATGAACTGCCGCTGATGGTGAACCTGCTCAAGCTGCTGAGCATTCGTCAAGTCGATCGCACGGCGTTCACGACCAGCACGATCGACTACCGCATTGAACGAGATCGAGTGGAGTTGCAGCGGGTCGAATTGGCGGGAGACGCCATCTCGTTGGCGGGCTCCGGGGAGCTCGACTTCAGCGGTCGACTCCAAGCTCAGTTCTACACACGAGTCGGCCGACAAGAACTAAAGTTGCCCATCCTGAGCCCCTTGGTTGGCGCGGCGAGCCGTCAGTTCTTGTTGATCCGAGTCGATGGATCGTTGTACGACCCCCAGGTGACTCAAGTCCCGTTCCCCAAGATCAACGACGCCATCCAGGCGATGACCGCCGAGCCGACACCGGCCGAGTCGTTGCTCTGGCCCGGCACCACGATGCCACCCGCGCCGAATCCGTCGACCGGATTCGGCCCGTCGATCGTGCCAGAGTCTTGGCGATAACCTCCGGCACCCGCCTTGGCCTGGGTCCGAGGCCTCCAGCCGCCTGGCTCCGTGGTGAGCGGGAGAGGAGATCCCTTACGCTCGTTGGAAGAGACGTGCTTTCGCGGAGCAAAAGCCGACACTCTTGCGGCTCTGTTCTGGGTGCCGCGGTTCGCCCAATTGCCGGCGTGCGACAGAGTCGGCCTTGGCTCCGCAAAAGCAGGTTGCCCGTCCCCATTCGTCGCTTGACAACGAACACAGTCACTCCGCGGACCAATCGATGTTGACTCCCAGCCCGTCCGCGCACCAAGATGATTCGAGTCGCGGATCAGCGGAGGAGTCAGGCGATGAGCATTGGACCTCAAGGCAATTGGGTTTCGGGAGTCGTGGGGGCTCAAGTGGGCCACCAGCGCACCAGCGATACCGATCGCAAGTCGGCCGAATCCGCCAACCAGATCGCGGCCGCCAACGTCAATCAGCAATCGGCGGCGGACGGTTCCTTACAAGCCAATGAAGAGGCTCAGGATCGCGATGGGGATGGCCGAGACCTGGGCGGTCATCTCTTCGATGGCTCCCCCAACGATGAAGGAGCGGACCCATCGAGCGATGCCCCGGCGGACGAGCATTTGAGTCGCGACGCCACCGGGCAAATCGGACGCAACCTCGACATCTCCGGCTAGGCCAAGAAATGGCTCCCGAGCCAATTCCCTATCACCGTCGAATTTCAAAGGGCTCCGCTGGTTAGTTCGCGTTCGTCGATACCGGACTAGAGTGGTCCGGGAGGCAACCGGTTGATCGGGGCACCGGTTTGTGGCCGCCTTCCCATGGGCGAATAATCCCTCGTTGAGACTCTTGGGGTAGCATTTCACGGGTGCCGTGAGACGGAAGAGTTGGTGGCGTAACGGGTTGACGGCTTGTTCGAGACGTCGAAGAATCCCTCGCTCACGCTCTTAGATGCTGCGATTTTGGGGAGGGCGCGAAGCGGAAGTGTTGGTGGCGTAACGGGTTGACGGCTTGTT
>JAGQPS010000035.1 GCA_020426595.1 Planctomycetales bacterium
TCTCACGGCCGCACGATGCGGCGCGTTGACGGGCAGAATCCCTCGCTCACGCTTCGGGTTTCCTTTGGTTTCTCCACGCGATCGGTCTTGCCGCTGGCCGACTCGGGATGATCCCGCAAGAAACGACAAGAGCGCCGATGCGGGGCGATCCGCTCGGCGCTCCTGATTCGATGTCGAGCTCTTGATTCGACGTCGACGGGCAAAGTCCGGAATCGGCTAGGAGTCCATGACCTCTTTTTCACGTTCCTTGGCCAAGTCGCTCACCTGATCCTCGTACTTCTTGGTGAGCTTTTGCACCTCGTCCTTGGTGTGGTCGCGATCGTCCTCCGTCATCTCCTTGTCCTTCTCGGACTGTTCCGCCGCCTTGTTGCCGTCACGACGGATGTTGCGGATCGAGACCTTCGCTTCCTCGCTCAGCTCCTTGATCCGAGCCACCATCTTTTTGCGGACATCGGTCGACAAGGGTGGGATGTTGATGCGAATCACACGACCGTCGTTTTGAGGATTGAAACCCAAGTCGCTCGCCACGATGGCTTTCTCAATGTCCTTGATAATAGTCGTGTCATAAGGACGAATGACAATCTGAGTCGGCTCGGGCGCTCCGACCGAAGCGACTTGTTTGATCGGAGTGGGCGAACCGTAGACGTCGACTCGCAACGAGTCCACCAAACCTGGGTTGGCTCGCCCCGTGCGAATACCGCCCAAGGACTTCTTGAGCACCTCAATCGCCTTTTCCATCCGCTCTTCGGCGTCCATCAAGATTTCATCGCTAGATGGCATTGAGTGTCCTTCCTGTGTGAGTGATTGCAGCCAAGGTCCGTGTTCGAGGGAGAACCTCGCGGTCATGCGCGGGGCTCACCGTCGCGCTGGGCGTTGGCGTTACCCGCCGCAAGTATCGCGGCGAGTTCCGCTGGTTTCCTCGTTCATGTCATGGTTTGTGGCGGCCCCGTGATTCGAGACTCGATGTCGGGCCTCTCAGGAGTCCGCGGTCCGCGGGGCCAGCCGTCCGACCAGAGTCTCGTGGAGGGGCGCTCGTCGTCGGTGCCACTCCGACTATAACCTAGCCTTCGCCACCTGGAGTCGCCATCGTCGGTTCGCTGTTGGCTCCGGTCGCATGAATCAATGTACCGACTCGGTCACCACCGATGGCCGCTTGGATGTTGCCAGCCTTCAAAAAGTTGAAGACCAGAATCGGGACCTTGTGTTCCATGCAGTGAGTGATGGCGGTGCTGTCCATGACTCGCAAGCCACGTTCGAGCACCTGCTGATAGTTCAGTTCGCGATAAAGCATCGCGTGCGGGTTCTTCTCTGGATCGTCCGTGTAGACCCCGTCGACTCGAGTCGCCTTCATCAGCACGTTGGCCTCGAGCTCGAGGCACCGCAGCGCCGCGGCGGTATCGGTGGTCACGAATGGGCCCCCCGTCCCGGCCGCCAAGATGATGATCCGTCGCTTCTCGAGGTGCCGTCGAGCTCGCCGACGAATATAAGCCTCGGCGACTCCATCCATGCGAATGGCGGTCATCAGACGAGTCTGGCAACCCAATGATTCGAGCGCGTCTTGCAGGGCTAGGCCGTTGATCACCGTCGCCAACATGCCCATGTAATGAGCCGTGGCTTCTTGAATCGAATGACTTTGGCTGTGGAATTGAGCGCCTCGCAGGATGTTGCCTCCTCCGATGACGACCGCGATCTCGCATCCACAGGCGTGGGCCTGTTTGATTTGTTCCGCGATATGCACCACCTCTTCCATGGCGATGCCTCGTTCCCCACTGCGAGTGAAGCTCTCACCCGAGAGCTTCAGAACGACTCGGCGAAACCTGGGCTGACCCTCTTCCATGCTTTGGACTTTCGTGTGAATCGCAAGGTGTCGGACAACGCCTTGCGATGGGTGATCGATTGAGCTGATGAACCGCCCACGCGCCAACGACGCGACGGCGTTAAACGACCATTGTGTCAAAAAAAGGCTCCGCGCCAGCCAGGGTTGCGAATTTGCGTCGAGCCGCACTCCCGTTCGCCGAGCTGCCGCGCGAGGTGCCCCGTGCTAGGCCACGAAGGAATGCATCTTGGTTCCATGTGACGACGCAAGCTTCGGAGCAAATACGAAAAAAGCGAGACCGAAGTCTCGCTTTCATTGAGTTCGGGACCAGGGATTCGAACCCCGACTAAAGGAGCCAGAATCCTTCGTGCTACCGTTACACCAGTCCCGATCAAACAACGCATCTGGCCGCGTCAAGGCGAGCCACGATAGGGCAACGAGACGCTTTTCGTCAAGCCCCGTCCGGCCAAGCCGCGTGGAACCTCGTCGAGCCCTGAAAGCCGATGAGTCGGACTACCTCAATTCTCGCAGGATCATCGTCACACGGCTCGAGAAGGTCCCCTGCAAAACCTTGGCCAATCCGGCTTGGCCATCCAATTCGCCGATCTGCGTTCGCACCCCGTCGTGCAGGGAGAACACCGTGATGTAGTAGGACCGATCGAGCCGAGGCTGGAATCCCTTGCCCAGTTCAAAGGCGAGCTGCTCTGAATCCGCACCCATGTGCTCGAAGTTCGCCATCTCCCAGACGTCGATTTCCGTCGCTCCGACATCCGCCAAGAGTGGATCGAATTCAAAGAGCCTCACCTCAAGAGTACGGTCGGCGAAGGCCGCCGTATTCTCCGGAACGATAATGACTCCGCTCACGGCGGGAATCGACTCGGCGGGAGCGCTCGCGATGAGCCGACCGACGCCAACAATAGGGCGCCGCCCGCGCTCCACGGTGCGGATGGCGACCTCGATGTTGCCCTCTACCGTAACCGATTGGCCATCAAGTGCCTCCGCCGCCTTGCGAAGGTCGAGGTCGCGGCCCAGTTCCAACTCCCAAGAGAAATCACCGGCGTCCACCACCGTCCCCGTCGTCTCGCCACCGATGGCGACCACTTGATTGTTGAGCCGGCCTTGGATTCGAGCCTGGACAATGCCCCGAGCCGGCGCGACTCCGGCCGGTGCGGCGGCCAACGAATGAGCCGTTAGGATCCAGCGATCGCCTCGCTCCACACCTTTTACGAGCCGAAGCGACCCGCTTACCGCGACTTGGTTGCCACTTATCCGTTCGGCGAACGTGGACAACGCCTCCTCACGCTCGGCCTCCCATTCCACTTCCCAAGTCACGCCCGAGGCTCGGACGACCGTGCCAGTCGTTTCGCCCCCGATCGCCACGATGCCGGTCTCGAGCTTGCCGACGATGATCAGCTCGATTCCCGCTGGTGGCTCCGAGTCGCCGGGTTCATCTTGGGCCGCCGCGTGGCCGCCTCCCATGACGATCGCCACGAGTAACAACAAGCCAGCAACTCTCGACGACATGCGGGCAACAGGGCGGTGGGTCGGTTGGTGGGAGGGTTGGAACATGCGGATCCTCGACGTGTGAAGAGATGTGTTTGACTAGTCGGACTCATCGACTGGCAACCAGCCGCTCGGGGGCGGATCGAGCTTGCCGCGTCAGAAAAGTCCCACCGCGGCTTGTCTCCTTGAGACGTACTTGCGATGAGCGAGTTTCCGATCGCGTGCCTCGGACAGACCATCGACGAAACGAGGCGCCGCGAAGTTCCCGCCGGTCCGACAAGTTCTCGCGCCCCCGATTCCGCGGCAAGCCTGCAGCCACTCCAAGTCGCGGAGCCCTGAAAGAGGCCGGGCCAAAAATCGCCGAGCAGCCGCCGATCGTCACGCAGCGAGGAAATTGGCACCGCGACTCAGGAGATCCAGCGATGCGGCGAATGCCAAGCGCTTGGGAATTAAGAAGCTCGAGTCATCCGAGGACTCGACGCGACGCAACTTGGGATGGTGCGAATCGAAGGAGCGGCGAGAAGCCGTTGGCGAATGCGACCGCGTTTGAAATTGGCAACGAACGCGATGCTAGACCTGCTCCTTGAAAGTCTTCCAGCTCAAGTAGCCGAGCACACCACCGCCTAGGGCGAAGACCCCATCCATGACCAAACGCATCGTTCCCTCGGTGCGATTGAATGGAGCAAAATCCAATCCAGCCAGCCCGAGCAACAGGTCGGACAAGAACAGGACCAGCACCAAAATGGCGACCACCATCGCCGAGATGCAGAGGATTTTCGGCATCAGGAGCGTTCCTCGAAGGTGCAGTTCCAAAGGTGATGAACTCTAGTGACGACTTAACCAACCGAACCACGAACAGTCGCGGCATCCCGCTAGGCCATTTCCACGGCAACTCTTTCCGCGTTCTTTTTCGGCTCGTTCCCAACATCGCGGGAAGCGACGTTCGACTTGTTCAGCGTCGTCCGGTAAGTGAGCACAGACCGGCAGGGCGAGTCGAGTTTCGATCCCGTGTCCGCGGGAGCGAGCGGCGAACGTTCCAGACAAGTCTTGGGGGAGTCGACGGCCTCTCCCTCAAGCGGAAGCTTCACCGCCGATTCACGCCAGTATAATCAAGCGGCCGACCGTGTCACGACTGTGGCTGGACACTTTGGGGTTCCGTGCCTTAAAGGGGCAAAGCATAGGCGGTGGCAGCCCGTAGAAACACCCCGATCTCTCCAATCCGCCCTTCTTTCTTGAGTTCCGCGCGGCCATCGCATCTAGAAATCGCGGGTGGCGGCGTGAACGGCTGGTGGCTAAAAGACTCAAAAGCCGTCGCGAATGTCGGCGGCCTCCCACGGCGAATAGCCCGTCTCCTTCCCACTCCTAGGTATTTCGATCAGCCATGAGCGAGCACCCATCCGGCTCCGACAAGACCGGCTCCCTCGAATTCAGTCCGTCGAAATTGGACCCTCGGTTCCTGAGCGAGCACTTTCGCCAAAACATGCCGGTGGCGGCTCAATGGGGCTACTTCGACCACGCGGCGGTGGGGCCTCTGTCCGGTCCGGCTCGGACAGCCCTCCAGACTTTCGTGGACCAGGGGACTCGAGACGGCGATCTGCATTGGCCTGAGTGGGCCAAGGGACTCTCCGGAGCGCGGCGAGCGGTGGCCGCGGGCATCGGAGCCTCGCCCAGCGAGATCGCTTTCGTGGCCAACACGACCGAAGGAATCAACCTCGTCGCCGACGGATTGAATTGGCGGGACGGTGACAATCTTGTCGTGCCAGCGGGTGAGTTCCCCAGCAATCACTACGCGTGGCGGCAGTTGTCCGATCGAGGCGTCGAGTTGCGAGTCGTTCCAACCGGAGCCATGGGCGAGTTCGATCCGGCCGACGTCGCCGCACGCTGCGATTCACGCACACGGTTGATCGTCACGAGTTGGGTGGGATTCGCGAGCGGATTTCGCGTCGATCTCGACGCACTCGCCCAAGTGGCGAACGACATCGGTTGCCAGTTATTCGTCGATGCGATCCAAGGCCTGGGAGTCTTTCCCCTCGATGTTTCGCGAACGCCGATCGATTACCTCGCGGCCGACGGGCACAAGTGGTTGTTGAGTCCCGAGGGATTTGGGGTCGCGTATGTGAGAGAGGAGCATATCACGCGGCTTCGCCCGTCCCATTTGGGCTGGAACAGCGTCGTGAATCCCTTTGATTACCAAGACTTGACGCAACCACTGCGCACCGACGCCCAACGATTCGAGGGAGGCTCGCACAATCTGTTGGCCGCCCAAGCACTCCGTGCCAGTGTCGACTTGCTTTCCAGCAGCGGGTGGGGAAAGGACTCCGTCGCGTTGGCCGACAACGTGCTGCGTATCACCGATGAGCTTGTGGAGCGATTGCGTCGGCGCGGAGCGACGATTCATAGCGACCGCAGGCCTCGACACGCTTCGGGCATCGTGTCGTTTTCCTTCGACGGGCACGATCCGGTGGCGCTCCGCAAGTCGCTCATCGAACGATCCGTGGTTCTCAGCTGCCGCGCGGGGCGATTGCGAGCCGCTCTGCATGGGTACAACACGGTCGAAGATTTAGATCGGTTGGACGCCGCCCTCGGTGAACTGCTTTGACGCGTCGGGGCACGGCGGAAGTACGATTCGATCAGCGCTTTGAGCGGCTTTGATTCCCGTCCATTCGTGGATGGGGGGCGGAGAGACTCGGGGAAACGAGTGAAACGGCGACCGGCATGAAAAGCCGCCTCCGAGTTTGTCGATTGGCGAAACCGCTTGGGACGCGGCAATTTGTTGGGGTTACGTCATCGGCGCCCGGGAACTTTTGTCGGCTTGCGCTGACCGTTATCATCTGCGGTCATGAGCAAGACACCGATGATGCAACAGTACGACGATGCGAAAGCGGCTTGCGGAGACGCGTTGCTGTTGTTTCGCATGGGCGACTTCTATGAACTCTTCTTTGAGGACGCCAAGGTCGTCGCGCGAGTCCTGGGGCTGACCCTGACCAGTCGGGACAAGGGTGTGAATCCGATCCCGATGGCCGGATTTCCGTACCACCAGCTCGACGGTTACTTGGCGAAACTCATTCAAGCCGGCTACCGCTGCGCGGTGTGCGAGCAAGTCGAGGACCCCAAGCAAGCCAAGGGGCTCGTGCGTCGAGAAGTGACTCGCGTGGTGTCCGCGGGAACCGTGACCGACGATAGCCTGCTCGATCCGAAGGAAGCCAATTACCTGTTGGCGATTTGTGAGCCTTCGGGCAAGCAAGAAGATGGTCTCGTGGGCATCGCGTGGACCGACCTTTCGACCGGCCGCTTCTTCGCCGCGACGATCGACGCCGCGAGACTCACCGATCATCTGGCTCGCATTCGTCCCAGCGAAGTCCTGTTGATCGAAAACTCACCCGCCCTCGCCAGCCTGCGTCAACGGCGCGTGATGGTCACGACTCGTCCCGCTTGGACCTTCGGCAAGGACGAGGCGCGGCGTTCCCTCCAGTCGCATTTCTCGCTCAAGAGTCTCGAGGGGCTCGGTTTCGAGTCGGACGATCAACCGGCGATTCGAGCGGCGGGGGGACTGTTGGGATACTTGCTCGAGACGCAAAAGCAGTCCCTATCGCAACTCGATCCTCCGGTCCCGTACCGCCGTACGACGACCCTCGAGATCGACGAGGCGACTCGCCGCAGCCTCGAACTCACGCGCACGATACGCGACGGGAAGCGCGAAGGCTCGTTACTGGCCGTGCTCGACCGCTGCGTGACGCCGATGGGGTCCCGCATGTTGGCCGAGTGGCTCGCCGATCCGCTGACCGATCCGGTCGCGATCGATCGACGTCTCGACGCGGTCGAATACGGCGTGAATCAGACTCAGTGGAGCACCTCGCTCCGTCAGTCGCTTCAAGGCGTCTATGACTTGCAGCGAGTCGTGACTCGGATCGTCTCGGGGCGAGCGACTCCGCGAGATCTGAGTTTCGTGAGCCGAACGTTGAGTGCCATTCCGGCCGTTCAGGCGTTGCTGGACGAGGCTCAAGTGCCGTTGCTTTCCGAGCTGCGCGAGACGATCGACGCGGAATACGCGCTCCGCGAGAAACTCGATCTAGCGCTCGAGGACGACTGTCCATTGCAGGCTCGCGACGGCGGCTTCATTCGACCGGGCTACGACGCGAACCTCGACGAGCTGCGGGCGTTGGCGCTCGGCGGCAAGGAGTGGATCGCTTCCTATCAGGCTTCACTGAGCGAGCAGACCGGCATTCCTAATTTGAAGGTCGGCTACAACAAGGTCTTTGGTTACTACTTGGAAGTCACGGCGGCCCAAGCGGATAAGGTGCCCGACTCGTTCATCCGCAAGCAGACGATCAAGAATGCCGAGCGTTACATCACGCCGGAACTCAAGGAGTACGAGGACAAGGTCCTGTCGGCGGACGAACGGGCCAAGAGTCTGGAGTACGATCTGTTCGCGGAGCTCCGACAACAGGTCTTCGAGGCGGCGGTTCGTTTGAAGCGGACCGCCTACGCGTTGGCGAATCTCGACGTCGTCGTCGCCTTGGCCGAGCTCGCGCGGCGCCGCAACTATTGTCGGCCCCGCGTGACCGACGATTCGGAACTCAATATCGTCGCCGGGCGGCATCCCGTGCTCGATTCGACCGAGGCGGATGGGACGTTCGTGCCCAACGACGTGCGGATGAGCGGCGAGGATGGGATGATCTTGCTCATCACTGGTCCGAACATGGCTGGTAAGAGCACCTACATCCGTCAGGTCGCGCTGTTGACCTTGATGGCGCAGTTGGGCAGTTTCGTGCCGGCTCGCGAGGCGTCGATCGGAATCGCCGATCGGATCTTCGCTCGAGTCGGAGCGAGTGACGATGTCGCCCGTGGACAAAGTACGTTCATGGTCGAGATGACCGAAACGGCCCGAATTCTTAACACCGCCACGCCGCGAAGTCTCGTTATCCTCGATGAGATCGGACGTGGAACCAGCACGTATGACGGTGTTTCGCTGGCTTGGGCGATCGTCGAGCACCTGCACGATCGCATCGGCTGCCGGACGCTCTTCGCGACCCATTACCACGAGCTAACCGACCTGCAAGCATCGCTCGGAGGTGTCCGCAACCTAACCGTGTCGGTCAAGGAATGGGAAGACCAGGTCGTCTTCCTGCACAAGATCGTGTCGGGAGCGGCGGATAAGAGCTACGGCATTCACGTGGCTCGGTTGGCGGGAGTTCCCAAAACGGTCAACCAACGAGCGACGGAAATCCTGCGAGACCTCGAGCACCAAGCCGAGAATCATGTCCGCTCGATCAGTGGCGATGAGCCGGAATTCTCGTCGAACGCCGCGATGCAGGATGGCCCGCGCCACCGAGGTTCACAGCGAGTCTCGAGCACGGTGGCCGCGCCACGCGGCGAGATACAGCTCACTCTCTTTGGCTACGCGGACCACCCGGTGATCGACGCGCTGCGCGCCGTCGATGTCGACCGACTTTCGCCAATGGAAGCCTTGCAACTCTTGGCTCAATGGCACAAGCAGGTGCACGAGAACTGAAGCATCAGTCTCGCCAAGCCACGCCATGCCGGCGATGCGGATCGGTACGCCACACTTTCTCCCGTCAGGGCGGCGGAGCGGATGAGCGCGCGACTCATGGGAGTGCGTTGGCTGGGAGTGCGTTGGCCGACCCGCGTTCGCGGTTAGAGCCGGTCCTTGGTGTGTTTGTTGAAGAGCATCTTGCGTTTGATCTCTTCCTTGAGCTCGGCCATGATCGAGTCCTTATCGAGTTGATCGAGGATCTCATGGACCACGGCCTTCGGGCTGCGTCCGCCCCACGAGGCGCCGTGCTCGAAATAGTACTTGGCCGCCTTGCCGACCACGATGCTCGCCCAGGCCGAGGCGGCCATTTGCGGGGCCGCGGTGAGGGGCGTGCCGAGGCTAAACGTGATGCCCTTGAAGAACGACGCGACGATGTAGGAAGCGACTTCGCCAGCGAGCACCCAACCCGCCGCCTTGCCGATCGCCGTCGCCAAGCCTCGCGCATGAGCCCAGCTCATGTCGATCCCATAGATGCGTCCGAGCGAAACGACCATCGACGCATCGACCAAGCTTCCCCCCACCAAGTCGGCCACGGCTGGCGTGAACGCGACGACGAGTCCCTTGGTGACCGCGAAACTATAGATCGTGCGTTCGGCGAAACGGTTGCGTAGCTCGATCCTCAGCGCCGCGATGCGGTCGCTGTTGTCCGCCGCGTACATCGCCGCGTTGAGCGCGATGAGGGCGAGTCCCTCACGATCGAGAATCTCGAGAATACGGGCCTTAAGATCGCCCACGTTGGCCGGGGGCCGCCGAATTTCCGAGCGAGTGTTGCCTTGGGCATCCTCGATCAGCACTTCGATTTCACGAGGGTCGGCGCTCGTCAGGATGATCGATTCGGGTGGGATCGTTCCTTGCAATCGCTCGACCGCGAGGACATGTCGAAGTCGTTCGCGTTGCTGCGTCGAGTACAGATCCATCTTGTTAAGCACGACGATCATCGGCTTACGCAGTTCGGCCAACTCCCGGAGCGCCGAATGTTCGATCTCGTTGAGATCCGAATCGGTGACAAAGACGATCAAGTCGGCCCGGCGAGCGGCGGCAATCGCGGCTCGCGCCCGATCGGCTCCTTGGACTTCGTTGATGCCCGGCGTATCGACCAGCATCACGCCGCTTTGGTTGAAGCCGGGTATGCGATATTCGCAAGCCTTCCACTCGGTCCGTTGAACGTCCTTCGTCCACCCTCCCTGCACGTCGACCGCCGCGATCGCCTCGCCAGCCAACGCATTGATCAGGGCCGACTTGCCCGTGCTGATCTCGCCAAAGATGACAATCTCGACGACACCTCCATCGAGCTTCTCGAGCATATCGGACAGCGCGGCGAACTCGTTCTGCAGACGCTTTCGTTCCTCGTCGGTGCAGTCCCGCAACTTGCCCAACGTGTGCTCGATCGACGCGCGAGCCTGCGCGAAGCGAGCGTGGTCGCCGCCGGGGACCGATCCCGCGACACCATCGGCTCGTGCCGTCGTCGCATCGGTCGAATCGATGGCGGGAGGAGTCGGCATATCGGGAGAGGGCATGGGATCGCTCATGTCGATTCCTTCGACGACAGATGCGTGCGAGCTTGCTGGATCAACTGCTTCATTTCCTCGGGACGAGTGAGGCGTTCCCATTGGCGGCGCGCGAGACCGGTGAGTCCGCCCTCGGGCTGTCGCATGCCCGTGCGGAAATACTCGATGAACGTCGCGCCAATCCAACGCGTGATCAATGCTTGGACCAAGCCCTGCAACAAGCCGCCCGCGATCGTGCCGACACCCGGCACCGTCTTGAGTACTTGAGAGGCGACCGCGGCCACGGTCGGCAACGCCAGGCTCGTGCCGAGAATACCGAGCAGCGTCTTGCTCATTTCACTCAGCAAACGCTTCGCCACCTCGATATCGACCTCTTGTCGATAGATGCGAGCCAGGTCGACAACCAGTTTGGTTGAAATCGCGACTCCGGCCAACAAGTCGACGATCGGAAAGGGAGTCAGCGCGGCGATTCCCCCCGCTCCCCACATCGCGCGATCGACTTCGCGCCATGCCGAGCGATCGAGTTCGGCGATGACCTCGTCGCGAGCCCGCTCGACCAAGCCTCGAGAACGGAGCAGGAGATTGGCCAGTAGCAAGCGATCTCCTTCGCTGGAAATCGTTCCCAACATCCACTGCGAGAGCTGGCTGATGTCGGGTGATACGGGCACCGTTTCGGTGGTCGTCGAGCCGTCGGCCGCTTGCCGAATTCGTTCGCGCACGCCGCCTTCGGCCCTCACCGCGACGATGGCGATCCGCTTTGAAATCGGTTCGACTTGTCCCCGAATCTGGCTCAGCAACTTCTCGAGATCCGCCGATTGAAACCAATCCGATTTATTGAGGCAGACAACGCACCGCTTTTCCATCGCGGCCAGTTCAGCGAGCAGGAGGTGTTCATGTTGTCGCAGTGGGCCGTCGAGTACGACCATGACGAGATCGGCGTCTCGAGCCGCCTGGGCGGCGATGGCCCCATGGGCCTCGCCTCGCGATTCCGCCAATCCCGGTGTGTCGACCAGCGTGACGCGATCATTGCCTGGCCAGGGGACCTCGTTGCGCCGAACCGTCGTGCCACCGCGCGGATCGGTATCGAAGACATCGCGACCGGCCAGCAGATTAAGAAGCGAACTCTTGCCGCTCGAGATCGTGCCAAACGCCACGATCTCAAGCGTGCGAGCCGCCAACTTATCCTCGAGCGTTCTCACATCGGGAGCGAGTCGCGTGCGCACGGTCGCGCCCACGCGGTCGTCGTCCGACAGCTCGTCGACCAGACGAAGATTCTCCTGAAACTCGGACCGTTGTTGCGATTCGGATAGTTCGCTCGGAGCTCGACTCCGCAATTGCCGACGTCGTTCGCCGGCCCATTTGCGGCCATACAACTTGTAGAGAATGCCCAGGGATGCGATGACGAAAATCGCCGCGCCCACTCCGACGATTCCTAAGTAGACCTTCCCCAGCCCAGGCTGCCACTTCTCGATGCGCTCGACCGAATCGATCAACAAGGAAGGGGCACTGATCAGCATCCACCCGACGAAAGCGGCGACGATCAACAGGCCGATGCCGATCGAGAAACGGGCGCGGGGCGATGGGCCGCGGGATTGAGTTTCGGAAGTCGGTCGTGACATGGCTGGTCCGAACGAGGAAACATCGCCGCGGCGTCCGAGTCGAGCCGCGGACGCTCATCTCTGGGGGTGGTAGGACGCGATCGACGGAGGGGGAGCGGAGCGAGTCCGCATTTCGTCTCGTGGAAACGCAGTCGTGAACCGCGGTTGTTCGTTAAGTCGAACCCTTTATTGTTCACGAACCGCCAACAGCCCGATATCCCGAGCCGCCACGAGGAAGCCTCGCCCAGCCGACGGATACCTCTCGGCTTGCGCCGCGTCGTTACTGTACCAGCGCCCGACCGATCCCATTGAAGATGCGACGAGCACTCGGCGGACGTCGCTGCGCGCCACTGGCACGTGAGCCGGTTAGCGCGGCTGGCGCGGGCGGCAGGGGTTCCTCCGATGGCCGGATCGTGAATCGTTTGGCGCCCGCCACGGTTGTCGCACCGGTTTCGGGATCGAACGTGATGTTCCACGTCGTATTCCGAATGGACCCCGTGATCGCCGTCTCGTCCCAAAGCAGGCGACCGTCGCGGCGATCGACCAAGACGATGTCCATATACATCGTGGCGACCCCCTGTTCCCGCGTTTGGTAGTTTCGAGCAAGGACGATCACCGGAATCTGACCGAGGTCTTGGCCAAGGACGGAGTACTGTTCGACCTCGACGGGACCCGGCCAGGTCGGCCGACCCGAGAAATCAAACGCGTAGATCTCGCCGTCGACGAGCGGTTGTTGCATGACCGCCATCAGCGTGACGTCCTCCATCAGCCGCGAATTCTGCCGCAACGCCATCGAATTGCGATTCACCAGCAACAAGTAACCGAAGGCGTCCTCGAGCCATTGAATCGAAGCGACGTCCTGTTGAGCGCCGATCGCCGTCGATAACAACGCCTCGCCGGTCGCCATGTCGATGACTCGGAACGTTCCGTCGGGTTCCAGCAAGGCCAAGCCATCGTCATCGAGTAGTTCGGCTCGAGCCGATTGAGGGACCTCGATGCGCCAAGCCGCCTCGCCGCTCGCCAAGTCCGTGCCGACCAACACATGTTGGTCGCCGGTCGAGCTGACTCCCACGGCGACTCCTTGATCGAAACCAAACACCATGCCAAACGGTTCCACTTCCCGTCCGAGCAGTTCACGGCCGTCGAGCAGCGAGAACTCACTGATCGTGAGCTCATCCTTACCGATCACCCACGCCTTGCCGTCGGAAGCGAAAACACTGCCTCCCGGCGTCAGATCACCTCGTCGCCACCGCACTTGGCCGGTGACCGAATCGATGCAGACCGCGTGCTCGTCCTTGAGATAAACGAGTCCATCGTCGGTTGGCTCGGAATAGGATCCGATCAAGTTGGAATCGTAGGCCGTGTTCAGCATTTGGATGCCGAGCGAGTTCGACCGAGATTGCATTTGCATCGTGGGAATGTTCCGGTTGGGGGCGAAGCCGATCACGCGCCGGCCATCGCCCCACAATCGCTGACGCCACACGACCGGCTGCGAATCGCCCGCCAAGGCCTTGAAGAGATCGATACCAATCAACTCAAGACTTTGAGTGTTGATCTGGACCTCGAGCACAAGCAGGTGGTTGCGCAAGTGTCCGCGCGAATTGGAGCGAATCGACCAGCCTTGACCAACGTCGTCCACACTAACGGTGGCGATGTCCATCCCGACGGAATTGCGAATCAAGATTTGCGGCCCGAGATAGCTGAGCGTCAGTTCGCTCGGAGCAAGCGCGCCCTGGACCGAGTCGAGCAACAGATCGGTGCGTGTTCGCATTTGAAGGTCGGGCTGCTCCGAGTCCTCGACGAGCAGGCGACCCGAGGGAAGGGGCTGAATCGCGACCGAGGCGACTTGGCCTAGCAACTCGGCTCCAACGGTTCCCGCGTCACGACCGTCAAGCAAGGCGACTCCCGAGAGATCCTGGGCCATCTCGGCAGCCAAGACTCGCGCTTGTCCCGAGAAGCCACTGGTGTCGAGCATCCCGATCAACGTGAGCATCGCCTCGGCCCGAATCGTTGGCGATGGGTTGTCCAACAGAGCGACGAGTAGCTCCTCGGCTTCAAGCAAACGATTCGCCTCGACCAACGATCGACTCAGTTCCAAGCGGAATCCGTCGTTCGGCAAGCCATCTCCAAACACTCGTTCCAGCCGACTCATCGCGGCCAAGTCTCCGGCCGCCGCTGTCTCTTGCCGCGCTTGTTCGATCATCGGAGCCACTTGCTCGGCGACCGAAGCGTCCGCGAGCGCCGGCTCGACCAGCGTGCGAGCCCAAGTCAATGAGGAGAACTCCCGGTCGTCACGCTTGAGCAGGCGAGGCGCATCGTCGTCGACCAAGACTGGCGCGCGGATGATACCGAGCACCGCCTCGACCATGCCAATGAAATCTCCGGTCGAGCGCAAGTGTTCGGTCTTGCGAATGAGAAACTCCTCGCGGTATTCCGATTCCATCAGCAACGGTTCATGGGGGCTGAGTTGCTCGAGCGGAATGTCATCCAAATTGCGAGTCGCGAGAATGATGATGTCGACCAGCGCTTGTTGGACCTCGAGACTTTGTGGTTGCAAGCCGTACGCCTGTTCCACCGTGTCGATCGCTTCCCTCCACTCGCGGTCTCGCGCATGGAGCTGCGCCCGTAGCAGCAAGGCCTCGACGTCCTGGGGATCGCGCTCGAGTCGTAGCGCGACCGGATCACGGTTGGATTCATCTTGATAGAAGGCCGCTACCCAATCGACGTCATGCGAGATGATGGCTCCGTTGTGGCAAACCAAGTTGCCCAACACGTACTCGGTATCGACCGAGTCGACGATGGCTCCTCCTTCGAGCTCGATCGAAACGACCTTTCGGTCGATCGTCGGGAGAAACAAACGCGACTCCGACACGTAGCCTTGTCCACTCGGGGCGCCAAACGGAGTCAAGTCCGCGCGCCACAACACCTCACCCGTTCGAATCTGGTAGGTCACGACTTCGCTCGTACCGACCACGACCACCGACTGCCCATGAATACCGGCGACCCATGTCGCTTCGTTACGCGGTAGCTTCCAGAGCGGTTGGCCGGTGTTCACGTCCAGCGCCAACATCTCTTGATGGTCCGTTGGCGTGACCATCGCGACTCCGTCCGCCAAGAGGATCGCCGAGTCAGCCCAGCGATCGCCAGGATTCCAAAGATTGACTTGCTGCATGGTGAAGCCGCGCGTGACTTCCATGGGGCGGTACTGAAAGCCCCAGAGAGGAGCGCGGCTAATCATGTCGACCGCGACGACGGCTCCGGTACTGGTCGGACAGATCAACAAGTTGTCAACCGCGCTGGGCGTGCCGCCCGCAAGCTGTCGAATCGACTGATCGTTGAACGAACCAACGCCCGTGATCGCGACTTGCGTGTCCCACAGCAGTTGAGCCGAACCCGCATCGAAGGCGAAGAGCCTCACGTCGTTCGGGGTCTCGCCCAATCCGTAAAGCACGCCATCGAGCGGCAGTGGAGGTCCAAGGAAGAAAATGCCTGCCGACCAAGGTTGATCATTGCCGGTTTCGCCGCCGATGATCCAGTCCATCTTGCCTTCGACCGGTTCTCCCTCATCGTCATAGAGTCGTAGGGCGACCAGCGTGTTTTTCTCTGGCGGCGGAGGATTGCGGACATTGAACACTCGCCCCTGGTTGGAGCCCGCGGCGCGATAGGGGAGCGAATCGACAAAGAAGACTCGATTGCCATCGCTACTCATTTGGCCGTGGATGCTGTCGAGCCACATGCGTTCCTGTAGCAACTGCTCGGGCGCCGCGCTGTTGACGGCCGATTGCTCGGCACCGGGATCGATCAACGAGTCGGCGGCATCCCAAGGGTAGTACCAGGTTCGCAGCCCGGTCGACAACTCGACACCCACGATGAAGTCGGGAGTCCGCATGACGACGACATCGCCAACCGCGATGGCGTGAGTCGCCGGCGCGGTGACTCGTCCCTCGTCGACCCAACGTCGCTTGAGACCGTTGGCGATCGTGCGTTCGGTCGCGCGCAGCATCGTCGGGACTCGCCAGCGGTTGATCAGCAGCGGGAAACCGGGACTCGAGACACCATTGCGCTGCGCATTGCCGCGGAACATCATCCAATTCATCTCGGCGTCCATCCGAGGCGCGGGGAGCGAGCCCAATCGAGCGGCGATCCACTCGCTCAACTGCGTCGCATCCAACGAGCCGTCGATGGTCTCGCCACCGATCGTCGCCTTCCATGAATCGTTGGGAAGCGTTTCGAGTGCCGCGATCGCATCGCTTTGACGTCCCGCCGAAAGCAACGCGGTCGCCGCCAATAGTTGAACGTCGGGAGTCCACCGAGGACGCCCAACCTCCGACTTCAAGACTTGTTCGAATTGACGGGCCGCCGCGGCCGATCGTCCTTCGTCCAAGTAGCGTCGACCAAGGATCATGGCCGCGTCGTAGCCGGCTTCACAATGCACGTAGTCTTGCGAGATGCGCGTGATCGTCTCCCAATCACGCTGCGCGATCGCGAGTTGGAGTAGTTCGCGAGCCTCGATGCCAAACTTCAATTCAAACAAGTCGCGTGCGTCGGGCGGCAGCTTCTCGAGCAACTGCTGTTGATAGACACGAAGGCTCGACCAGAGCCCCGGAGTGGTTTCGGAAGGAACGAAATAATTGTCGCGTTCCTCGGAGAACAGAACCTGTCCAAACCGATCAACGGCCTCGGCATATCGACCTTCCTCGAGCGCCGCCCATGCCAAATCGATTGGGCGTGTCAGTTCACGGGGGGCCGGGACGAAGACCGAGTCTCCTTCGCCAACTTCCTGGGCCAAACCAGCGCCCGCGAGAGGGCTCGCGATCAGAAGCAACGCGGTGAAGAGGATCAGCGATTTCATGACTTCGCCGAGTCCCGTGGAGTGCAACCATGGCGAGCGGCCAGACTCATGGCATCGTCGTGCGCGTTTCACTCGAACCAACCGCGACGCTTGGAGTGGCTTGGCGGTTTCTGGGCGGGCATCTCGCACGGCAGGCTCCCTTGGCGAACGTGATCAAACTTGCGGTGACTCCTCAACCGCGGTGAGTCCTAGGGTGAACCGAACGCCGTACATCGCCAGCGTCAGTTCACGACTCCAGAGTGGGCTTCCATGGGCTTCAGCGGATGTGGGTTTTCGCGTCCACGCATGGCTCGACACACTCCTTGTCATCATAGTGGTGAGCCTCATCGCCAACAACGCGAACGCGTTGCTTCTGGTAGGGCCCCGGCGACGAATCGAAACGGCGGATCAGCCATGACAAGGTCTCGGACCGGATGGCGAACGGCCGCTTATACCCGCCGTTTCACTTGCCGATCGACAATCAACATTGAGCCTTGGCGAATGGCCGAGGGCGTACGACGATGCGACGAAGCAAGGGCGTTGTGATCGCCGAGATCGGGCTTGGCGAGACAATCGTGCCCCGAGATGAGACGTTCGTGCGAACGGGAAGAGGGTTCATTCGACCGGCGATCGGCCGCCAACCATCCGCGATTGGGACAGGCCTGCGAGTGCGCGGAAGAGCCCGCTGGAATCAAGCGGTGAGCCTGACTTGATCAGTTCCAAGAGGAATTCGGGACGACGGAAGCCTTGATGAGTTTGCGGATTGTGCGATTTCCTTGGATTTTGACGATTTTTCCGGATCTTCGGGTTGAAATCTGGCGATCAATGCTTCTAATTTCGCGGTCCGCAAGACGGACGGATGTTGTTGTGGTGTAAACGAATTTTTCCTCGCAAGGAGGGCCTGTTTCATGGGGAAGGCTGTTAAGCCCCTGACCAAATCCCAAATCATTTCGGAATTGGCAGAGCAGTCGGGATTGACCAAGAAGGACGTCACCGCGGTTCTCGAGGCGATGTCTGGATTGATTACGACGGCGGTCAGCAAGAAGGGGCCGGGCCAGTTCACCATTCCGAACTTGTGCAAGATCGTGGTCAAGGTGAAGCCCGCGACCAAGAAGCGCCAAGTTCGCAACCCGCAGACGGGCGAGATGAAGTGGGCCGATCCGAAGCCTGCCAGCCGCGTCATTCGCGTGCGTCCGCTCAAGGCTCTCAAGGACATGGTGGTCTGATCCAGGCCCCACGATCCGGATCGAGCCGTCCGAGGTGGTGACTCTCCATTCGTGGTGAGTGATCGCCAAGCCGCGGTTTGGTCGAGGTCTTCATTCGCCGCGCGTCGCCGTGGCCTCCACGGGAGTCACGGTTGACCGTGCGGTGGTTGTGGATCGGATGTAAGGACATAAAAGGCACGTCCCTGGGGCGTGCCTTTTTTCGTCGCGCTGTATTCGTCGCGCGGTGTTCGTCGCTGGGAGCCAACTTCTCGTCCGACGACGCGAGCCTTGCTGCCGCTAGGCACCCGAGCGCCGCGAAGGGAGTCGCCGAGGACTTGCCTTGCACTCCGCGGCCGCACTCGTGCGTGGCACCTTCGACGCGCCTCGTTATCAATCGGGTCGCGCGCGTTTTCTCGCTGGTTGTTTCGCGGACAGCTTGTCGCGATTCTCCCGCACGCGGAACTTCACGATCCTTTTGATCAAGCCGTATGGCATGCGCGAGTCGAGTGGAAACTGGACCGAACCCTTCGCGCTGTGATAGATGGCGAGTTCCTCCTTGAATCGCTCGATACCCGAGGGCGTTGGATAGAACCCAACGTGATGAGCGAACGCCGCGAAGTGCACGAGATTCCCACCTAGGACGAAGGTTGGAATCCGGTATCTGATTCCTTCCTCGGCTTCCGGAGCGGCTTCCTTAACGATCCGCCGAATGCGCTCGAGGATGACTCGCACGTCTTCGGGAAAACCGGCGATGTAGTCGTCGATGGTGGTTGGCGTGGATCGTGAATTCATCGGAAGACGGGGGCGGAGGTGATGTTGGTGGTTTCGCGGGTTAGGTCTTTTGGCCGCGGGCCTTGAGTTGACCGCGCAGGCGCGCGGCCTCGATGAGACACGGAATCCAAGAGCGGCTCGAACCGAACCAGCGCTTAACGCGGAACCAGAACTCTTGGTTCTTCATCCGTCGCGTCAGTTCAGCATCGCTCCCATGTGACTCGCCGCGGACGACCAGCGTCTCACCTTGGCCTTCGTAGTAACGACGGACATAGTCCAGCGTGAGTCGGTCGGTGGGAATGTGATGATGAACTCGCGCCGCGGGCACCCACGCGCCTCGGACTCCCGCATCCAGCATGCGACGAAAGACGTCGACTTCGTCGAAGCCGCGCATGCCTTCTCCCTTTCGACCGAAGTTGACGTCGAATCCATAGCTCCGCTGGTGAGTCGCGCGGATCGCGAAATTGGCTCCGAACGGAAGATGTTTGAGGTCGACCGATGGGACCTCGCCACGCCAATCACGCAGCGCGTAAATCCGGCTGGACATCTCCCAATTCTCCATGACCCAGCGAGGCGGTTCGCTTTCGAAATCCGGCTCGATCGTTCCACCCCAAAAGCCAACATCCGTTTGTTGATTAGCGGCCGCGACATAGGCGGCGAGCCAGTTGGGTTCGACTCGGACGTCGTCGTCGGTCCAAAGCAAGAGATCGCCCGAGATATTCGCCACCGCCGCGTTGCGCGCGTGCGAGTGACCTTGCTGGAGTTCATCCACGCGCCTTACCGGTAGGCGGTCGACGAACGAATCGATGACCGTGGGCGTGGCATCGGTGCTCGCGTTGTTGACGACGATGACTTCCCAATCGACTTCCGCTGGAACCTGCAATCGGGTCAAGGTATCCAGCGTCTTCTCGAGGAGACGACAGCGATTCCAGGTGCAGATCGCGATGCTGACCTTGCGAATGTCTGATGGATCGGAAGCAGGGTTCATGGGGCCAACCAACGGTGTCGGAATATAAGGTCAACGAAAGCGTGTGGTCTTCGAAATGGCGGCGGAACAACCGTTTCAGTCGCTCGCGAGTTCACGAAGGCGAGTCGTGAAATCCTCGACGGGATGTTGGGGAAACCGGTCGCGGATATCGATGCCTGCTTGCCGGCCCAGCTCCCGCCATTGATCGCGCGCCGTCCAAGCTCGTTCCAGGGCCGCGTCGAGTTCAACCGCGGTGGCTCCCGGGGCCAGGAATCCATTGCGGCCATCGTCGATCCACTCTCGATTGCGGCCCGTGTCGGTCGCGACGACCATTCGGTGGGCCAGCATGGCTTCCACGACCACCAACGCAGCTCCCTCGAATCGACTGGGCAGAATCAGGCCATGATGAGCCTGCCATAGGGCATTCAAATCTGATTGGTAGCCACCGAGTTTCAACTGCCGTTCCAAGCCATGGGCGGCGATCAGCGATTCAAGCCGCGCGCGATCGCCTTGGTCCTGGCCGTAGAGCGTGATCTCAAGTGACCGGTCCCGCCACCGCGGCTGCTTGAGCACGTGCACCAGTAAGTCCTGGCCCTTACTGGCGAAGTGAATTCGCCCGACACAGGCAAGCGATCGTTGCTCGGAGGTGGGCCACTGGAACGGAGTTTCCCACGGGACGCCAAACGGATTCGCGATCAACTCGGCGTTGCTAAGTCGAACGCCAAGGTTGGCTTCGACCTTCTCGAGATTCTCCTCGGAGACGACAAGGACTCGGGCCGCCGATTCATAAGCATGGCGAAGAGTCGCCACGCGCTCCGCCGGAACAAACCGATTGGCCGACGCGCATTGCAATTGAATCACATAAGGGATGCCCAGCCGCTGACATTCGTTGACGAGCGGAATCGGATCCAGGTGATAACCAAGGGTGATCAGCAGTAACCGTGGGGCTGTGTCGCGGAGCCAGTCGGCGTCCGATGTCTTGCGCTTGAACCGTTCGAGCAACGGTTGAATGGGACCCAGCTTGGACGTTGATCCGGTTCGAGCTCGCAGGAATAGTTCGGCACCTTCCGAACGCAACTCCGCGAGAGGAGCCGCTAGGTGGGGCCATCGCGGGAAATTGATCGCGACCTGATCGCCTTCCGACAACAATCGCCGCGCGGCGCGACTCCATAGAGTCTCGCTGCCACCCCAGTTCATGCCCTGCATGGTTGAATAAAAGGCGAACTTCATTCAGGACACCTTTGGTTTCTGGGGCAGTGGGTGGAGACTGGCGAGCACGGGAGAAAGCCACTTCCGCGAGTTGTTGTCGGTGGAGGAAACAAGGTTGGCGATCTCGGATGGAAGACGCAGGCACCGTATCGCCCAAGACGATTCAACCGGCGGCTCGCGGCGGCACTGATCAAACCGCGCCCACTTGGTCACCTCGTTGGGCGATCTGTTCGAGTTGATCGGGATCGAGTCGCTCGGGAAGGTCGAGAAACCAACGTTCATCGTTGACGTAGCCATGCTCGATCAGGGCTGATCCGGCTAAGTCGTGCAACCTCTGTCCATCCGAACGTGTGAAGAACGAGGTCCAAATGCCGACGGTGCGACGGAACGGTCGCGCGAGGGCACGGATGCGTGCCACGAGTCGATCTTGTGAGGTCGACGGAGTGGGCGAGGATGGTATGAGGTCCGCGCAGCCGGGAGAAGAATCGCTGTCGGATGCCGCGGCGGAACCGATGGGCGGTTCGAGTGGCAGCTCCAATGCATCGGCGATCGTTTCCAATCCCGCGGCGCGGTCGGCGACCCAATCCTCGAACCGTAGCGTCGGGATCGATCGGTCGGGCCAATCACGGCCCGCGAGCGCGCACTGGGACCATGTCTTTCCCCAGCGGTCGAGAAACTGGTTATCGAAGAACCGGTCGAGTCGAATATTGGGACGTCGCTCCACGAAGAACGCGTATCGATTGGTGCCGTGGGTGTCTCGCAGCAACCAGCGAAAGGCTTGGTCGACGAGGGTGTCGCGCGCGTCACGCACCAATCGCATCACCGGGGCGCTGGGTGCGTGACGTGCGATGCCTTGATCGATGATCCGCTGGGTCCCCGGAAAGGCCATGACGAGATCGATCAGCATGCGCCGTTGGCTCAGCTTGAGTTCAAACTCGGTTAGGAAGGGAATCAGCGCATCGAGCAACTGGTGTTGAAGTGTATCGCGATCGATTCCCAGGACCGTCAATCGAGCATTCCGTGACCAGTCGGCAACGAATCGATCGACCGACATCACGGGCGTCACGCCTCCTCGTTCCGTTGGCCACTGTTCGAAGAAGCGGCCGAACAAAACGTTCTCGGTGACGTAGACGTCTCGCTGCGTCGTCAACCAAGAACCGATTTGATCGCCGCCGGAACATGGGGCGGTGAGGATGAAACCAAGCCGAGACATGGCCGAACAATGACCTCGTGCGAGCGGCGGGAGGGAATCGCGGAACGGCCGCGATCAACTTGAGCGACCCTCCACTATAATCAAGGTGACGTCCATCCCAGGGGAGGCTCCCGGTGCATTCTGTCGCTCACATCGTCCGCCGATCGCGGTTGGCCCATCTGCTGCTGGTCACTCTTGTCGTTTGTAGCGGTCAGGCCGCCCAGGCTAGGGCCAATCATCCGTTCCATTCCACGCTGATGGAGATGGAATGGAATCCCCAGTCCGGCAAGTTCGAGGTCGCATTGTCGATGTGGCCCGTCGACGTCGAGGACATGCTCAAGCGCGATCGGGACCTCGTCGAGGTGGTCGGCGGCTTGATCGATCTGGATGATGAAACGCAACACGACGCGATCGATCCCGTGCTGCGTCGCTACATACAACGCCAGCTTCGACTCGGGTTCTCGAGCACCGGTGGCGCTGGTCCGTCCGGCCAAGAGTCTGAAACGGACGAGCCCAAGGAGAATCGTGATCTCGGCGAGAACTCGCGACTGCTTTGGCTCGGCTTCGAGGTGGAACGCGATTCACTCTGGTGCTATTTCGAATGGCAGCCGCCAATCGCTCTTCCGGAAGTGTCCGTCGTGAGCGATCGACGGGGCGAGGGGCCGGCGAACAACGACGAGGCGACGGACGACTCGTCCGCGAACGAAGCCAACCCTGATTCGAACCGCCGCGAGGAGGTGGATCCTCTTGGGCTCAAGCTTCGGTTGGAGAACCGGCTATTCCACGAGCTGCATCCCGACCAAGAAAACTCCGCCCTGCTCAAGGTATCTGGTCGACGCTATGCCCTGCGCTGTACGGTGGAGAATCCGCGAGCCGAGCTACCTTGGCCTGGCCGGTAATTCCGTTCGCCCAGGGCCGGCAGCTCCGTTCGCTCAAGGGCTGGGGAATCGGTTGGGCGCTCGACAGTGGATCGAGAGTCTCGATCCAAGTCGCTCCGAGATTGATCGGGAGTCGTGGCGGCTCTTCTCCTATCGACGCTATTTGCCGTGAAGGAATCCATTGATGGCCAAGCAAGGCTCCTCTTCGTCTCGTCGAGGCAAGTCGTCATCCGCCGAGAAGACGCCGAAGTCGCGAACATCATCGCGCGGCAAGGTCGCTGGAACGGCATCGAAACGACCGGAGAACTCAACGAGCCGGGCGAGCAAGAAAACCACGCGAAGCTCTCAAGCCCGGTCGGAAAAACAAACGTCGTCCACGGCGACGGCCAAGACTCCAGCACGCGGGTCGGCACGCAAGACGACTCAGGCAGGCAAGTCCTCGGGTAAGCGAACGTCGAAGCGCTTGCACCTGATTTCGGACTTTACCGGCAACTTGGCCAATCACTTGGTTTCGACGGTCATGAGTCAGTATCCGGACTGCGAAGCCGAGCGAGCGATCCATCGGTTTTGTGATTCGCTCGAGAAGATCGACAAGGTGCTCAAGCCATTGCGTGGTCCGCGCGATGTGATCTTGCACGCGGTCATCGACTCGGAGGCGAAGCGTCGCATCGAGGAGGCCGCCTTGACCAAGGGGATCGAGTGTCTCGATCTCACCGGTAGCTTGACCGAGTTTCTCTCGCGAGCGCTTGGCCAGCAGCCGACCAATGACCCCGATCGCGTCCACAAGACGGACGAGCAGTACTTCCATCGCATCGACGCGATGGAGTTCACCTTGCAACATGACGACAGTCGTCGACTCGACACGATCGATCAGGCGGACATCGTCTTGGTGGGACTTAGTCGCGTGAGCAAGAGCCCGACATCGACGTTCTTGGGCTCGCTTGGCTACAAAACGGCCAACGTTTCGTTCGCTCCGGAGCTCGGTCTGCCCAAGGAGCTCAAGCAGTGCCGCGGCCGCATCGTGGGCCTCACGATGCAACCCAAGCGGCTCTATGAGATTCGCCAACGCCGCTTTCGGCTCAACCGATTCGCCACCGCGTTCGAGGAACGTCACGAATCGATTTCGTATCTCGATGTGCGCGAGGTAACGCGCGAAGTCATGGCGGCGGAGTCGATGTATCGCGCGGCGGGAATTCCGACGATCGACGTGACTCAAATGACCATCGAGGAAGCGGCGACCCACGTGCTCGACAAACTGGGGCTGCTGCAATAGAGCCGCGAAGGAAGTGACTCTTTACGCGCGAGTCGTTCCATCATTTCGATGTCCAGCGTTTGTGTTCGCGCGCGGCCGATTGCTTTCGCGCGCGAAAGCGGCCCAGTTCAGTTACCTGATCTGGGCCGCTCGATAGGTTGGACGATTGACCGGACAAGCGACGTTACGCCGTCTCGGACTTCTCGTCATCCGCGCCGCTGTGCATCATGCGAGAGAGCACCGGCGCGATCAACAGGCAGAAGATGCCGCAGACGGCCGCCGCCAGGGCGATCTTGCCGAATACACCTCCGTAGACATGAACCGTTTCGATCGGAGCCGGAATGATGTTGCTGTCTCCACCGCCACCACTGGTGCCGGTGAACTGCGAGATGATCGCCGCGAGATACTGCGACATCGCGGTGGCCAGGAACCAACCTCCCATCACCGTGGAGACCAGAATCTTCGGCGAGAGCTTGGTGACCATCGACAGACCGACGGGAGACAAGCAGAGTTCGCCGGTGGTTTGGAAGAAGTAGCCGAGCACCAGGAACCCGACCCAAACCATTCCGCGATCGTCGCAGGTGACCGCGCCCCAATAGAAACAGCCGAAGCCCATGCCCAGCTGAATCAACCCCAGCGCGAACTTCACAGGGGTGCTGGGCTCCAACTTCAGGGATCCCATCAATGCCCAGAGCATCGAGAACGGGATGCCGAGCATCAGAATGAAGGCCGGGTTCACCGATTGGAAGATCGAGGCCTTGATTTCCTGGCTCTGCGTGGCGAGTCCCATGCCGACGTTTTGTGAGACAACCGACCACTGGATCTCCGGCACGCTGCGGACTTCCTCGAGGTGGGAAATCGTGAACATGCTCGTGGCGACGCGATGACCGATCAGGTCTCGCGTCACGAAGAGCTCGAGAATCTTGCCCTTGTCCTCTTCGGTAATCGTGTAGGAAACGAACTTGGCATCCGCTTCGCTGGGGCTTTCCGGCTCCGTCGCGGCAGGTTCGGAAGACGTGGGTTCCGGTGGGGCCGTCTCGCTCGAGACCTCCGCGGTCGATTCATCGGTGGGAGCGGAAGAATCACCTTCGGCGGAGCCCTCCGACGACGCCTCCTCCTCCTTCTTCTTTTTGTCTTCCTTCGGCGGCGTGCGAAGAACGGTCATCCCCACATTCTCCTCGTCGACCGCCCACAACATCTTGTGCTCGAGATCGGGCGCGTCACTCGACGGCTCGGCGCTCGGGGCTTCCGTGGCGCTCTCGTCCGAGGCGCTCGCCTTGGTGCGCAGGTTGAATTCCTGCTCATCAAAGAGGTAACTCCCTCGCTCGTAGCCGACTTGCTCTTGTGTCGGAGCCAGAGCGATGACCGAGCCGACTTGTGTCCCGTCCACGTACTGGGCTTCCGAGACTCGGTCGACATTGCGGTCGGTAAAGTTGTTGACGCTACTGCCGGCCTGCTCGAAGAACGACCAGAAGAGCATCGAGAAGAAGGTCAGCGTGAGCACGACGATCATGCGATCGCGCGCGACTCGATCGAGCTTGAAACTCACGAGCAGCAGGTATCCGAACGACAGGATGCCGGTAATGCCCAGCACCAAACCGGCGGGTTTGCTGAGCTCTTCCAGAATCGTTCCCATCGCCGCGGTGAGCCCGGTGCCCTCCTTGAGCGAATCGATCGTGGCCTCGGGAATCACCTGCAACGGCTCGCCGTTGTTCACGATTTGGAAGCCCGACACGAACAGAGCAAAGATCGGAATGGCGAATACGGTGCCGATCAATACGAGAGGCAGGGCCTTGCGACTCACCTCGGGATTCTTTGGGCGACCGACTTCGGTCGGCAAGCCACCTTGGTTGATCGCGAAAACCGAGACGAGGGCGCCGGCCACGAGACAGATCGTAATGATCGAGTTCCAGATGAGGCTCACGTATCCCTCACTTCGGAACACGAGCATCGAAAGACCCGAAGCGATAGCCGCCGCCAGAATCAACAGCATGGCGATGCGCGTCGGCGCGACGAACACGGCCAATCCAACGAGCATGCCGATGGTGGCGAGGCCAAAGCCAAGGTGGTAGTTGCCGAAGGTTTCACCGATGTAGCCGCACAACAGCGGACTCATCGCCGCGCCAAGATTGATGCCGATGTAGAAAATGGTGAAACCACCGTCCCGCTTCTCGCTTCGTTGCGGATAGAGGGCTCCAACCATCGACGAAATATTGGGTTTGAAAAATCCGTTTCCAGCGATGAGCAAGGCCAACGCGAGGAAAAACATGGTCGTGTCCTGCACGCCCATGAGGAGATGGCCCGCCGCCATGAGTAAGCCGCCGAGGATCACCGCGATCCTTGGACCGACGATCCGGTCGGCGATCATGCCGCCGAAGAAAGGTGTCATGTAGACGAGAGCGGTGTACGCGCCGTAGACGCTGTACGCCTTGCTGTCGCCATAACCCAAGAAGCCCTTGGTCATGTAGAACACGAGCAAGGCCCGCATGCCGTAGTAGGAGAATCGCTCCCACATCTCGGCGAAGAACAGCACGAAGAGCCCGACGGGGTGCCCGAAGAAAGTCGGTTGCTGGGCGACCCAGCCCGGATCATCACCGTCCGGCTTGGGTTTAACCGGAACCGGATTATCAATCGCCGGTGGAGTTTCAAACGGCAATCCCGATTCGTGATCGTTGGATGAATTCATGGACCTCTCGGGGGCAATGGGCCTAGCGAGCGCGGTTGCGACTCGAGCGATACGAAAATCAAATGCGAAGCGAGCCAAGCTCAGCAAGGCTCCAAGCGACGAACCCGCTCTGGGGTGCATCGATGGAGACGACTTCTAGATTCTTGGCCACGGCCCGCCGTGGGACGCGGGACACGCAGGCTCGGTGGAGCCGATGAGGAAGGCCCCAGAATAACTGATCCCGCGATGCTCGACCATTGCGAAGTGGGGAGCAAGCAGGTGTGAGGAGTGACGGGATCTGGCAGGGCCCCCCCTCGGTCGACTCGCCCTCCCGTTGACGGGCGATTTGCTCCCTTCGTAGACTGCGGGATTGTGGATGAGACAACCTTCGGACGTTGCGTTCCAGGTGGGTGACGGGGCCTTGGGGTTCGGTCCCACGGGGTGCCGTCCCTCGGGCAAATCCGCTGGCCACCCTCCCGGCCATGAGTCATGCCACTTGCTAGGCCAAGTGGCTCGAGATCGGGGGCGCGGCGGAGTGTTTCGGCGCCTCGATCGACTTCCTGCTCACTATCGAGCACGAATCGAGTTGGCTGGGTGCCCATTGCGAGTCATTTCGAG
>JAGQPS010000360.1 GCA_020426595.1 Planctomycetales bacterium
GAAAACGTCGAGTAGATCCAGGTCACGACATGATCGATCCAGCCGCCGAAATAACCCGCGGCCGCTCCGAGACATGCACCGATTAGCGTTGAGACAATGGCGGTGACGAGTCCGATCTGGACGGCCACCTTGATCGAGAAAATGGCTCGCAAGAAGATCGATCTTCCTTGCGTATCGGTCCCGAGGAACAGCAACCATTTCCGTTCCCATTGCTCCTTGCTCGAGAGTGGCACAAGCATTTGATCGACAATGCCTTCCAATTCGTCGAGCTTGACCAACAGATCCGGGTTGGTTTCTAGCTCGTCGCCCGCGAGTGCCAACTCGTCATAGATTGGAAATCCCTCATCGAGCAATTCATTGATTCTGTCCATCGACAGATCGGTGTTGAACGGTCTCACGTTGATCGTGAGGTTTTGCAACCGCTTTTCCGGATCGCGATCCGCCATTGCCGCGTCGATTCGGCTCAGCGCGGCTTCGGCCAGTTGTCGTCGCACGGTCGGCGTGGGGAGCTGCCAAAAGCCAGGCAGTTTCACCGCGTCAATCGGCTCGTTGCAGGCATCGGCACTGATCCCGCCCACCACGACGAATAACGCCAAGGCGAAGTAGACACCGATCACGAGCGACGCCAGCAACGCCATCTTGTCACGCAGGAACTTGCGACCGACTCGGCCGTCGGCCCAACGAGCCATGGGACCTGGCAGGCGTGCGGCGATCCGTTGAGCAAGGCTTGGTTTCATGACAACCTCACGCGCGGATCGACCAACGCGTAGACCACATCGGTCAACACGTTCGAGATGATAAACAACAGCGCGAACAACGCCGCGAACGTCTCCACCACCGGCAAGTCGTGTTCACTCACCGCCGAAATCAATTTGGCTCCCATCCCCGGTATGCCGAAGAAGCTCTCGAGCAAGATCGACCCGGTGATGAGAAACGGCAACGTGATCATGATCCGAGTCGTGATCGGGATGAGGGCGTTCCGCAGCATATGGACGAACATGATGCGGAATCGCGAGGCGCCCTTGGCTCGAGCCGTCGTGATGTAGTCGCGAGTGGTTTCCTCGACCATGACCGCGCGATAGAAGCGGGTGTCGTACCCCATCGCGACGATGACGCTGATCATTACTGGCAGCGCGAGAAAGTGAAACCAATTGCCCAATCCCGAGCGGTATCCTTGTGTGGCGAACCAGTAGTCGCGCCACGCATCGTGGCCGTTGTCAGCCATCCATTTCGCGGGAAGGTGAGCGATGAAATACTGTCCCAAGATGATGTAGACCAGAAAGCTGACGCTCATTCCCAACACGGCCACGAACATGAGTGTTCGATCGAGCCGAGAGCCTCGGAAGAACGCGCTAAGCATACCGATACAGATCGACAGGAACGATGTGGTCACGAGTGCCGGCACCGTCAGCGAGAGCGTTGGCACGATCGCTTGCCGAATTTCTTGCCCGACGGTGCGACCGGGAAACTTCCAGCTCTGCCTCGAAAAATCGAGCGTGACAAACTCGGCGAGGAAACTGCCGTACTGCACGAGGAATGGCCGATCGAGGCCGAGTTCCTTTTCCTTCAGCGCCCGTTCCTCGACCGTCGGTTTCTTACCAAGGTGGTCACGAACGGGATCCCCCACACGCAACATCGCCATGACGATGATGACAATCGTCAGGAAGACGGGGATGTTGTAGATCAGCCGACGGATGACGTACGTCCACATCGTCGTTCACCCACTTCGCACGAGTCACGGAAAACCAAGACCGGAAACGGCTGGGGCAATGTCAGTCACCCATCGTTTCGCGCCGACCAAACCATGAGCGCCTCGGCGGATTCGATCGGCCAAGGATGCTCGCGTCGGCCCACTCAGTCTTCCACATCCAGATACTTCACCCAGTTGTAGAAATCCTCGGTCGGCTTGAAGTTCTTGAGGCGTGGGTTGATCAGGTAGAAGCGGGTGCGTCCCATCGAGCCGGCGAATGGCGCATCCTCGATGAGCATGTCGCGCATCTGAAGCACCTTCTCGGTCCGCTCGGGACTCGGCTGCATCGCGCGAATCTCCTCGTACAACGCGTCGTACTTGGGACGGTTGTAGTTGAAGTGGTTGGCTCCCGGTGATGCATTGGGACTGTAGAAGAGAGCCAAGTTGTTTTCGGGGTCGGGATAGTCCGAGCCCCAAGCGAAGGAAAACCAAGGAGCCGTGCGTTTGTCGACCCGTTGCATTAGCGCCGAGAACTCCACGAGCTGTGGCTTCACCTCGACTCCGATGGCGTTCATGTTGCGAATTAGCAGATCAATTTGCTGCGCGTTATTGCCCCCTCGCGACGTGAAGAACTCAATGACTGGCAGGCCTTGGCCGCCCGGATAACCGGCCTCGGCCAGCAGTTGTTTCGCGAGCTCGATATCGGGACCACGATAGCTGACCGGCGCTCGGCCTCGCTCCGGATGCCCCACGAGTCCGACCGGAATCGGGCCGTCATAGACCGCATTGATGCCGCTGTAGAAAAGCTCGTTGCGTTCATCCCAGTCCATGGCCAAACACAAGGCCTGACGCAGCTTTCGGTGTCGCTCGTCATAGCCACCGAGCAAGGGATCTTCCATGTTGAATCCATAGAAGATGAAGTCGAGCAGCGGCACCGCCGCGAACGTGATGCCCTCGGCCTCGAGTTCCGGCTTCAACTTGAATGTTCGATTACCTGCTCGTCCCAACTTGATGAAGCTGGCATCGAAGTTCTCGTTGGGAACCTGCGTGTAGTCGAGATCCTTGGTTTGAAACTCGAGCCACATCGGCTGGTCTTCACGGAACATCGTGATTTCAATGCGGTCGAGCAGCGGCAAGCGTTTTCCCGCGTCCTCCAAGAAACCAGCCGCGCGGTCCTCCGCCGAGCCTTCGCTCGGGTAGTAGCACTCGTGGTAGTTAGGGTTTCGGTTCACATGCAGGTAGCTGCCCTGGACCCAGTCAGCTTCGTTGAGTGTGAACGGGCCAGTACCGACTGGGTTCTGGCTAAATCGGTCTCCGTAATGCTCGATCGCCTCGCGCGGCACGATGGACAACTGAAACATCGTCATCGTGTAGAGGAATCGACTGACCGGTTCGGTCAATCGGACCTCGAGAGTCAAGTCATCGATGACTCGCAGGCCCTCCACGGGCGCATCGAAACCTCGCGCTGGATCAAACGCCGTGGCGTCCTCATGCGCGGCGTCGTATTCCTTCAATGCCTGGCTAAATTCATTGAGGCCAACGATGGTGTCCTTGAGCAGCCACCAACTCTTGAGCGAGTTCTTGGGATCGGCGACTCGCTTCCACGAAAAGACGACATCCTTAGCCGTCATGGCGCGCCCCGCGCCGCCCGGGAAACACTCGTTGTCGTGAAAGAAAACGTCCGGCTTCAGCTTGAATGTGTAGGTCAGGCCGTCATCCGAAATCGTCGGCATTTCGGCCAACAACAAGGGACGCAGGGTTGTCGCATCGGTGGGCCGCTGAAGATACTCATACTCGAGCAATGTCTCGAAGATCATCGAGCAGGCGCTGTTGTCGTAGGTCGTCGAACCACGAATGGGATCGAGGGTGCGAGGACCGTCGGTTCGCATCGGCAATCGCGCGACCTTCAAATCGCCGGTGTCGCGTGGAGGAGCAGGATTCACACCCGTCGACGGCGTGCCGGTCGTGACTTCCGTTTCGCCCGCGTCGGTGGTGGTGTCCGAGGCGGAATCGGCGTCGGTCGTGTCCGCGTTTTCGTTACCCGTCGTGGCGGAATCGTCAGTACCACCATCGGTACCACTCGTATCGTCGGAGCTCGTCCCGTCGGGGCCGCTGTCTTCTGGGCCGCTGTCGTCGGTGCCGGAGGTGGTACTCTGGCCGTCGCTCGGCGTTGCTGGGGTTTCCGACGGCGTGCAACCGCTCACGAACAACGTGGCGGAAAACAACACAGTGATCGCGAACCAAAGGCGTTTTGGTTGTGTCATTGGTGTTCCAATTTCTACAGTGCCAGTTCCAACCTGAGGTCAATCGTAACAGGATCGCCTGCCTCGCTCTAGTTCGACCTCTTGCCTAATTCCCCAATGCCTCCATCCCTCTCCAACACGACCGCCGCGAATTCCGAGGCTCAATCGCCGGAGGGCGGGTCGAACACGGACTGGGAAGAAGTCGATGAGTTCCTCTTACGCAGTGCGGAACTCCTGAGCCGGTTCGGGACACCGTCTCACCGATTGGAACGCGTGGTGGTCCGAGTCGCGGAGAGCCTGGGCCGCAAGGCGGCGTGCCTCTATACCCCCACGTCGCTCATGCTTTCCTTCGGCGAGGGGCCCGATGAGCGGACTCGTATGAGACGGGTCGATGCCGGGGAAACCAACCTCGGCAAGTTGATCGATTTCGACGAGGTGCTTGAGGATGTCGAGCATGGACGCATCGATCTGGTTCGAGCGACGCTGCGCATGAACGCGGTCGCCGATGCTCCGCCTCGGTATGGAGCGATCGCGGTGGGGCTCGCATGTAGTCTCGGTTCGGCGGGCGCCACCCTGTTTCTCGGTGGCGGCATGAGCGAGATCTTGGTCGCCGCGATTCTCGGAGCGTTTATCTTCCTCGTCGGCTGGCTCGTCGAACGCCTTCCCACCAGTCAGTCGCTCGCCGTGCCGCTCGCCGGATTTCTCGCCGCGATCCTCTCGATCATGTTGTCGCGGTGGGTCATCGCCGTGGACGATCGCTTCGCCACGCTTGGCTCGCTCGTGATTCTCTTGCCAGGACTCAGTTTCACCGTCGCCATGGCCGAACTGGCGAGCAAACACCTCGTGGCGGGAACGAGCCGGATGGCAAGTGCCGCCGTCACCTTCATCACGATGACGGTCGGTGTCGCGCTGGCATGGCGATTGGCCGGAGCCCTTCGCGGAGAGAGTGTGGACCGCATCGAGCCGCCGAGTTGGTTACTGCTCGCGGCGGTGGTCGTCGTGCCACTGGCGTTCGCCGTCCTGCTGCAGGCTCGGCGCAGCGAATGGCCCGTAATCCTGACCGTCGCGGTATTGGGATTCGCCGCGGCGAAGATCGGCGCTTGGTTGCTCGGGAGCGAGTTCGCGCCGTTCCTCGGCGCGCTCGCGGTCGGTTGTGCGAGCAATAGTTACGCCCGTTGG
>JAGQPS010000361.1 GCA_020426595.1 Planctomycetales bacterium
ACCATCGGTCCCGAGTCCCATGCCGCTGAGCGTGAGCAGTGATTGCCCCGGAGTAACGCTGCGAGCCAAGCCAAAGTCGGTCAGCTTGGGCGCCCCATCGACGGTCAACAAGATGTTGGCCGGTTTGATGTCGCGATGAATGATCCCGGCCTCGTGAGCCGCGCCCAAGGCGACGCAAATCCGCAGTGTCAGATCGATGGCGACCGGGACCGTCAACGGGCCGCTCGCCAAGCGCTGCTGGAGATTCATTCCGTCGATGTATTCGAGCACCAGATAATCCCCGTGCTCGTCATCGCGGAGATCGAAAACGCGAACGATCCCCGGATGGTTGAGCTGCGCGACGAGACGCGCTTCTTCTAGAAACCGACGAGCGTACTCTTGCTGGCCCGCGATCTCGGGGAGGACTCGCTTGAGCGCGACGACTCGCTGCAGTTTGCGGTCGGTCGCCTGCCAGACGATTCCCATCCCACCGGCGCCCAGCAAGCGATGCTCAATGTAGCGCCCCTGGTCGGTCGGCGGCGCCTGAGCGGCGTTTTGCGCGTGCCGTTGGTTGAGGAGCGTCGGTAGCGATTCAGGACTGGGCGGAGACGGAATCAGACTCTCTTGTTTCTTGTCGGCGTTGGGGTCGGTCATCCGAGCCTCATCGAAGGCAGCCAGAAAGCAAAACTACTGATACTCACCAAACGAAAACTCCAGTTCCCCGAGTTGCAGCAACATACCGGGCCGCACGGGAACGAGGTGATGCAGTGAAATCGTCTCATCGCCGACTCGCGAATAATAGCGAGGAGTCATCTGCAGGGGCTCGAACCAGAATCTCTCTCCGAGGTGCCACAATCGAGCATGCCGAGGCGCCAGGCTCGCATCATCAATCCCGATCGCGCAGCTCGGATCACGCCCCAGCAAGAGCATCTGCTGAAACAGCAGGTTCACTTGAGTCGCTTGCAGCGCGTCGCTTCGCTCGAAGCGGACGGCTGGCAGTTTCCCGGTGGGCGGAGTCCAAGACGCGTCCAGTTCCTCCTCCACCCAACGACGATAAGCAGCGGTTTCGTTCGCCGACCACTGTTCCGGTGGCATCCATTCGGCCGTCAGTCGAAGCCCTGAAAAATCGATCGCGCTGCCGTGACGCAGCTCCATTCGCTGCCCTTGCGCCAAAGTCGCGAGCGCGTGCGCGGTTTGTACCTGTGTTCCATTGGAGGAGAGATCGATCAGGACCATGCCGCGCTCGCCAAACTCCAATCTGGCATGCCGGCGACTGATTTGCTGGTATTGATTCTGCTGGTCCCCCTCCTCCCAATGCGGTTTCAGATGGACGTCACACTCGCGGCTTCTGCCCATCACGAACTGCTGGCCGGCATGCAGTCGCCACACGAGGTCAGGCTGTTCCACGCGGTGCCAGGTGAGCGTCAATCGCCGTCTTGGTTCGTCCGAGTCGAGTTCGGATCGAGTCCAACGCTGTTTGCGGAGTCGCTGCTGTACTTGCGGGAGTCGTAGCGGGACTTCGCGGTACGATTCCCCATTCGGCTCAACCAAGTTTCCCAGAGTCACGTTCATCGATACGGGGGAGTCCCCGATCTGATAGCCGCCCGCATGATGGACTTGAGGTCCGTGCAAGTTGATTTGCGGCGCGAGCGTCTGGACATTCACGTGATACTCGCCAATCCACGGTTGTCGATCGACGGTCACTTGGCAGCGGATCGAGTGACTTCCCGATCGCGCCGTGAAACAATGCGGGTCCAAATCGACGGCGTGCCCGGCCGGCAGGATCAGCTCTTGGGTCAAACCGCTGTCAATCGCCAAGGATCCGCAGGACAGCGCGATCGTGACCGTCAAGTCATCGGCCACATGACTCGTGATGCGCAGTTTGAGATGGGCCGGCGCGTCGTTGACGACCGCTCCCAGGCTGACCTCCAACTTGACGGGCGCGACAGGCGGCGCCACGTTTCGCGCCGGTCGATCCAACACGGTGACTGGCTGGCTGGGCACGCCCACACGCTGACCACAACCGGGGCAGAACACCGGTTGGGCCTCAACAATCTCCAGGTTGCAATGGGCGCACCGCATCAGGGATTCACTCCGCCGATTCTGGTTCGAGGTCCAGCGTGAAGCGGTCCACTTCACGCTCCGCTTGTCGCAGCACCAACGCGTATCGACCGGGACTCAGCTGGCGAAACCACGCCGCTTGATTCTCGAAAACCTCGGTACGCAAAACGTCACCGTCGTCCGTCCGCAGTTCCACCTGAAGCGACGACGCCGCCACGCCAGCGCCCGGGACGTCGATCAACAAGCCGACATCGCAGCGGTGTTGGCCGACATGGTTGATGGCGATCTTGTAGATTCCGGTCGAGCGAAGCTGAGCCGGACTCAGAAAGGTCGTGTGCCGCTCGTCATTGCCTCGCGCCATCCCCGCCAATGACAGACTCGGCTGACCACCCCCCAGCCACTGAAAGAACTCGTTGGCGACGCGAATCGCGACATCGACCAGACGTTGTTCCAGCGGCGCAGGAGTCGACGAGCCGAGTGTGCTGGACGGGAGCTTGAGTGACGAACCTGGCAGTGGCGCTGGCGTTGCCAATGGTCCTGGCGCCGACGCGGTGTTGCTCTCGGGCAAGCCGAGCCGAGCCCAAACTCGCTCGGGAATCGGTTCCTCGGCGGCGGCGGAATGATGTTCGAGCCGTGCCACGAGCTTGCGGAAATGGGGCGCGACGCCCGGCTCATGCGCGGCGAGTTCCCACATGCGTTGTTCTTGGGCTTCGGTCAGTGCCTCTTCCGCGTAGAGCCAGAGCAAATGGTCGAGTTCATCGGAAACCGGCGGGGCAGTTTCCGACTCGGTGGGTGCGGTACCCGCAAGCAGCGCTTCGAGCAGCTCCTGACGGTTTTTATCCGCTGGTGATGGTCCATCGTTCATGGGATCGTCTCTTGGCTCGGCCATCCGGTGCGCTGGGCTGACCGTCGTAAGGGGACGGCTGTGGAAAAAATGCAGTGCCCGATTCTCTCGAGTGCCGTTCTTGGTTAGGGAGGATCGTCCGGCTCTCTTGCATCGTTTTCGTCTTCGTCCCAACTCATTCCGAGAAAACGGCCCAGTTTCTTGTGGGCACGGGAGAGTGCGGAGGAGACCGCATTCACCGACTTTTCCAGGAATTTGGCGATCTCGGCCGGTGGAAGCGAACCATCGGCCGACTCCGTTGCGGCTTTCAGTTGTTCCTGGGCCGCCCGCAGCTGCCGTTTCACCTTGGCCAACCGTTGAGCCGATTCGGCCAGGATCCGTTCATCGGTCCAGCGGTTGGAGAATCGCTCCTTGATCTCCTGCAGAGTCCAACGGATCGCGACGGATTGGAGCTCATCAAGGTCCGCTTGACTCCGACCGGTCGCCTTGAGTTGCCGGGCGGCCGCTGCGAGCTCGTCTTCCAACTGCTGGCGTTTGGCGAAGAGAACGTCGACTCGCTCTTGCTTGGCTCGAAGGCCCATCGACTTGGGCGGGTTGGAATTGGTTGACGACGTCTCAACCCAATGGGCTAACCGGGCAACGTAGAGCGATTGTAGTTCGGTGCGCAACTGCTCGAGGGTTTCCGGACTAGGGTCGCTGTCGCCTCGCTCGGTACTGATGCAAATCAGGTCTTCGTCCTCGAGAACCTCGGCCAGCAGATACTTGATCGTCATGCACGCGCGCTGCATGGAAGGAAGCAACCGAAAACGGTCTCGCGTTTGGATCATCGCTTGGTGCAAACCACTTGCGGTATCCTCGGCGGAGGGCTCGGTGGTATGGGGCGAGGCCAGCTGGTCATTGAGCGGCGTGTTTTCGGTCGTGGAACGCCGGTGCTTCTTGAGCCAGTCGAGCAGTTGGTAGCCCGCGGCGTTGAGGAGCCAGTTGTGCAACGAACCTTGAGTCGGATCGAACCCGACTCCATGCTCCCCTTTGCCCCGCTCGAGCACGGTCCGGCGGAGTGACTGGACCGAAAGGGCTCGGTCAAAGATCCACGCGAGCGCCTCTTCCTCGGCATCGGCCAGGTAGTAAACCTGATCGGGAAAGAGCATCTGTCTCGATTCCAGTTTCTGCCGGACTCGGCGCCTGATCGACCGGACTAGTCGACGATCCGAGGCGAGAGTGGTGACCGCCTTGGTCAGCTGCGCCGCTTCGCCGCTCGCAATCCATGCCAGGATTTCGTCGTCGCGATACGTGGCGTCGGAATTCGAGTGCATCGATCATTCTCTGGGCAAAAACGGCCGATCAAACAGGAGCCGGAATCCGCGTTAGGGCCAAGGTCCGCGAGGGAGCGGCTCAAGATCCCGTCGCTCGCCAAGACCGAGTATTATTGGGGGCATCGCTGCAAGAGCCGTCGACTTTTGGTCCTAAAGCCAATGGGGGCGGCGCCCCCAATTCGTTAGCGACTACTTCACGAGTGATTCTCGGATTCTAGCATGACCACCGACCCACCGGATCCCCCGCAAGAGCCCAGTCTGATCCGTGCGGAGCCTTCGATTTCCGAGCAGCCGACGGTGCCCAAGATGGCGGCCGACACCCCTTCGCTCGTCGGCGTTCCCTCCATCTCGACATTCACTGCCCAGCCTCCGACCGACCGAGGACGGCTAAGTGGGCACCAGGCTTTGGGACACGGCGGGATGGGGATCGTATGGAAGGCATGGGACGAACGATTGGATCGGTGGGTGGCCGTGAAACGAGTCCTCCCGGAACTTGGCCAGAGTCCCGAGATGGTCCAGCGTTTTCTCGAAGAAGCCCGCGCGATGGCGAGTCTCGACCATCCCAACATCGTCCGCATTCTTTACCTGGGACAAGACGACCAAGGCGACTTCATCGAGATGGAGTTCATTGAAGGCGAGAGCATCTTGCAGCGGATGCAGCGCGTCGGGGCCTACGACTTGGAAGAGGCGATCGCTCTGGTCGTCCGGGTTTGCCATGGGCTGGAGGCGGCTCATGCGCGCGGCGTCATTCACCGTGACATCAAACCGAGCAACATTTTGGTCACAGCGCAGGGGATCCCCAAACTTGTCGATTTTGGCTTGGCCCGCGCCGCGACCATCAGTCAGCACACGCTCACCGGCCAGCGACTCGGTACCGATGGGTTCATGGCTCCTGAACAAGAGGCCAA
>JAGQPS010000362.1 GCA_020426595.1 Planctomycetales bacterium
GGGACACCGCGAGCCCACGCGGCTCGTACCAACGGCTCGGGACGTCTCTGTTGCTCGAGCGATTGGATTTCGGCGTCGACCTCCGCCTGTCGCTCCGCCTCGGGCTCGGCTTCGCGAGCCGCCTGGAGCTGTTGGACGCGCGCTGACAATTGGGCTTCATGTGACTCCCACGCTTCACGTTCCTCCCAGGCGACGGCATTCAAGCGACGCTGGTCGGGAGGGAGCCAATCGTGTTCGTCGAGCGCGTCCTTAAGCAGCGCGGTCATGCGGTAGTAGTCGCGTTGCGGAATCGGATCGAACTTGTGGTCATGACACCGAGCGCAGTGCAGCGACAAGCCCAAGACGCTGGAACCGAGAATCCGCATTTCATCCGCGATGACTTCCAATCGATCGGGTACGAAGTTCGTGATCTCGGCGAACGTGCGATCAGGGGCCGTCCGCAAGTAGCCGGTCGCCACCAAGTTGTCGGCGATTTCTGGAGTGATCGCCCGCGGGTCCGACCAATCGGCCAATTCGTCGCCCGCGATTTGCTCGCGCAAGAAATCGCCATAGGGCTTGTCCGCGTCGAAGCTCCGAATGACATAGTCGCGATACCGCCACATCTCGGCCCGCACGCGATCCTCGTTTTGAGCTCCTTCACTGTCGGCGTAGCCAGCGACATCCAGCCAGTGTCTCGCCCAGCGCTCGCCGTAGCCTGGCGAGGCCAACAGCCGATCGATCACACGCTCGAACGCGCGTGGATCGGTATCCGCGGCAAAGCGCTCGACTTCCCAAGGCTCGGGTGGTATCCCGGTCAGATCAATCGCGGCCCGGCGCATCAACGTCGCTCGATCCGCCGGCGACGAGTATCCAAATCCGAGTTCCTCGAGCCGCTTGAGCAGAAAGGCGTCGATGGGATTCTCGGCCGAGGGTCCGACGGTGTGGGTCGCGCTGGGCGGGAGGCGCGGTTGAGGTGGCTGGAATGCCCAGAACTCTCGATCGCTATCCGAGACGATCGAGTCGGGCTCGAGCGTCGCGACATCTGGTGGCAAGCGAGCGGGTGGCAGTCCAGCCGCGATCCATGCCTCGAGCTTCCGTAACTCGGCATCCTCCATCGGTTTCACACTGACGGAAACTAGCAACCGACGTGGTGGCATTTCACCGGCGTGAACTCTTCGCACCAGTCGACTCTCGGCCGGGTTGCCCGAGACAACGACGGGTCCCGACTCGCCACCTCGTTCGATCGATTCCAGTGTTCGCAAGTCGAGCCCGGCTTCCGTCCGTCTTCCGCCGTGACATGGCGTGCAACGGAGCCACAGGATAGGCATGACCTGAGCCGCGTCGATCGTCTCGTTGGATGACGGAAGCTCGGCGCCACTCGCGATCCAATCGGCGAGGACTTGCACGTCCTCGGGGGCGAGTCGCGGTTCGCCTTCGGGTGGCATCTGTCCGCCGTGCACCCGCGTGAATAATGAACTCTCATCCGGTCGACCGGGAACGATGACCGGGCCATGCTCGCCCCCTCGCTGGATTCCCCGCGAGGACGACAGGTCGAGCTGGCCGTCCGCGTCGGCTCCGTCGTGGCACGCGACACAGTGTCTCTCGAGCAACCCAAGGACGCGAACCGTCGATTCCTGCTCGGTGTCCCTTGCTAACGCGGCATCGCCAAGCGTGCCCAGCAAGACCCACAAGCCAACGACGACGCTCACGCAGGACGCGTCGAGAGGCGAGTTGTGTCGAGCAGATCGATTGCTCATAAGTCGAAACTGGCGCATGGGATACATCGGTCGCTATTGAGTTGAACCGCGAAGTTTGGATTGTCGGCGATCGAGGCTCGCATTGCCAGCTTTGCGAAAATCCGTCTTGCTGCTACCGATGTTTGGCCTGGAAATGAAGCCAGCAGCCCCGACGACTTTGCCAGTTGTTCTTTTACTTTCCCCTTCGTGGGGTTTTAGAATGAGTGGGTCTCGTGCGGGTCATTCCCTTCTCTCATGCCAGTTGATTTGACGCGTCGGTTATCACTGGCCGGAGCCCACGACGCTGCGTGACGGGTTTCGAGTCGACAAGTTAGGCGTGCCAGTCGTGGCGACCTGAATCGGTCGGTTCGGGTGTCGCCCCGACAAACTCCGGGTTGATCGAGTGCCTCGTGACGCACTCCCAGCCAGGTAGTTCGGTGCTTGTGAAGCCCCAGTTTTCGGGAGAACGCGGTATGGACCTGACACTTATCTTGCAGGCCGTCTTGGCCGAGTATCGACTGCCGCTGAACGGTGACCACGGCGTGGCCCATTGGGCTCGCGTGCTATTCAATGGACGATTGTTGGCGAGCGAAACCGGAGCGAATCCAACCGTCGTCGAGTTGTTCGCGGTGCTGCACGATTCGCGCCGCGTGAACGAAATGGGTGATCCTCAACACGGCGTGCGAGCGGCGGAATTCGCCTCGACGTTGCGAGGCACTTTGATCCAGGTGAGTGACCAGGAATTCGCGATGTTGCATCGCGCGTGTGCCGGCCATACGGTGGAACGAGACCATCCGGACGTGACAATCCAGACTTGTTGGGATGCCGATCGCTTGGATTTAGGGCGAGTCGGAATCACGCCTCATCCGAGTCGCCTTTGCACGCCCGTGGCGAAGCGAGATGAAATCCTGCGCGAGGCCGACCGGCGGGCCATTCGCGGTCTCGTGCCCGAACTCGTGCGACACGAGTGGGGAATCGATTTGAATGTCGCGAGTGATTGGTGAGCCGAGACTTGAAACCCGACGATGACGCCTTGCCGGATCGCGATAAGCCCGTCCATGCCCCCATGGGTACCACGCCGCCGCGTTTGCAAGGCGACGAGAAGAACACACGATCGGGTCGGTCCTCGCCAGCCCCCAGCGTGGGCATGAGTCTCAGTGTCTTGTTGCTGATCTTTGCCTCGCGCGGAGCCTTGCTTGGCATGCTCGAGCGATTCGAGTTGCCGGTGCCGACGCTCTCACTGTTCACGCTGAGCCCGGCATACATGCTGCTGCCGCTGAGCGTTTTCGTGGCGATGCTGGTAGGGGAGTTTGTGATCAGTTCGGGAAGCTGGCTGATCCGCTGGCGATTGTTGGGTGCGATGCTCACCCTTTTGGTCGGATTGGTATTTGTGTTGGGAGCCGGACTACCGTGGCTCGCCATGATGACGCAACTCGCCGGCGGCTAGGCTCTCGTCGGTCGCACCGCAGTCGCGCGGCATCCAACCGCTCGTTTCGGCGTTCACGTGCGCCAAGTTCGCACATCGAGGCCACGAAATCCGCGCTCCTGGTCACACCCTAAATGTTGGCTAGGTGCGGAGCGTGTGGGCACGAAACAGCGTGCGTCGGCAGTGTGTGTGCGGGATTCAACCAACAAGTTCGAGGCGGATGTCGATTAGGGCGGGTCGCGTTTTTCTGTTCGAGGCCGAGCCCGGCGCGAGACGTGCATTGAGGTGAACTTGGTTTCGCTTCATGAGCTACGGAGATTCACGCGATGCGGCGGCTTCTCATTCTCGGCGCTGGCACGGCCGGCACGATCATGGCCAATCGAATGCGTTCACGGCTCGACCGAGACCAGTGGGCGATCACGGTCATCGATCAGGAAACCGAGCACTACTACCAGCCCGGCTTTCTGTTTCTCCCCTTCGACATCTACAAGCCCAAGCAACTTCGCAAGCCAGTCAAGAAGTTCATTCCGTCCGGCGTGGAACTCATCCAAGCGGGGATCGAGCGGATTGAGCCCGAGGCGGACCGAGTCCATTTGCAAAATGGTTCCACGATCCATTACGACTTGCTCGTGATCGCCACCGGCACGAAGATCGCGCCCCAGGAGACGCCGGGCATGCTGGGGCCGGCTTGGCAGCGCGACATTTTTGACTTCTACACATTCGCTGGTGCGAAGGCTCTCCGAGACAAACTCCGTAGCTGGCCCGGCGGCAAGTTGGTCGTGCACATTTGCGAGATGCCGATCAAGTGCCCCGTGGCGCCGCTGGAGTTCGCGTTCCTGGCCGATTCGTTCTTCGCACACAAGGGAATGCGAGACAAAGTGGAAATCACGTTTGTCACGCCGCTCAGTGGAGCCTTCACCAAGCCGACCGCGACTCACAAACTGGGGCACTTGCTCGAAGCCAAACGAATCAATGTCGTGACCGATTTCGCGATCGAGCGAATCGATGCCGAGCAGCGACGGATCGTCGATTACGCGGACCGGGAAGTCGCCTATGACTTGCTCGTGACCGTCCCGACCAACATGGGCGACGAAGCGATCGCGCGGTCTGGCTTTGGAGACGATTTGAACTTCGTGCCGACGGACCGAGGCACGTTACAGACCAAGGTCAAGGACAACATCTTCGCGATCGGCGACGCGACGAACTTGCCAACCTCGAAAGCTGGCTCGGTCGCTCACTTTGAATCCGAGATACTCACCGAGAATCTGCTGCGGTATATCGATGGCCAGCCTCTGCAAGCCGAGTTCGACGGGCACGCCAATTGCTTTGTCGAAACGGGCAACGGCAAGGCCTTGCTGATCGACTTCAACTACTCGCACGAGCCGGTCGAGGGAACCTTTCCGTTTCCGGGCGTCGGACCGCTGAGGCTGCTCGAGGAGAGCCGCATGAACCACTTCGGCAAGATGGCGTTTCGGTGGGTGTACTGGAATGTCCTGCTGCCCGGCCACGAGATTCCTTTCGTATCGGCCGCCATGGACGAGCGAGGCAAGCAGTTCCATTCGCCTGATTGAGGCCGGGGTGGACCGTCGCGGCACGCGGGATGCGGCGAGTGCGATGGAACCGACCGATGGATTTGCGCGGGGTTCTTCATCGTCATGAACGACTCCGCGACTCGCCAGCCATACCCACGCCACGAGCCTCCCACCCCATACATCACGATATCCAAGGAGCTCACCCAAAAATGAGCAAGACGATCGCGGGACGCGAGATTGATCTGAATGAAGAGGGTTACTTGACCGACTTCTCGCAGTGGACCGAGGAAGTCGGCCAAGCGATCGCGGAAGAGGAGGGGATCGCCTTGACCGATCGTCACTGGGAAGTGATTCGGTACCTGCAGGAGGCTCATCAAAAGCAGGAAGCGTTGTCGATCCGAGGCCTTGGCAAAC
>JAGQPS010000363.1 GCA_020426595.1 Planctomycetales bacterium
GACACCCACCTGCGCATCTGGCGGGTCAACGCCAACTTCGCTTCGACCGACAGCGATGGGCCTCGCGTGAGCCGCGAACCGAGCCTCGGCCTGGGAGTCGACAAGTAGCGGCGCTCCAGCGGCTAACTCAAGTGAATTGACCCCGGCGACTCGCTTGCGAAACTCCGGGACGACGGAGTGCGGATCCCTCCGCCAACGTTGGACGAGCAGAGCTTCCACCTTCCGAAACTCCGTTTATTCGCGAAGAGAGCCACTGGTTGGCTGCCATCTCTCCAGGCAGTGACCAGCCCCGACCGACGCCGAATCACGGCAATCCAGGGCATGTCGCCCAATCGACCAACCCAGTAGAGCGGGGATGCTGCCCACGGGGCATCCCCGCTCTCAACTGCTAGCGGGTCATTCGGACAGTAACGGTCATGCGGATCATGCCGACGGTCCGATAACGGTGAGGAAGGTCTCGGAAGAGACCGTCGTTGGCGCGCGCTGGTTGAGGATCGGCGAGCAATCCGCGTCAGCGACATCCTGCGAAGGGGGCAGGGAGACTGAGCCTTGGGTATCTGGAAGACTCTTCGCGCGATGGCGGGTCTCGACGGCGAGACCAACGACTCGGAAGCCACCAAGTCGTCGGTTCGATCGTGTCATTTCGAGATGATGGAGCCGCGTCGCGTGCTGACCGCCGACCCGCTCCTCGTGGGCGCGGTCTACGTCGAGGACGACAGCGGTACCGATCTCCAAGGCGATACGTTCTACGTCGCCTACCAAGGTGGCTCGTCCACGACCACCCTCACGCGGCTTGTCATCGATGGCAATCAAGACGGCAACGCGACTCAGCTGACCGAGCCCGATGTCTACTTTGATATCGACGCGACCAACCAGACCGGTCAGGGGACCGGATCGGGCGGCGCTCATGGCTTTCAGTTCAGTAGCAAGAGCGTTGGCATCACGGCGAGCGACGTGACCGTTTCGGTTGTCGATGGCGGGACTCGTATCGTCCTCGACGTGCAGGACTTTCGCGCTGGTGATGTACTGGTTTTCACGATCGACGTGGACCAGTTCTTCAGTAGCAAGCCGGACGATCAGGTCACGAGCGGTATCGAGTTCGCGGGGAGCAGTCTGTCGGCGGTCTTCGCCGATCCGCACTACACCTTCAATCCCAATGGTGGTCCGACCAACGGGATCTTCCAATACGACTTCGGTTTCGGTTCCGATTCGGTCACCGATACCGGAGTGCTGAGCACGCTGCCGACCAAGGAGTTCCGCGACGCGGCGAATGGTAACGCATCGATCGAGAACCGAACGGCTGGCGCGCTCGAGCAGTACACGTTGGCTCCCAAGCCCGTCACGATCTCGGGCCATGTCTGGCACGATCAGGATCTCGATCTCAAGATCGACAGCGGCGAGCAAATGATCCCTGGTGTGCAGCTGCGTCTCCAGATGAAGGACGCCACCGGGACCTATGTCGACGTGATTCGTGGCGGCTCCGCCGTCTCGACCACGACCGACGCCAATGGCTACTACGAATTCGGTCTAGGCTTGGGACTTCAGCCGGGCACTTACCGAGTCCTTGAGACCCAGCCATCCGACTACGAGTTCAGCGTCGGCGAGGTGCCGGGAACCGTGGCGGGTTCGACCGTCGGCACGGCCGGTGGTGACGTCCTCGCCGAGATCACCATTCCACTTGGCGATCAGCACGCGATCAATTACGACTTCGCCGAGGCCAAGGCGGCTCAGATTTGCGGCTATGTCTATCACGACCGCAATGACAACGGATTGCGTGAATCGGGCGAGGAAGGCATCTCGGGCGTCGAGCTGCTGATCACGCCGGTTTCGACCATCTCGAGTCAATCGGCGATCACGGTGTTCACCGATGCCGATGGCAAGTACTGCGCGATGGGACTCGCCCCTGGCGAATACACCGTCACGGAAGTCGTCCAGCCGGCCGGCTTCATCGACGGCAAGGATACGCCGGGTACCGTCAATGGCACGACGGTGGGCACGGTCGTGAATCCGGGCGATAAGCTCTCCAAAATCGTGCTGGCCAGCGGTGACAAAGGTATCGAGTACAACTTCGGCGAGTTGAAGTACGGCTCGATCTCGGGACATGTCAAAATCAAGACTCCCGATGGCAACTGCGTGGCGTATGGCGATCCGCTCTATCGCCCGATCGCCGGCGTGTTGATCGAATTGGTCGACAGCTCTGGTACCGTGATTCGCACGGCGACCACCGATTCCGAGGGCAAGTACTCGTTCACCGATTTGCCAATTGGTACGTATTCGATCAACGAGATCATGCCGGCGAGCTTCCCGTACCTGCAAGGCACGACGAGCGCTGGCACGATCGACGGCTCGACCGTCGGCGTCGTCAACGGCGACACCATCTCGCAGATCGTGATTGGAGCCGGGCAACACGGAGTCAACTACGACTTCTGCGAACCCGAGCCATCCTCGATCAGCGGTTATGTCTATCACGATCTCGACAACGATGGACTGAAGGAATCGGGCGAGCCGCCGATCTCGGGCACCATCGTCGAGCTCTATGACTCGGCGGGCGTCAAGGTCGGCCAGACGACGACCGACGGTACCGGCTACTACGTCTTCCAAAGCCTCTATCGCGGCACCTACACCGTGGTCGAGCAACAGCCCAGTGGCTGGGTCGATGGCAAGGACACGGCCGGCACGGTCTCAGGCGTCGTCAAGGGCACGGCTCTGCAAGACCGCATCGTGTCGATTCCGTTGCTCCATGGCGAGAACGGTATCAACTACAACTTCGGCGAGCTGCTCTACGGTTCGATCGCTGGCCAGGTCATCTCGGATATCGATGGCGACTGCGTGCTCGAGCCAGCTCTTGGCGAGACTCCGATCGCGGGCGTGCTCGTCGAGCTACGTGACGCGAGTGGCACGGTCATCAAGTCGATGCGTACCGACTCCGACGGTCGGTACAAGTTCGACCAACTGTTGCCTGGCACCTACACGGTCTTCGAGCATCAGCCCAATGGTTACTTCGATGGCGACGAGCATATCGGAGTGGTAGCCGGAAGCACGACCGCGGGGCCCGGTACGATCGCGGGCAACGACTTGCTCTCGAGCATCACGATGACCTCGGGGATGCACTTGATCGAGTACGATTTCTGCGAGGTGCCGGGTTCGGCGCTGTCTGGCTTCGTGTATCAAGACGGCGACGTCATCCTCAGCTCCTCGGGCTCGCTGACCCCCAGTCAGTTGCTCTCGCTCCGCGACGGTCAGTTGACCGGTGACGACACGCGGTTGGCGGGAGTCGTGCTCGAGCTTCGCAACGGCATCACGGGCGAACCGATCCTCGCGTCGCAAGCGGCTCCTGGCGTATACGCGTCGGGCCCCATTCGCACGACGACCGACGCGAATGGTTTCTACATCTTCACGGGGCTACCGGCCGGCAACTACGCGGTGTTCCAGATCCAGCCCAACGGCTACACCGATCACGTGGATACGCCCGGTACGACGCTCGGCGTCGCGATCAACCCGGCGACGGGAGTCGATCCGCTGGTCTTGTCGACGTTGTCCGCGGGCATCAATCCGAACAACGATGCCATTCTGCGGATTGCGCTCGGCGTGGGCCAACATTCGCAGCTCAACAACTTCAGTGAAGTCCGAGTCGAGTTGCCGCCGCCTCCGCCAGAACCGCCGCGCGAGACGCCGCCGGAGAATCCCATCACGGAACTCCCACCCGACTCGTTCCCGATTCTGTATGGCCACGAGAATGTCGACACCGATCCGTTGATTCGGTTCAGTGTCTTCGCGCCGGGCAATGCCTACACGTGGCACTTGAGCGTGATCAACGGTGGTATCCCTCGAGGTAATCAAGACCCGTTGAATGTCGCGGACCCGCGCTGGGAATCAGCGATCGCGATGAACCGCGAGAAGTGGCTCAGCGCCGATCTGACTCAGGGGGAGTGGACCCAGGGGAACGCCGACGACGTGACCGACGGCATGGCGAGGATCGAAAACCGTTCGATCTTTGGTTTGCCGCAGGGCATTCCCGTCAGTGGCGACTTCAACGGCGATGGCGTCGATGAAATCGCGGTGTATCAGGAAGGCGATTGGTACATCGATCTCAACGGCAATCGTCGTTGGGACCAAGAGGATCTGTGGGCTCAACTTGGTTCGGCGGCCGATCGACCGGTCACGGGTGATTGGGACGGCGATGGCAAGGACGACATCGGCATCTACGGTCCGATCTGGGTGCGTGATCCGCGTGCGATCGAGGCGGACCCTGGTCTGCCCGATCCCGACAACCCTCGGTTCCGCGATCCCAAGAACTTGCCTCCGCGCCTCGAGGACGCCACGAGCGGCATTCGAACCTTGAAGCTAACGGCCGATGGCAGCGAGCGAGAAGACTTGATCGATCACGTGTTCGCCTACGGTCAACCGGAGGACATTCCGGTCGCGGGCGATTGGAATGGCGATGGCATCCGCACGATCGGCGTGTTCCGTGGTGGCGTGTGGGAATTGGATCTTGATGGCGATGGTCGTTGGACCTCGGCGGATGGTTCGTTCTCGTTCGGTACCGCGGGCGACGTGCCGGTCGTCGGTGACTGGAATGGTGATGGCATCGAGGAGATTGGTATCTTCCGAGGCGGCACCTGGATCCTTGATATCGACGGTGACCGCGAACTCGAGGCGACCGACAAGGTGTTCGAGCTCGGTGGTGCCGGCGACAAGCCCGTGGCGGGTGACTGGAACGGCGACGGGATCGACGATCCCGCTGTCTACCGCGGCATGTCCAGCGGAGCCACTCAGCTTCCCGGACCGCTTCGTGAGGCAGGCTGATCCTAGCTGAACTGACATATAGGATCCGCGCGGTCCGCTTCCTGATGACCAGATGAACCTGTCGAGGGAGTTGACTCAAGAGAATCCTTGATTCGCTTACCGAGCCCCGGAGTCTAGGACTTCGGGGCTCGTTTCGTTATGTCGCACGGCATTCGCGCTTTGAATTGTTGGCCTGTTGGAGAACTCGAGGAATCCCGCGCTGACGCTCTTGGACATCGCGGTTCCAGGGATGGGGCTAGACGGAAGTCTCGGTGGCGTAACAAGTTGTTGGGTTGTTC
>JAGQPS010000364.1 GCA_020426595.1 Planctomycetales bacterium
GGCGGACGAGTTGCAGTTGAGCGGGAACTCGTTCACGGCGCTCATTCGCATGAAGGTCGATGCGATTGGCCTTTGGGCGACTCGAGGGTTCTTCAGCAAGGGGGGCGGCCACGATCGCCTGTTGTTCAATTTCTTTTCACATGACTTCGGAGCCGGCCTGAGGGGCATGCGAGTTGGTTGCGAAATCGGCATCGAAGGGCGCTTGGGATTGGGTGGGCAAGTCACCGTTCCCATCGCGCAGATCGGACCGACCGACTGGCATGATTACCTCGTGCGCTACGATGGCCAGGAGTTGGTGCTGTTTATTGACGGAGTCGCTTTGGATCGGCAGGTGGTTAGCGACAAGCTGCGGGCCAACACCGAGTTTCATCTGGCGATCGGTGCGGGATGGAATGGCAATTCGCCCTTGGATTGCTGGATCGATCACGCCGCGCTTTGGAACCGAGCTCTGAGTGACGAAGAGATCGCGATGTTTTCGGGAGGCCCGCGACTCGTGGCCCAACAGCTCGATCGATTCTCGGCTTGGACTCCGCCGGCGAGCTCGTCGTCCATCGAGTCGGAATTGGAGGCGTGGCGATCGCTCGAGCAACGTTGGCTCAATGATCCGCATCGTCCGAAGTACCACCTCATGCATTTCGAGGCGGGAGACATCATGCCGGGCGATCCCAACGGTGCGATCCATTGGCAAGGGCGTTATCACCTCTTCTACATTTTCCAGCGTCATCAGGCCGAGTCTCCTCGCACGGTTCACTGTTGGGGGCATGCGTCGAGTGTCGACCTCGTGCATTGGGTCCACCATCCCACCGCGCTCGATGTGGGGCCAGGCGATCCGGATCGAGGCATCTTTAGCGGCAACGCGCTCGTCAACCGCGAGGGAATCCCGACATTGATTTATCACGGAGTCGACGCGGGCAACTGCATGGCGACCGCCTTGGACGATGGTCTCTTGCGTTGGCGGAAAAGCGACTCCAATCCGCTCGTGCCGATCCCAGGTCGAGACGACCCGGGGTTTGGCATCTACGATTCGTGGGATCCCCATGCCTGGCTCGAGGATGATGATTACTTCGCGATCTTTGGAGGCAATCCGGGTACGGGAGCTCCGCCCGCGCTCTTCCGGGGTCCCGAGCTTACGCAGCTAGAATACGTCGGACCGTTCTTGCCGGAGGATCGATGGAGTCTGCCTGGCGAGGATGTTTCGTGTCCCGACTTTTTCCCCTTGGGCGACAAACATGTGCTTGTCTGTATCAGCCACATGCACGGGGCTCGATATTTCATCGGCGATTGGAAGAACGGCGCGTTCCATCCCGAACAGCATGGACGTATGAACTGGCCGGGCGGAAGCTTCTTCGCGCCAGAGTCGTTGGTGGATGAACAAGGACGCCGAATTGTTTGGGCTTGGTGTTTGGACAATCGCCCCGACTTGATGCGCAAGGAGAACGGGTGGAGCGGCGTGATGAGCTTGCCTCGCGTCTTGTCGCTCGACGAACGCCAACGAATGCGAGTTGAACCGGTACCGGAACTCGAGCAACTGCGTTTGGGTGAGACAGTGCTCGAGGGATTGGTGCCCGGGGACTCAACGCGAGTGGTCGATGGGATCGAAGGAGACTGTCTCGAAATCGACATCGAGTTTCCGGCTCGACTTGCCCGTCCCGTGGCCTTGGAGCTGCGGCGTTCGCCCGATGGGAGCGAGGTGACACGCGTCATTTTCGATCCTGAACGCGCGGAACTACGGATCGACTTTTCTCGGTCGAGTCTCGATCAAGCCATCCGGTACCGAAGCTGGTGCTTGGTTCCCTCCCCCGACCCCGACGAGGCCGCTCGGTTGGTTTCCGTTCAGACCGCGCCCCTGGAGCTCGACCCGGATGAGCCACTTCGCTTGCGGGTCTTCTTGGATCGCTCGATGTTGGAGGTATTCGCCAACGAGCGACTGGCGATGACCCAACGCATCTGGCCGACTCGTAACGATTCCCTTGGAATCGCCGTTACGAACGAAGGAGCCCCGTTTGAATTGACCCGATTCCGAGTCTGGGAGATGGCGGCGAGCAATCCGAATTAGGATGCCGATGGGTTCCGGATCCCACCGATGAATCGGTGGGCTGTTGTCGGAGCGTCCCTTGCACCCACCGATAAATCGGTGGGCTATTTTCGGCTCGTCCCTGGCGGGACTTCGTGGAAACATCGGGGACGGATGGGGTGTTGTGCGCTGCTCTGTCACCCACCGATAAATCGGTGGGCTATTTTCGGGGCGTCCCTGGCGGGACTTCGTGGAAACATCAGGGGCGGATGGGGTGTTGTGCGCTGCTCTGTCACCCACCGATGAATCGGTGGGCTATTTTCGGGGCGTCCCTGGCGGGACGTCAGAACCGGGGGATTCCCACACGCGACCCCAATGAACCAATCAGCGGCGAGTCGAATTTTCGAGTCCGAGCCGTGTTCGGCCCTCGCGGCGCGTTTTCGGTGGGCAAGAAATGCGTCAGCCTCCAGGGCCTGGTGGCGAACCCTGGAGGCCGACGCGTCCGGAGGAACGGATGGGCAAGAATCACTGAAGTCGATCGTTCGGCGTCTCGGCGGCGAACCGATCCTTGTCGAGACGCCGAATCGACATCTCTCCGAATCGACATCGTGCCGACAGACATCGTGTCGAACCCATATCGAACCGACTGACATCGAATCGAACCGACTTCAATTCTCGACCGCGAACTCACAACGGAGGGCTAAACAAAGTTGACGCAATCCGTGGAAGATGAAACCAACTCCGTCGCTTTGGTCGCGGTGCCGACTTGCTCGAATTTCCTCCTGTTTGGTTGCCGAGGCATGAGTCCATCTTTTGGGACCTGGTGAACTCGAGCCTCACGCGGCTCTCCGACAACTACTCGCTCGGAGCTTCCGCGGCGGCGGGGCCGCCTTGCTGCTCGATGTAACCACCCGCGGCAAGGATCAATTGCCGGATCTCCTCGGCGGTTTCCGGGTTGTCGATCAGATATTGCCGAGCCTTCTCCTTGCCTTGGCCAATCAGCGACTCGCCATACTTAAACCATGCACCGCTCTTGGCGACGATCTTGTGAGCCACGCCGAGGTCGAGCACGTCACCTTCGTAACTGATACCGGACGTGTGCATCATGTCGAACTCCGCGACTCGGAAAGGAGGCGCGACCTTGTTCTTGACGATCTTCGTGCGGACTCGTTGACCGACGACTTCCTCGCCGTCCTTGAGCTGTCCGATGCGTCGGACGTCGATCCGGCAAGAGCTGTAAAACTTGAGGGCTCGACCGCCGGGAGTCGTTTCCGGGCTACCGAACATCACGCCAATCTTCTCGCGGATCTGGTTGATGAAGATGACGCAAGTCTTACTCCGGTTGATCGCTCCGGTCAGTTTCCGCAGAGCCTGACTCATCAAACGAGCTTGCAGGCCGACGTGCGAATCGCCGATCTCGCCCTCGAGCTCCTGACGAGGCACAAGGGCCGCGACGCTGTCGACCACGACGACATCGACCGCGTTGCTCTTGACCAACATCTCGCAGATCTGCATCGCCTCCTCGCCGCTATTGGGCTGGCTCACCAAGAGCGTGTCGAGTTGGACACCCAGCTTCTTGCCCCACGACGGATCAAACGCATGCTCCGCATCGATGAACGCCGCGATGCCACCTTCCTTTTGAGCCTCGGCGATGACATGCAAAGCCAATGTCGTCTTACCACTGGACTCCGGGCCGAAAATCTCGATGACTCGGCCACGAGGCAAACCGCGACCACCCAGGGCGATGTCGAGCGAGAGACTGCCGGTGGCAATGCCCTCAATGTTGAGCCTCGAGTCATCACCCAGTGGCATGATCGCGCCACCGCCAAACGCCTTCTCGATCTGCTGTACCGCGTTGCGGAGATTCGAGTTCTCTCGATACAGAGCCTCCATCGGACTCTCGTCGGAACCCTTGTCTCGCTTCCCGCCCTTGGCATTCGCTCCGTTCGCCTTGGCCGCCGCTTCCTTCGCGGACTCCCTCTTGGAGCCAGATTCTTTCTTAGCCATACCCTTGCCCGCCACTTCTTTGTCCACCAGTTGAGCCACCATCGCTTTGTCCCTCTCCTCGATGGCTGAGCCGAAGTGAATCCGTGGTGATCCAATTACCACCGAGTTTCACTTCCGCTTCAGCAAGGTCTCCGTACAGTCTCGTCCACGAGTTCCCATGGCCATCACATGCCACGCTTGAGCAACCAAGTTGTCGCCCAAAAGCAAGTCACGCGATCTCGCACCCGTCCAGCCAGTCAAACGTCCATGAACCTTTGGAAAAGCCCCGCCAACATCGAGCCTGACAGCCCTGAGCAGGATGAACTTCCATTGACCGAGTCACCTACCTGGACCACATGGGCCACATGAGTCTGTGGTGTCCGTGGGCTCGAGGTGACTGAATGTTTGAACAGTGGACAAGTGAATACCATATCGGCTCGATCACCGTTCCAGCAAGTGGGAAATTGGTGACCAAGCAGAAACCGTTATCGAGGGGCTCCTGGACACGTCCGGTCACGGCTCGAAAAAAAAGCCGAAGACGTCCGTGGGTGGTTTGCAAAGCCAAGCGCCGACGTGACGGCTTGGACTTCCAGGAAGCCGGAAGGGCTCGCGTATCCTACCCAGTTTCCTGCCGCCCGGCGCCTCCCGAAGCCCCTGCATTGGTAAGTACCGAACCGCGAGCCCGAGCGGCGCAAGTTCGGTGAAGAACTCGCGAAAAGCCGAGCCTGCTTGGAGACCATGCCGCATCTTCCGAGCCACGTGATTGCTGGCGGCAATGGCTTCCGGCCGATCCGTGGTCCCACGCGAAACCACTCGAGCCGTACCAAGCACGCAGGACCGATGGCCCCATCGGCGCGGCGAGCACCTCCACCGCACGACAATCGACGCGAGACACCGCCTCGCTCGGAGTTGGCGGGAGTCCATCGACACTTGGTATTGACGACATCCTTCGCGCGCTCCCGCTTGCCACCTCGACCGAGCTCACGAGAAAACTCAACACACGACCGACACGGTTTCGCTACGCTGGAACATCCTTGACCTGCGACTTCTTTTGTTCGAGACAACTCG
>JAGQPS010000365.1 GCA_020426595.1 Planctomycetales bacterium
AGGCTTTGGGCGACCTTCTCGCGGAGCTCTTCCGAACGCTCTGTGTCGATACCAAAACGACGGTTGTACTCGGTCACCAAATCGGCGACTCGTAGCGCGTCGTGATCGAACACCGCGATGTTGCCGCTCGTCATGTACGCGATATGAGTCTCGTGGCCGTCGTCGACGAGACGAATCAACGTGCCGCCCATGCTGATGACGTCATCGTCGGGGTGGGGGCTGAAGCAAATGACCTTCTTCGGTTCGCGGCCGGCCGGGTGATACTCGATCGTATCCATCATCCAACGGAATACCCGGTGGCCAATCTGCTGAGCCGGACCGTGGTGGCGGAGCAATTGATGGAGGTCGTGCTCGCGGAAATCGTCGTCGGTCAACTTGAGGAGCGACTTGCCCGTTTGATCGCAGAGCCACAACACGGCCCGCTTGATCGTCCGCTCGTTCCACTCCAAATTGCCCACCGCCCAAGGAGTGATCTCGCACTTGAGACGGCTGGCGGAGGCGGCGTCGACCAGGACCGAGGCATCGGGATGCTCCTGCAGATAACTCGCTGGGACGCGATCCGAGATTCCCTCCTCGGCCATCTCGCGGATGATCTTGGCCTTGTGTTCGCCGAGCGCGATCAACAACACCTTGCGAGCCTCGAGCAGCGTACCGAGTCCCATGGTAATGGCCTGGGTCGGCACGTTCTCCTCGCCAAAGAAATCGCTCGCCATCGCTCGGCGCGAGATCGGATCGAGCGTGCAAAGTCGCGTGCGGCTGTTTCGCACGCTGAAGGGCTCGTTGAAGCCGATGTGACCATTGGAGCCGATGCCGAGCAACAAGACATCGATGCCGCCCGCTCGCCGAATCGACTCCTCATACTCGCGACAGTAGGTCTCGACTCGATCGAGTGGAACCATGCCGTCGGGAATGTGGATGTTCTCGGCCGGTAGGTTGATGTGGTTGAAGAAGTTGTCGTACATCCAGCGGTGGTAGCTCTGCAGCTGATCCGAGGCGACGCCGTAGTACTCATCGAGATTGAACGTCTCGACTCGTGAAAAATCGAGTCCTTCCTCTTGGTGCATGCGGATCAGCTCGCGATAGATGCTGACCGGAGTGCTACCGGTGGGGAGGCCGAGAACCGCGGTTTGACCCAGGGCATTGCGCTCTCGGATGACTCCGGCCACGATTCCCGCGACGTACCTCGCGAGCGTCCGGACGTTGTCAAAGATCTTGCAGGGAAGTCGCGTGGCGGTGGCGGTGCGGGTGGATTGCTGTGAGTTCATCAGCGGGCGATTCTGCTCTCGAGGAGACGGACGTACCAAATTGCCGGTCCCGGTTTGGCCGTCGCAACAACCGCACGCGGGTCAAAAGAGTGACTCCCAGCGGCAAGGCTAGGAGTCCTTGGGCGGATCGAGAACCATCAGATTATCTCGGTGGATCACTTCTTCGTAGGGCACGTGTTCGATGATGTCGGCGAATTCCTTGCTTGAGAGCCCCCGAATGCGTTGGAGATCGTCGGACGAGTAATTCGACAAGCCTCGACCAATAATGCGATTGTCGCGGTCGAGAAGCTCGACGACATCACCCTTGTCGAACGTTCCTTTCACTCGTCGAATACCGGTCGCCAAGAGCGATCGACCCTTCGCGGTGACCGCCAGGACGGCTCCATCGTCAATCGACAATTCGCCTCGTGATTGAGCCGAGAAACCGATCCATCGCTTCCTGGGGCTCAGCGATTTTCCGTGAGCGATAAACAGCGTTCCAAGCGGTTCGCCGGCGAAGATCCTCAGCAACGAGTCCGGCTCTCGCCCACTGGCGACGATCGCGTTCTCCCCCGCCAAGGTCACCATGCGCGCGGCGCGGAGCTTGGAAGCCATGCCGCCTCGACTGAGCCCCGTGAGCCGGTCCTTCACCAACTCGAACACGCGATCATCAACCTGCCTTACCAAAGGCACGATGCGGCTGGAATCGAGCGACGGATCACCGTCGTAGAGTCCCGAGACATCACTCAGGATGACCAACAACGAGGCTCGCAGTAGCGACGCGACGAGCCCGGCGAGTCGGTCATTGTCACCGAACCGAGCCACGAGCTCATCGACCGCCACGGTGTCGTTCTCGTTGACGATCGGAATGGCGTCGAACTCCATGAGCCGCAGCAAGGTGTTGCGCACATTGAGATAGCGGGTTCGGTCATCAAGGTCGTCGGCCGTCAGCAGGACCTGGCCGGCGTGTAGCCCATGCTTAGCGAACGCATCGTTGTAATGGTTCATGAGCCGAGCTTGGCCGATCGCCGCGACCGCCTGGAGGCTCGCCACGTCCGCCGGCCGCTTGGTCAGCCCCAATTGGCCGACTCCCGCTCCCACCGCGCCCGAGCTGACCAGGACGACACGAATCCCGCGTTGGCGAAGCGCGGCGATCTGATCGGCGAGGGCCTGAATCTGGCTCAGTTCCAACCGACCCGCCGCATCGGTCAGGACTCGTGTTCCGACCTTCACCACGCACATCCCACACGTCGCCAACACTTCCTGGCGGACCAAATCGGCGGACGGGCCTGGGGAAGGAAACGAGTCGGGAGGGCGAGAATCGCTGGCCATATGGCTCACATCTGACGGAAAGCGGTGGGCGGGATCCCGAAGCGGAGAACCTCCACGGGATTTCGCCTCGATCATCGCCGCCCATCCCGCTTTTCGCCAGATCCCCAGCCTGTTTTGCCGCCTCCACGATCTCGCTGGATTTCGGGAGTCGCTGGAAGGTAGCAATTCCTAACTCTCGCCACCCTCAAACCCACGCACTCCTAGGAAAGCCTCTCGCCATCTGGTAGGATCGGAGGGCTGGTTAAGCTAGGTGGTGTGTTCCGGTGAAATATGTCTTCACCGATCTGAATGCACCATTGAATCGTAGTGGAAGTGATGCTCGCCGCAGGGCTCGACCCAACTCGTACGGTGAGCTTGGTTCCTCAGCTGTTTCGGAGTCTGAAGTATGAAGTCCGTTCTGTTTGCAGCGGCGTTGGCTTTCTCGGTTTTCGCCGTTCGTCCCGCCTCGGCTCAGGAAGACGCCCCGCCAGCCCCTGAGGTGACTCAGGAAGCCCAGGTGGAAGTCGAAGTGGCTCCTGCCGCCGCCGCTCCGCAAGAGGCCGTTCCTCAAGAGGCATCTCCTTCGGATGCCACCGAAGCCCCGGTTCAAGAGGCTGTTGAAGCCGCCGAAGCTCCCGCTCAAGAAGCGGTCGTGGAAGCTGCTGAAGAGGGTCCGGCCCTCGTCGCCGACGAAGCGACTCAAGAGTCGGCTGGCGAAGGCGACTGCCCGGGTTGTGAGTCGGGTTGCGCGAGCTGCCAAAGCTCCTGCTGCCAAACCTCGTGCTGCACTCCTTGCGTCACGAGCTGCAAGCCGAAGCGCTGCCGTCCTTCGTTCTCGATCAACCTGCGTCGTCGCGGTCGTTGCTGCCGCTAGTGCCCAAACAGGCGGTTCGTGTCGACCGATTGGCGTTGTCCATTCGCAGCTCGGCCCGTCCTGGCCTTGGACGCCGCAAACGGCTCGTCTTCACCCGACCCACATGGCGGCGTGAGGCGAGTCTGGGAATTGCTCAGCGCCCCATCGACCCATTCGGGTCCGTGGGGCGTTGGCTGTTCTTGACCGCCGTCCGCTCCTCCGACAACCGATGAAGCCTCGGTTTCCGCCGGGACCTTCGAGGGGAAACCCCCTGGGCTCCCTGACGTGAAAAGACAACACTAGGCGTCGAGGCGCTTCAATCGTCTTGGCCGTGCAGGCACTCCGTTCGATCGCGCGATGTCGGGAAACCCAGAGATTAGGCCGGTATGTCGTCGAAATCGTCTGTTCGTGGTCTCGCCGACGCCAGCCTTCTGCTCACGACGGTTCTGTGGGGACTGAATATCGTCGTCGTGAAAGCCGCGATCAGCCAGCTCGATCCGCTGGCGTTCAACGCCATTCGCCTCGTCCTCTCGACCTTCGCCCTGGGCTTGCTCGCCGCGCTCGACCGCTCTCGCTCGACCCCGTCGTCCACCGAGTCGAAAACCGATCCCACGTCGACCGAACTTCCTCCACGGCGGACTCCGTTTCCAACCGCCCGCGTCATCGTATTCACGTTGTTCAGCGGATTGATCTACCCGCTGTTGTTCATCTTCGGCATCAACCAGACTCCCGCCGGCAACGCGGCTCTGCTCCTCGCGACGATGCCCATCTGGACCGCCGGGCTTTCCTTCTTGATCTTGCACGAGCGTCTTCCGAGGCTCGTATGGATCGGGCTCAGCGTGTCGCTCGTGGGCACCGTCGTCGTGATCGTTTCGGGAGGCAAGGTCGATCTGTCGGCAAGTTATTGGATCGGCAATCTGTTGATGTTGGGAGCCGCGGCGGCGTGGGCCAGCGCGACGGTCGCGAGCGGTCCGCTGCTCCAACGAATCGCTCCCATGCGTTTGGCGTTCCTGGCGAACTTGGTGACGACTCCCATCCACCTCCTGATCGCCGCCCCCAAGATTCCCGCCGCGCTCGCTCAACTCGATCAGCCCGCGGCGCTACTCGCGGTGATCTACTCGGGAGCCCTCAGCACGGGTCTCGCGTACGGCACGTGGCATTACGGAGTCTCGAAGCTGGGAGGTTCCCATGCCTCGGTCTATCAGAACTTCGTCACTTTGATCGCCGTGCTCGCCGCCTGGCTCATTCTGAATGAGCAAATCACGTCATTTCAGATCGTCGGCGGGATCGGCCTGTTCATCGGCCTCTATCTGATGCGCCGCGGCCGCCGAGTGGCTCGCCCGGCCGAGCAGAAAGCCGGTTAACGCAACGCGTGAATCTTGATGTCGCGCTGTTCGCGCTTCGCCCCAGTCAACCACGCCAAATGCGTGGAAAACCCAAAGGAAACCCGAAGCGTGAGCGAGGGATTCTTCGACTTCTCGCACAAGCCATCAACCCCCTGCGCCACCAACACTTCCGTCCAACTCCAACCGTGAAATCGCGACATCTAAGAGCGTGAGCGGCTGTTGATTTAATCAGACTCGCCGCATCGTGCGGCCGGGAGACGCCCATCGAGGTCGTCTCCCGGATTGGAAATGGGGT
>JAGQPS010000366.1 GCA_020426595.1 Planctomycetales bacterium
CCGTGAGAAGCCCATCGAGGTCGTCTCACCAATCGGTTTTGGGGTTTGGTGCGCGTTGACCTAGGGCTGCGTCGCCCGCGCTGCGCTTGGGCTCCTGACCCTCGGCTGTGGTGCGGCGCCCCATAGGGGCTTGGGCAAAGGTGGTTCGACGCTGTTGCACTTAGAACATTGGTGTCGCGGCAACAAATCGTAGACGGTCGGACCTAATTCAACAGCCGCGTGAGCCGGAGTACTCCTCGAACCAGCCAACAATTGGTGACGCCACCAGGGTTTCCGTCGAGTCCCATCCCAGGAAGCCCAACATCGAAATCGGTGGCGGGGCCAGGGTAGCAAACTCGTGATCGTCATCCAACGAAACCATGACGTTCTTTCGCCGTGCGATGCGAGACAAAAGAAAAGACGCGGTTCGCCTCGGACCAGGCCAACCGCGTCTCGTTATTTCAGTCGAGGCTCGCACCGTAAGTTAAAGCGGATTGTCGGCAACGGGCTTCGCCGAGTTCCAAGATCGCCGCACGCCGAGTCGGCTACCTGAACCGTTAGCCACGACATGTGGGCCGCCGTGCGCGACAACGCGCCGATTCGACCTAGCCTCAGCGGTACCGCATCGGCTTCGCGTTGTATTTCTTCTTTTCGCTTTGATAGAACGAGAAGACAACGATCCCGATACCGACCATCGCGACCAGTCCGAATGCGAAGCAGACCGTGCCACCCAACAAGATGCCGGTTAGGCTCCAGCCGGACACGGAAGACGTGGGTTGCTGAACGGTGACGGACGAGCCTTGGGCCGAGGACGGAATCACGATGGGGCTTGATGGAAAGCTGGATCGCGTGCTCGAGCCCGAACTCGGGAACCGGCTGCTTGATGACCCGGTCGTGGGCTGGGGAATCGCTCGGTTTCTGTCGAGCAGTTCCTGTTGGCGCTGCTGGGCATCACGGCGCATTTCCTCGACATCGGCCCGCATGGTTGCCTCGGCTTCGCGCATCGCGTCCGCGAGCCCGGATCCCGGATCGGGAAAAGTGCCTGGAAACCCACTCGAACCAGGCGTCGGAATGCCGCTGGGGCGAGGAATGCCACTCGAGCCAGGGAATCCGCTTGGCCGAGGAATACCACCAGGGAAAGGGCTGCCACTTGGCCCACTCGGACCGAAACCGCTAGGAGTTGGAATACCTGGCGTCGGAATACCGGGAGTCGGAATACCGCTGGGACCAAACCCTGGTCGGCCTACGCGCGTTGGACCAAAGGGTGACGATCCGGGGCCGACCTGTCCCTGAACCGCGGAAGAGGGAGCCGAAGCACTTGAAGACGAAGTGCCGCCAGCACGTCGCGGGTCGGACGAATCGATCACGGTGGGGAGATCGGTCTCGCCACGCTTGCGCAGTTCATCGACGACGTACTGCTGATCGGCCTGCGAGAAGAGCGAGAACTGGTACGAGTTAGTGCGTCCCGACTGGTTCGAGATCGTGACCTCTTCCGAGTCGGAATCGTACGAAACAAACGTCCCTTCCATCTCGTTGCCGTAAATGTCGAACCACTTACGAGCCCAAGCGTCGGAAGCGAGTCCGCACCACAACGCCAACAGCAGGATGACCAATCGCCAACGCATGTCCAAAATCCTCTTCGACTGGGCATGGCCCCCATCACCGGTAGCCCCATACGAGCTGCCCAAGGCACCGGACCCAACCCTTCACAGGCTACCTGGAAATCGGGGGGATCGCAAGATTCGTCTCACCCACCAAATTTCCCTCCGCCGAGGGCGGCACGAGTGCTACCCGCCAAACGATCCGCGGCCACTCCTAACTAACGAGCCACGTGTGACAGGCACGCCCTGGGATCCGTCAACCGCCGCGATGAAACCAAACTCTCCCGCCGCCACGGTCGTGGACCGATTCGTGTATTGCACCGATTCGACGAACGCTCGATGACCTTGGAACAAGGGGACGCAACTCCCACAAAAAACACCGCGTCGGCAACAGGGTTCTGTTACCGACGCGGTGAGTCGAATCAAGTTCCTCGGCTCGACAGAGACTGGCCGAAAGAATTGCCAGTCGTCTTGCCACGTTTCGCCTAGTTGCCTCCGTCGCCTGGACGACGTCCGCGTCCCCGGCGACGAGGAGGTTCCTCACTGGCCGGCTCCTCGGTCGACTCGGGCTCTCCCGATGCCTCATCGGTGCGGCCGAGTCCTGCTCGCTGCATTTCGTTCTGGCCGCCTCCACGCCCCGTTTCACGGTAAAGCTGGAAGCGACTGCGCGAAATCCGCCGTGGGAAGAAGTTGTCGTCGAGATCGACATCCGCGGTTTCGAGTCGAGGGTCGAGCGTGATTTGCTTGACCGGACCGGGCGTGACAATCAGCTTGCTCACCTGTTGATTGTTGTGCCGCCAAATCTCGGCCGGAATACGCACGGACTGGTGCGAGCCATCCTCGAGTTCCAGATCGAGCAGGATGGGCATCACCAAGCCACCTTCATTGGCGAAGTCGATCACGTAGAAACAAACCGACGACTCGAGCGAAGCCCGGTCCTCCTCGCTCATCCGCTCGATCAATTGCTGGTATTGCCGACGTTCCTGTTCCGTCACGTCGAGATCGTCGAATTCGTTGTAGAAATCGAGCAAGCCAGGATGCTCGTCGGTCCGCTTCTCCAATTCCGCGTTTCGCTCTTCCGAGAGAGTGGTCGGCTCGGCGTCACGAGCTTCGCGACGACGCTCCTTTTCGATGTCGGGATTGAGCGTATCGATCGTGTATTCACGCACATCGACGATGGCGAGATCGACGTGGTCGGTCGTGTAGAACCAGCCTCGCCAGAACCAGTCCAGGTCGGTTCCACTCGCGTCCTCCATCGAACGGAAAAAGTCGGCTGGAGTCGGACGCTTGAACTTCCAACGCTGGGCGTATTCACGAAACGCGAAGTCGAACTGCTCACGTCCCAAAATCGTCTCACGCAGAATGTTGAGAGCCGTCGCCGGCTTGGAATAGGCGTTGGGACCGAACTGCAGGATCGATTCCGAGTTGGTCATGATCGGCACTTGGTTCCGCGACGACATGTACTCGACGATCAGTTGAGGCTCGCCTCGACGTGACGGGTACTCGTCTTCCCATTCCTGTTCGGCCAAGTATTGCAAGAAGGTGTTCAGGCCTTCATCCATCCAAGTCCACTGCCGCTCGTCCGAATTGACGATCATCGGAAAGTAGTTGTGGCCCACCTCGTGGATGATCACCGAGATCAGGCCGTACTTGGTACGAGCCGAATAGGTGCCGTCCGCTTCCGGTCTCGGACCATTGAAGCAGATCATCGGGTATTCCATCCCGTAAACCGGACCATTGACGCTGATCGCGACCGGATAGGGATACTCGAACGTGTAGCGCGAGTAAACGTTGAGCGTGTGGATGATGGCGTGAGTCGAATAACGGCTCCAAAGCGGTTCGCCTTCCTTCGGGTAATAGCTCATGGCCATGACCTTGTGGCCATTGGCGTTGTGCTCCCAGGCGTCCCAGATGAACTTGCGGCTCGAGGCCCAAGCGAAGTCGCGTACGTTGTCCGCCTTGTAGATCCAGGTCTTCTCGGTCTCGGCGCGGCTCGATTCGTTCTCCTTGGCCTCATCCGGAGTCACGATGAAGACCGGCGCGTCGGCGCCACGAGCCTGTTCGAGTCGCTGTTGCTGTGCCTCGGTCAAGACCTCACCACCATTGAGCAGCGTGCCGGTCGAGGCGACCACATGGTCGGTCGGCGCCGTGATGCGCACGATGAAATTGCCGAACTCCAGCGTGAACTCGCCTCGTCCCAAGTACTGCTTGTGTTGCCAGCCGGCGTAGTCGGTGTAGGCGACGACTCGTGGGTACCACTGAGCCAACTCGTAGATGTTGTTGCCATCCTCGTCGAAGTGCTCGTATCCCGTTCGTCCCGGGTGAACCTTGGAGTTGTTGATCCGGTAGGTCCAGCCAATGCGAACCTGAGTCGACGTGTTGGGAAGCAGCGGCTCGGGTAAATGCACGCGCATCATCGTGCCAACGACCGCGTACGGAATGTCTCCGTCGTTCGTATCCCGAACGTAAAGCAAATCGGTGCCGCCATCGAAGGCGTTTTCCGGCAGCCGATTGCGGAAGGCATCGAACGTCATGCGAGTCGGGTTGGAATCGGTTTCGGTCACTCGGCCCGCGGCATCGGGGCGAAACAAATTGGAATCGAGTTGCACCCACAGATAGTTCAGCGCGTCGGGCGAGACGTTGGTGTAGGTGATCAGCTCGTCGCCAATGATCCGCTGCTCGGCGTCGTCAAGACGCACGGCGATGTCGTAGTCGGCTCGTTGCTGCCAATACTGATGCCCAGGAGCTCCACTGGCCGTGCGATAGACATTCGGAGTCGGCAGGATCTCGTCAAGCTGACGAAACTTGTCCTCTTGTTCGTACTTGCGATTGATGACCTGAGCCGACAGGCTCGACCCGCCCAGCAACAAGCCAACGACAATCAACGCGAGCGTTCGACATGACCACACGGTCAGCAAGGTCGCGGATCGGTTCAGCCGATCGGAGCGGCGAAGGAAATACATCATGTTGGAAGGAACCTATCGCACTTGGGTAACACGGAAGCGGGACCAGGATCGTGGGGAGTACGAACCGGTTGTGCCGGATTCGCCAAACCTCCCATTATGTCAGCCCCGCGCCGAAAAAGAAGCGCGCCCAAGGCTGGGAGTCCGAAGTTGGTCGTTTCGTCGTGGAACGCCTTGGAAACCGCTCCGGAGCCGGTATCTCGGTCCGGTCATGCGGAGCCTTCGCCCCCTCGGTGCCCAGCGACCCCGCTGCGTGTCTCCTGGCCGCACGATGCGGCGCGGTGACGGGAAGAATCCCTCGCTGACGGGCTGTTGATTCAAGCCCAACGGATGTGATTCGTGCCCAAGCAAAAGGTTTTGATGTTGCGCTTTTCACGCTCCGCCAATGCGACCGAGTCAAAAAGCGTGGCAAATCAAAGGAAACCCGAAGCGTGAGCGAGGGATTCTTCGACTTCTCGAACAAGCCATCA
>JAGQPS010000367.1 GCA_020426595.1 Planctomycetales bacterium
TGAGCAACCGCGGGACATCCCCACGCGACCATGGAAGCGGTGACGACACCCGCCAAGCAGCGTGCCTTGGGCCAAGCTGGGAATAGGTATCGAACGGACGCCACGACAAACAAGCGAGGAAGATCGAACATGAACTCGGCTCGTAGTGGAAATGCTCGCCGAACAGGTCGGCGGATTGGGTAGTGAGGTGAAACGGATTGTAACGCACCGAGCGTCCCCGAGAGCATGGTTGATAGAGGAACGTGCCTTGATGACGGGGTTCGCGAACGGAGCCGGTCCTCACCAAGCCAATTGGCTCGCGGCGACGACGATTTCGGTTGGCGAAAACTCTTGGCCCCCTCTCGATTGACGAGGCTCGAATGGGGAGTTAAACAGGCGGCTCTCGAAATCCGAAACGTCGCGCGGATTTCCTTCTTACCGGAGGCTGGTTGGTTGAAGACGATCATTGGAATCGACTTGGGAACGACCCATTCCCTGGTTGCCGCTTTCCAAGAGGGTGAGCCTCGGTTGATTCGCAACGCGCATGGCGACTTCCTAACTCCGAGCGTGGTGGGAGTCGCGACCGATGGCCGGGTCTTGGTGGGGAGCGCGGCGCGGGAACTGCGCGTGACTCGGCCCGAGAACTGCGTGTCTCAGTTCAAGCGATGGATGGGAACGGATAAGCAGCTCGAGGTCGCGGGACGAAAGTTCTCCGCGGTCGAACTCTCGAGCCTCGTGTTGCGTTCGCTGAAGGAAGATGCCGAGGCCCACTTGGGAGAATCGGTCACGGAGGCCGTGATAACCGTTCCGGCCTACTTCAACGATCACCAGCGCAAGGCGACCAAGCAAGCGGGCGAACTCGCAGGACTCAAGGTGAGGCGGATCATCAACGAGCCAACCGCCGCCGCCTTGGTTTACGGCTTTCACGAGCGTGAAGCTGAAAAGAAGCTGATCGTGATCGACCTGGGCGGAGGCACGTTCGATGTCACCGTCATGGAGGTTTTTCTAGGCACCCTCGAGATCGTTTCGACGGCCGGTGAAACGCAACTGGGAGGCGAGGATTTCACCGCCCGCATGGTGGCCGAGGTGCTGAAGGACCTGGGCGAGAATCTCGAGCTTGCCGAAATGAAGAAGCCACTGCTTGTCTCGCGGTTGACTCAGGAATGCGAGCGAGCCAAGAGGGCTCTCGCCACGAACGCCAGCGTCGAGGTGCGCGTGCCGACCGACTCCGGCGAGTTCACCGAGGAAACGCGGCGAGTTGAGTTTTCGCGCGAGCGATTGGCGAAGGCGGTCGAGCCGCTCCTGGATCGAATTCGTAAACCGATCGTCAAGGCATTGCGGGACGCTCGGCTCGAGCCGGATTCGGTCGAGGATATTGTCTTGGTCGGCGGTTCGTGTCGCACGGTCGCCGTTCAGGAGCTCGTGCGAAATCTGTTCGGACGCCCCGGCGAGATGAAACATGATCCGGACCAGGTCGTGGCACTTGGCGCTGCGATTCAAGCGGCCTTGATCGCCGACGACGCGGCGGTCGAGGATATCGTTGTCACGGACGTCTGCCCGTTCAGTCTTGGAGTGGCGATCGCCAAGGATTTTGGCGACCGAATCGTGCCGGGCTACTACCTGCCCATCATTCATCGCAACACGACCATTCCGGTGTCGCGCGAGGAGATCGTTAGTACGATCAATGCGGGGCAACGTGAGATCTCGGTGGAAGTGTTCCAGGGCGAATCGCGGCGCACGGAAGAAAACGTGCCGCTTGGTAAGTTGCGCGTGACCGACATTCCCCCGGGACCAGCCGGGCAGGAGGTCGTGCTTCGCTTCACCTTCGACCTCAACGGCATCCTCGAGGTGGAGGCGATCGTGAAGGCGACCGGCGCGCGGCATGCGGCCGTGTTGACGCAAAACGCGTCCTCCATGACCGCGACCGAGATCGAGGATGCGGTGCGAAGGATGCAGGCGATTAAGTTCTTCCCCCGCGATGACCTCGAGAACCAACGGTTGCTCGCCTTCGCGGAACGAGTCGTGGGAGAGGTGGCCCCGTATCATCGAAGCGCGCTCGAGGAGGCGATCGACACGTTCGAGGCTTCCATGCAGTCGGGAGAACGCGAGTATTTCGCGGCGGCCAAACAGAACCTGGAGATCGTTCTCTCGCGACTCGGATTCGATTCGCACGATGAGAGTCGCGATGTTTGAGTTCCGCGTTTGACGAGGCGAGCGTTTTCGCGCGATCAATTTGCCTCACTTGGCTTCATGCCTCCTTTGCTTTCACGCCAGAGCCCCGGAGCACGTGGATTCCATGGTCGATTCGTCCGGCAATGATTCAACTCCGAAGCCTGAGCGCGAAGCGGGCGAAACTCGCTCGGATTCCGATTGGTTGGCCGAAATTCTAGCCATCGATCCACTGCGAGATCCCTCGGCGGTCCTCTCGGCTCAGCGACATTGGTTGGCCAGTCGCTTGCCGGAGGAGAGTGAAATGGCGATGCGGATCTACTCGGCCGAGCTCGCGTTGTCGGATGATGAACACGCCCGTTGGGCAATGCGGACGGTCGATGAAATACGCCGCCAGTTCCGGACTCGCCTCGCCCGATCCCAAGGCATTCTCGAGAGCCTTGCGAAGCAGGGAATCCCGGGCGTGAGCGCGGCCGCCGCTCGTCTCGTCGTGGCCGCACCCTACGCCGACCCATTGGTGCGAATGGTGAGCGACCGAGATCTTCCCACCGACCTCACGTTCACGCTCGCACGAATCATCCTGATGTCGCCGGGAGATGCCGTGCAGTTACGGCAGGAGTACTTGGCCCGCATGCGACGTCGGGAACTCAATTGGCTCGAGGGCAACGTGGCGATGCGGGACATGCTGCAGCTGCTCACACAGCGTTATCCCGCCGTGGCCGACTTGGAGCTGGCTTGGCTGAAAGAGCTGTTTGATTTGGAGCACGAAGAGTTGCACGCGGTTTCGCAAGCCTACCAGCAAGTGATGGTCCATTTCGCGATCGCGCTGGTTTCAGGTTTCGCGGCCGTGGCGTTCGTGATCGTGGGGATCCTGTCGTGAGTCACGAGACGCCAGATTGGAGTTCGTTGCCGCACGACCCCGAGTCCTTTTTCGGATTGGAGCCGGGTTACTCGGCTCGAGATTTGAAGTTGGCCTACCACAAGTTGATTCGCCAATTCAAACCGGAAAAGTGTCCGGCCGAGTTTCAGAAGATTCGGGCGGCCTATGAGTCGCTCGAGGACCGCAACCGATTTCTTGGCTCCGCGCTACCGCCAGCAGTCGCTCCCGCGCCAACTGGATCCAGTGGCGACGGAGCACCAACTTCGATGCCTTCCTCGACAGCGGAAACCGGTGGACTGACTCCTAATGAGATACCGCTGACACCGCTGTCGGATCAGGAATTTCGCGGACAACCCGCCCCCATGCCAGCCCCCTCCGCTCGCCCAGCGCCAAAGTGGCAGGGCGCTTTCGAGGGACAATCGCGCGCCGTGCCGATGCTCGCGCGCGGCTTTTCACTTGAGGAGATTCAACGACGTCTCGAGCATTCCGAGCTGTTGAATACCGGCGATGTCGTCGCATTAGCGGTTCTTGACGAGATGGCCAACCCGAGCTTCGTGCCGAAGTTTTGGGGTGGCTTCGGGAAGCGACTGGCGGAGCGCGCTGGCCAGGGGCACGGTGGACGAGCGATTCTCGAACTACTGCGTGAACTTATCACGGGGCTCGATGACGTCGGGGAACGAGCTTCGGCCATTGTGTACGTAGCCAAGCGGCTTTCTCCGGATGCCTTCGCGTACGTCACGCGACGTGCCTGGATGCGCCTCGTGCGCGAAACCAACTTCAATGGCTTCTCGAAAACTTGGCGCGCCGCTTGGGAAACGGGCAAGGGCATTTTCTCGGAGGCTCACCATCGGTTGCTCTTGGATTTGTTTCCCTTGCTGGTCTGGCGAGCCCCCAGGGAGTGGATCGAGGAGACGTATGGAGCCATTAGCGATGCGGAGTTGTTCCGCGGAGCGGCGGTGAACTCCGACGTCTACGACTTGCTGCTTGACTACGCGCGGCACCGCGATTCGTTTCGCGCGTTGGGACCGATCACGGAGAGAATTGATGGCATCCTGCGAGCGTTCTTCTTCGAGGAGGACGAAGTCGGTTTGAGGCTCGTGTTGGAAGGACAGGAGAAGTTACTTTCCTCGATTCCCGAACTCGTCGATACGATTCATCCGGACCTCCCTGGACTTGAGATCGTCTTGTCATTGTGGGAGTTCATGACCGAATCGTTGTGCGAGCGGATGGGGGTTTTCGAGGTCGACGAGAAGCTTCCCCTGGAGGAGATTAGCGAGCTGCTACTCCGACGGGAACGCCGAGGCGACTACTGGACCAACATCAACAGCCTGCTGGCTGGGCTGGGAGTCACGTTTCTTTTGGCGGGCGGTGGACACAGCCTCGTGATCCTCATCTACAAAACCGTTCGCGCGGGACTCAACGCGAACTGGATGGGGTTGGCCATCGATGGAGTTCTCGCTCTCATCGTCGCCACGATCGTTACGGTTGGCGTGCTGCTGATTCGTCGTTTTCGACGCAAGGCGGCGGGAGCCAGCCGCGACTTCGTACGGGAGTTCCGTATCGACATGTTGCGAACGCTCCGCAATCTTTCCATCAGCGCCGGTCAATTGGCTCAAGTCGTTTATGCCATGGCCCACTACGGCAGGGCTCATTTCAGCAAACCCGAGGATCTCGAAGTCGTCGCGCGAGCAATGCTAACCGACCCAGCGATTCCCTTCATCTGCGGCCCGTCTCGCTGCCTCAAGGCCGATTCCCTCGTCGCCACGCCCGAACTTCAACGAGCCGACTAGCGAGCGGCAACCCGGAGCGGGAATCTGCCTTGGCATCCCAGCCCAAGTGGTTGAACAAACGGCGTGGAAAGACAAAAGGAAACCCAAAGCGTGACGGGCTGTTGATCTAAGCCCGAAGTGTTGTGGATTTCGTGCCCAAGCGACCGGCGTTTTGGGTGCAAGAGAGTGGAACAGCTGG
>JAGQPS010000368.1 GCA_020426595.1 Planctomycetales bacterium
CGTTGGGAGCGAAGCAACAGGCGGTTCCTCCAGTCGTCGACGAGCAGCCAGTGAATCCGCTCTCGAGACCCAACACCGAATTGCCTCCTCTCTGGGCATCGCTCGCGCCGATCGTCGTCCCGCTGACGCTCATTACCCTGGGGACATGTTTATCGGCGATGGGAGGAGCGGCGGCGGCTTGGGGTGACCGTTTGGCGTTGGCCGACAAGAATGTCGTGATGGGAATCGGCGCTTTACTCTCGCTGGGGTTGCTGCATTGGTTTGGCGGCTCGACCACACGGCGACAGGCGGCGATCCAGAAGTCACTCAGCGACGGAGGCCTCGTGTTACTCATCACCGCCGGCGGCGGCACGTTCGGCGAGATGATCAAGCAAACCGGGATCGGCGATTGGATTGGCGAGTCGCTGCGTAGCGATCAGGTTGGCCTGAGCCTCTTGATGATTAGCTTCGCGATCGCGGCTCTCGTCCGAGTGGCACAAGGCTCGGCGACGGTGGCGATGATCACCGCGGCCGGCATCGTGGCTCCCGTCGCTTCCCAATTCGAGCTGCCGTTTCACTCGGTGTACTTGGTCATGTCCATCGGCTGCGGTTCAAAGCTGTTGCCGTGGATGAACGACAGCGGATTTTGGCTCGTTGGCCGCATGGGAGGACTCACCGTCCCACAGACCTTCCGCACGTTTTCCTTGACGCTGACCGTCATGGGATGCGCGGGAATGATCGCGACGCTCTTGGCCGCTTGGCTTGTTCCACTCCGATAACGGAGCGAGCGTCGTCGCCTCGCACGACAACTTCGGACGCCAAGAATCCAAGTGCCAAGTGGCGCCGACGCGAACGCGCACCGGCTCGGTGAACTCGCTATCGCGCTCACCCCACGCTCAAGACGACACGGTGGAACATCGGTCAAGCGATAACCCACCGCCGCGCCGATAGCTACGAGATGAAACCGCGACGTCGGTGTTGGCTATAGCGTTCCAAGGCGATCTCGATGACTTCCGACGCTTGGGCGGCGCCTTGAAAATCGTCCACCTCGACACACTTCTCCTCCAGGATCTTGTAGTCCTGGAAGAAGCGCCGCAGCATGTTCAGACGATGAGCCGGCAATTCGTGATAGTCGGTAAAGCCGTTGAACTCCGGATCGTCGACGGCGACCGCCACGATCTTATGGTCCCGCTTGCCCGAATCGATCATCGTCATCAACCCGATGGCTCGGCTCGTGACAAGCGTTAGCGGATGGACCGCCTCCTGGCAGAGCACAAGCACGTCGAGGGCATCACCATCCTCGGCCAACGTCTGCGGAATGAAGCCGTAATTGGCGGGGTAGTGGACCGCGGAGTAAAGAATGCGATCGAGCTTCAGCAAACCGGTGTGCTTGTCCAGCTCGTACTTCACGTTCGAGCCGGTCGGAATCTCGATCACCGTGACGAATTCAGTCGGAAGATTCGACCCGGGCGTGACATCGTGCCAAGCGTGCGTCATCGATGCGTTTCTCGCTCAATGAATGAAAAAGGCTCGCCAAGGACTACCCACTGACGTGGACAGGGAAGCCGAGTGGACCTGTCGAGGATAGGCCACGCGATTCTCCTCCGTCTCAATTCCGCCAGAATCGGGGAGGAACGGGTATCAGGAGCCTCGAAGGCTCCATTCTTAATCGGCGACTCCCTTCCGCCAAGGCGGCCTCTTGCAAGTTCTCGCGCGAGCCGGCGAAATCGCGAGCCCCGAAGAGCGAAAGACGCAAGGCCGAGCTTGGTGAAATATCCGTGAGTTCGCGGGCTCGGTCCCCCTACACCCGCGCGATGCGGATCAGCATGTCACCCAGCAAGGCCCTTGCAGAAACCGACTTGGATGGTCGATGCTCACTTCATTCGGTGTTCGAGCACTGGCGACTCGGCACGCACCTTCCGCGATCGATGGTACTGAGCGGACGACATGATCAAACGCATTTTGGTGACGGGTGGAGCTGGGTTTCTGGGATCGCACTTGTGCGAACGACTCGTGGCGGAGAAGCACGACGTCATCTGCCTTGACAATTTCTTCACGAGCCAGAAAAGCAACGTCAGCCACTTGCTCGACGAGCCCAACTTCGAACTTCTCCGTCACGACGTCACCCATCCGATTTGGCTTGAGGTCGACGAGATCTACAACTTCGCCTGCCCGGCCGCTCCGGGACATTACCAATTCAATCCCATCAAGACGATGAAGACGTCGGTCCTGGGCGCCATCAACGTCCTCGGCATGGCGAAACGATGTCGAGCGAAGGTTCTGCAAGCCTCGACCAGCGAGGTCTACGGCGATCCGGAAGTGCACCCACAACGCGAGGATTACCGAGGGAGCGTGAATCCCATTGGCCCCCGAGCCTGCTATGACGAAGGCAAACGGGCGGCCGAAACGCTCTTCATGGATTATCACCGATCGAATTCGGTCAACATCCGCATCGTGCGCATCTTCAACACGTACGGACCGAGAATGCATCCGTACGACGGTCGCGTCGTCTCCAACTTCATTCGTCAGGCCTTGGCCGGCGAGCCGATCACGATCTACGGCGATGGCAGCCAGACTCGGTCGTTTTGCTACCGCGATGATCTCGTCGAGGGAATCATGCGGTTGATGAACGCGCCGAACGATGCGATCCAGCCGGTCAACATCGGCAACCCTCACGAATTCACCATCCGACAACTCGCCGAACTCGTGATCGAGCAAACGGGGAGCAATTCGGAACTTGTCTCCCGACCGCTCCCGCAGGACGATCCGACTCAACGACGTCCCGACATCACTCGCGCGCGAGATCTTCTCGCCTGGGAACCCAAGATCGAACTGCGCGAGGGGCTCGAGAAGACAATCGACTATTTCCGCTCGATCGATCTCTCGGCCTATCGCCCGCCAACCCCCAACTATTGACCGGCATCGTCCCGCCGTTCTCTACTGAGGAGTCGCCGCGCAGGGTGAATCGCGCGGAGTGATTCGTGGCGTGCACTCGGAAGGACGGGGGCAAAGTCCTCACCGTGATGATCGCCCGACCTACGCGGCGTTGACCGACCACTTGCGACCAGCCAGGGTCGGTTGGAAGTCGTGATGTCCGCCGAGCAGCGCGACTTGCGTCAGCACGTGCAGTGAAGCGGCTTCAAGTTGGTCGCGATCATCGACCAAGCCGGGCCAAGCCGACAAATCGATCGGCTCTCCCACATGCACCTTGACTCGAGCCGGCGTGAAGAACGGACTCAAGGCGGTCCCTCGGTAAGGGCTTCCCTCGATGTAGAGCGGCAAGACGGGGACTCCGGCTCGCGCGGCGACCAAAATGGCGCCCGGCCGAGCCGCCAACAAGGGCAGCTCGGACGTGTTGACCTTACCTTCGGGAAACATGCCGACGAGCGAACCATGCTGCGACAACTCGATGGCACGCTTTGTCGCCGCGGTATCACGCCCCGATCGGCTCGTCGGAATCACCTGCGTGAAGTCGTAGAGCCACTTGATGATTGGGTTGCGACCGAATTCCGCCGCGACCATCCAGTGCACGCGTCGGCGAGCCGCGAGTTGGACGAAGAACGGGTCCACGCTGCTACGATGGTTCGCGACGATGACCGCGCCCTGTCGCTCACCCAGCGGTAACCGCGAAGGCACTTCGGCTCGCCAAAGCAAACGGGAAATCAATACGCTGCCGAAATACACAACGCTTTGGACAACGGTATACGGACTCCGTTTTAGCGCCGCGACGATCCAACCGAGATACACTCCCAGCAGCAGCGCGACGACGAGGATGGCGAGGCCGTTGTTGAGCCAAGCGAATGCCCCGAGACCCGTTTGGGCGATCAATCGAGTGGGCGTCTCCGCGAACAAATTCACCAAGGATTGTTCTCCTCACGAATCGACGGCACGAACGAGCGTGACCGAACTGGCGTGAAGGGAAATCTCCGACGCCGCGTCATGGCACGCTCCGCTGCGATCAGTGTCGTGCGGACCACGCGGAGCCGAAAGATGCCGCACCAATAAAAGTGGCTCGCCTCCCTCACCCGGATTTTTCCGGACATGGGAAGCGAGCCCTGTATTTCGCCAAGCATTTCCACCGTGAGAGTGAAATGCGTTATCGAGGAGCGAGAAAATCGCTCCTCGCGCGATTCGCCTAGCCGGCCAAACGCGAAATTCGGTTCGTCGACGTCTCGGCGATTTCTTCCGAGCAGCGGTAGCTCATGACATACGCGTCCTCGGTCGTATCCTCGTAGAAATCCTTGAGCACCGAGACGGCTCGGAAACCAAGGTTTCGGAAGAAGACCTGAGCCGCCAAGTTGGTTTCTCGCACCTCGAGCAAGATCCGACTGCGGCGGTTGGACGAAAGCTTACCAACGAGCTTCTCCACCATCTGCGCACCCACGCCACCGCGTCGGTGTTCGTCATGCACGGCGAAGTTGAGAATATGCAGCTCGTTCTTGTGGAGCTCATAGATCATGAAGCCCACGACCTTATCTCCAACCTCGGCCACCATGCCAATGCAATTGCGTTGGCGGAGGCAGCGGATGAAGTCTTCCTCGGTCCAGGGAAACTCAAACGAGCCAGACTCGATCCGCAACACTTCGGGCATATCCCGACGAATCATCCAGCGAATGTGGACCTTCACCTTGCAGTTCCCTTCCTGGTGCATGGTGGCTCCTTGTGGCTCGCCCCAAATCATCTCGTGGGCATATCTAGAGGGGTATCGACCAACTCCTTGACTTCCCTGCCAAGGATGCTCGGACGGCGGGAAAGTTAACAAAAGCCCCGCCGAACTCCAATAGAAGAACTTCCTTGTCGTCTCGGCCAATCCCCCAACCCACCCCCTGCTCGAAATCCCTTGCTTACTTCACGAACCGTTCCCTCGCGATTGAACTGGCGTCGCGATTATCTCGCCTCGGCCCCCGCAGGCAAATCAAAAGCCGGGAAAATCATAGGAAACCCAAAGCGTGACGGGCTGTTAATTT
>JAGQPS010000369.1 GCA_020426595.1 Planctomycetales bacterium
CACATGATGGGTGTGAGCTTGACGGGTGGCGGCGCGCTCGAGTGGTTCGTGAAGAACCTCTGCGCCGAAGTCGGCAATGCTCGGGATCGCGGATCGGCGTACAAGATTCTTTTCGAGGAAGCCGCCGCCGTCGCGCCCGGAGCCGAGGGGTTGTACTTCCTGCCGTATCTCGCCGGCGAACGGACTCCGCACGCCGACCCCGATGCTCGTGGCTCGCTCGTCGGACTGACCCTCAAGCATGGTCGTGGGCACATCGTGCGATCGATCATGGAAGGCGTGACCTACGCGATGCGTGACAGCTTGGCCATCATCGAATCGATGGGCGTGCCGGTGAAGCAGATCCGGGCCAGCGGTGGAGGTTCTCGTAGCGCTTTGTGGCGCCAGATGCAGGCCGACATCTTCGGACAGCCAGCCGTGACCATCAACGCCGAACAAGGTCCCGCTTACGGTGTCGCGTTGTTGGCGGCGGTCGGAGCCGGCGCGTTCCGATCGATCGAGGAAGCGTGCGACGCCACGATTTTCGTCACCGACAAAACGCCGACCGCTCGCAAGGCGAAGGCGACCTACGATCGCTGCTTCCCGGAGTTCCAGGAGCTGTACCGATCGCTACGCGACGATTTCAAACGTATCTCGGCCCTGTGCGATTCCCATTAACCCCTCGCACTTGTCGACTCCTTCGCTCACAACACTCATCGAACGAACCTTCCGCCGCGAATGGAATGTGTTGGCGGGAGGTTCCCAAAGGTAGGACTCATGGGAGTTCACTCGGGCTCGCGAGCGCCATTGAGCCAACGTCCCAAACGGGGAATCGTGTGGCTGGTCGTGTTCCTAACCGTCTTCGTCGCGGTTTCGTACTTGCTGCGCGACCCTGACGGCCAGCGGTTGGCCGACGGCGAGCCATCGGTGGAGCAAACGGAAGACGGCGACACTCTCGGCGACGCGACAGGTGCCACCGATCGGGACGACGCGAATTCCCAGGACGTCGACGCACTGCCCGGTAACGAATCGGCGTCCACTCACTCCGACGATGGCTCCGCCGCGGGCACGGGGCGGAATCAAGGTTCGACCGGTGAGCCAACCGGGCGGCCTCCCACACGCGGCCCGCCTTCCGATGACGGCGCGGACGAGTCGACTGGGACCGCCGCTCCGCTGGTCGAGGTCCGAGCGGATGTGTGGCAGAGCCCGGCGGGATTGCTATACAAGCCGGGAAGTGCCGAGGGGCATCGGCTCAAACACTTGGCTCGCCACTTTCAAGATGACGCCAGCCGCCCGATTCACGGAGTGTTCGATGGTGAACTGTCCGAGGTGATCGGGCTGATCGACCAAGCCTATCAATGGTCGGAGGCTAACGATCGACGTGCATCGGTGAAACAGGAGCGCGGGCGGACAGTCATCATCGCTCGCTTCGACCGGCGAGTGGGTTACGTCGGTGGGGAACGTGGCGAGCGTGATGGCCATCCCGCCGTGTCCAAGGTTCAAGTGGTGTTGGAAGATCGAGATGTGATTACCGCATACCCGGTCGATTGATGCCAAGTTCCCCCGTGCCTTGGATCTTGGTCCGGGGTGGTGTGGTAATCAAGTCACTGTGATGCAAGGCGCGCCATTCGCATCCCGCGGGGGCGTTGTCCGTCTTCCAGTTCCGAGTTCGTGTGCCGTTGAAGGAGTCTATTCGCGTGTCGTCAAGCGAGTCGGGTCTCGATGCTGGAGTCTGTTCGTTCTGCGATCAAGGGCTGCGTTTAATGATGCGGTGCGGTGATTGTGGAGAACTGATCGGCCTGTGCGACGAGTGCGATGCGATGTGGTTCGTGCCCGACTCGGCCACGTTGCCGTTCTTCCCATCGCAGCCCGACATCCCCTGCCCTTTCTGTGGCGTCGGAGGAGGTTGGGAACATTGGAAGCGAGCCGACTGGGATGACGTGCGCGGTACGCGGTGGGAGGCGGCGGTACGCCAACGCGGCGACCGGAATGACGTCTCAACCGAGCCAGGAGTCGAAGGAGAATCGGATGCTGCCGGACTATGAGAAACTCGGCGCCTTCTACCTAGGACGCCACCACGATTCACAAGCCGGGCAAACGACCGAGCAAACGCTGCTCTACGATTCCAAGGATCTGTGCACGCACGCCGTTGTCGTGGGCATGACTGGAAGCGGCAAGACTGGACTCTGTCTCGATCTGATCGAGGAAGCCGCGATCGATGGGATACCGACCATCGCCATCGACCCCAAAGGGGATATCGGCAATCTCCTGCTCACTTTTCCGAATCTCGCCCCGGAGGATTTTCGGCCCTGGATCGACGAAGGTGTCGCTCGGCGCGAGGGTTTGGCTCCCGAGGCGTACGCGGAGAAAATCGCGGGAGTTTGGAAAAACGGCCTCGCCAAATGGGGACAAACTCCCGACCGTATCCAGCGCCTCCGCGATGCGGTCGAGATGCGCATTTATACGCCGGCGAGTTCGGCCGGTTATCCGCTGACGATTCTGCGATCGCTCGACGCGCCTTCGCCCGAGGCTCGCGAGGATCAAGAGCTACTCCGCGAGAGAATCGCCTCGACCGCATCAGGGCTGTTGGCGTTGCTCGATATCGATGCCGATCCGATCAACAGTCGCGAACACATTCTTGTTTCGAATCTGCTGCAAGCCGCCTGGAGCCAAGGACAGAGCCTCTCGTTGGCCGATTTGTTTCGCGGCATTCGTACTCCCGGCTTCGATCGCGTCGGGATCATGGATCTCGAGTCGTTCTATTCAGAAAAAGACCGCATGGAGTTGGCGCTGAGGCTCAATAACCTCATGGCTTCGCCCTCCTTCGCTGGTTGGCTGGAGGGTGAGCCGCTCAATGTCCATCGCTTGTTGTATACACCGGCGGGGAAGCCACGAATCGCGATCATCTCGATCGCCCATCTTTCCGACAAGGAGCGAATGTTCCTTGTCACGTTATTGCTCAACGAGATTCTTTCGTGGGTAAGAACCCAACCGGGTACGTCGAGTCTGCGCGCGTTGCTCTACATGGATGAAGTCTTCGGATTTTTTCCGCCGACCGCCACGCCGCCAAGCAAACGCCCGATGTTGACGTTGCTCAAACAAGCACGCGCCTACGGCCTGGGCGTCGTGTTGGCGACGCAGAATCCGGTTGATCTCGACTACAAGGGGCTCAGCAATACGGGAACGTGGTTCATTGGTCGACTGCAGACGGAGCGAGATAAGGCTCGTGTCATGGAGGGGCTGGAGGGAGCGTCGACGAAAGCCGGCAGCTTCGACCGAGGCAAGATGGAGGCGACGCTCGCTGGTCTCGGTAGTCGCGTGTTCTTGATGAACAACGTGCACGACGACGTGCCGGTCACGTTTGAGACTCGCTGGGCCATGTCTTATTTGCGCGGCCCGCTCACGCGCGATCAGATCAAGCAACTCAAGCAAGCCGATGATCCGGCGGCCGGTGTCGACCCAGCTACTGGTGCCAGTCCCGAGGCGGCTCCTCGTCCCACGCCGGCGGTGGTGGCTACGCCTGACGAAGTGGTACCGACGACGACCGCCGCGGTGGTTTCGACGGTGGCTGCGACCGCGCCTCCCATCGCCGGTTCGCTGTTTAGCGGGCCGAGTTGGAATTCGCTCCGGCCGGTCAACGCGTCTCAGTCGTCGTCGACGCCAGTCCCAGCGGCTGGCGGCGGGGAGACTCGTCAAGCCGAGCAAGTCTTGGGCATCGATTCAGGGACGTTCATTCCGCCGTCGATTCCACAACGATTTATCGAACCGGTTCGACCTCCCGCCCCGAATCAACGGCTGGTTTATCGACCGGGATTGTTGGCGGTGGCTGGCATGCATTACGTCAAGTCGACATTGGCCGTCGATCTTTGGCACAAGCGCGTGCTGTGGTGGGATACGGAGTCTTGTGAAGGTCCGGAATGGGAGCGAGCACAAGAGCTAAACGCCGACCGAATGCGACTATTTGAATCAATGCCTCCCGGAGCCAGTCAAGCCGAAGTTCCCGCGCAGTTGATCCATGAAAAGAAGTTCGCGTCCTACGGCAAGGCGATCAAGGACCACGCTTATCGATCCCTGCCACTCGTGCTTTTCCGACACGCCGAGACGAAGCAAGTAAGCCGCGCGGGAGAAACCGAAAGCGAGTTCCGAGTTCGCATTACCGGAACGCTCAACGAACAACGGGATCTCGAGGTCGACAAACTCAAGCAGGCCTATGCCGCGAAGTACTCATCCTTGGACGAGCGAGTCAAAAAGGCTCAAGCGAAAGTCGATGAGGAACGCGCGCAGTTCTCGAGCAAGAGCATGGAGTCGGCGCTATCGCTGGGCACGAGTCTGCTGGGCGCGATGTTCGGTAACAAGAAGCTCAGCGTGACGAACGTCCGCAGCGCGGGATCGGCGCTCAAGAGTGTTGGACGAGCCGCATCGGAGCGAACCGACATCAAGCAGGCCGAGGCTCAAGTCGAAGCCCTGCGAGAGGAACGAGATCAGCTCGAGCAGTCCTTCAAGGACGAGAGTGCCACGATCGAGGCGAAGCTCGATCCGACTCAAATCGTCTTGGAGACGATCGAGTTACCTCCGCGCAAATCAGACATTTCCATCGACGAGCTCTATCTGGTTTGGAGCCCCTACTCGGTTGATGCCTCCGGTATCGCGACTTGCTTGATCGAGTTGCCCGAGTCGCGAGCGTAGGCTCGGTCGTTGGTCGCCGAGATTCTAGCGGCGCTGAGCCTGGTGGCTGAATGCGAGGAACCGGCGCTTGCGCGCGTGGCTATCGCGCTTTCAGGGATGGGGCGAGACGGGAGTGTTGGTGGCGTAACGAGTTGTTGGGTTGCTTGAGGATTCGAAGAATCCCTCGCTCACCGGGCGGTTGATGCAATCAGACTCGCCGCGTCGTGCGGCCGTGAGACGCCCATCGAGGTCGTCTCACGGATCGGTTTTGGGGTGGGCACTCGTCGACCTAGGGCTGC
>JAGQPS010000036.1:0-2329 GCA_020426595.1 Planctomycetales bacterium
CAATTCCAATCCGGGAGACGACCTCGATGGGCGTCTCCCGGCCGCACGATGCGGCACGTCTGATTAAATCAACAGCTCCTCACGCTTCGGGTTTCCTTTGGTTTTGCACGCTTTTGCATTGGGCGACTCGGTGGAATCTCGAAAGTCGCGCTCTCAAAACTCGATTCGGGGTGGGCGTGGTTTTCCCCGATTGGGATTCGCCACGGGTTGGCGCAAAAAAAATGCCCCGGAACACCGATGTCTCCGAGGCACTAAGGATTGGCAGTTGCGGGCGAGCGACCTATCAATGCCGCCTCGGACGCCGCTCACGGTTCTCTCGAATGGCGTTCGCACCTCGCCGCGGGACCGCCTATTCGGCCCCCGACAAGTCAATCACCTCGCGGCCGTTGCGAGTCATGAGGGCCTTGATCACCTCGATGTCGGCATCTTCCCGAATGCGATGCGTCGAGCCGTCCAGGAAGCAGACCAGGTACCGCCCATTCCGCGTCTTGAGTCCAGCGGTGGGATCGCTCAGGTCGACCTCGTAATCGTATCCAGCCGACCAGATCTCTTGGGTCCACCCCGATTCCACCTCGACAAACACGATCGTGTTGGCGGATCCGTCGGGTACATCTCGGAAACTGGCTCCCTCCTCGATCCCTAGTTTGACGTTGCCGGTGGGCTGAGCGCTAACGATCGAGTTGAGTGTCGCTCGGTCGGAACCAAACTCACCAATATCACCGTAAACCGGGGGCATGTACGAGGCGGCAGCCATGTTGGCGGGGGAGTTCCAACCTTCGGCTTGATTGAATTGTTGAGACAGCCCCACCTCTTCTATATACGGCAACAACGTGACTCGCCAGCTCAAGCCCGCCTTCACCTCAGGAGTATTGGCGACCATCGGAAACTTATTCATCGAGTCGTGGTAAAGGTGCAGCGCAATCCCGACCTGTTTCATGTTGTTGGAAGTCGCCGCTGATCGGGCCGCTTCGCGAGCTTCGCCCAAAGCACCGCCGACAACCGCAGCTCCCGACGCAACGACGTAGATTACGGCCCCCACGATGACGAGCAACGGCAAGGCGATGCTCATGGCGATGCCGGTGATGGCGAGTCCCTTACCCTTGAGTCGTCCCTGACTGGCCGAGATGTCACTGAGTGCGATGAACCCAAAGATCAACCCAGGGATGCCCGTCAGGCACAGACAGACGATCGAAGCAAAACCAAGGATCAGCGAGGTGGTCGCTTTTCCACTCGTCCCCGACGGACCGGCCGCCGCTTGGTTCGAGTACTTCGGAGGCTGATTGAATCCTCTCGACATGACATACCTCTCGCTCTCGGCTCAAAAGCCGCACGCGTCGAATAATTCGCTGAACCCGAGCCGTACCTACGTCTACGGCTCAACCTTGATCGCGATCCCTGCTTGCCCCAGCTAACCACCGTTGTCGCACGAAGCATCCTTTCGGATACGCCGTCTTTCGGAAAAGCCGTGCAGCGGCCGCCGCTATTGGGACATGATTTCGTGGCAACTACGAAACGGTTTCGGTGTGAATCAACTTTTGGAATTCGTCAAACAGGTACCGGCTATCGTGCGGACCGGCCGAGGCTTCCGGGTGGTACTGGACACTGAAAGCGGGATGAATCTTGTGTCTGAGCCCCGCGACCGTGTTGTCGTTCAGGTTGCGATGGGTGATCTCCAGGCACTCGGGGAGCGATTCTTCCTCCACCGCGAAGCCATGGTTCTGCGACGAGATCTCAATGCGTCCGGTGGGCAGATGCTGCACCGGTTGATTCGCGCCTCGATGTCCGAACTTGAGCTTGTAGGTCTTGGCTCCGCACGCCAAGGCCAACAACTGATGGCCCAAGCAGATTCCGAAAACCGGAACCTTGCCGACCAATTCGCGAATCGTCGAAATGGCATACTCAAGTGGCTCGGGATCACCCGGCCCATTGGATAGAAAGACTCCATCGGGCTTGAGAGCCAGCACATCCGCCGACGTGCTCGTGCCGGGCAACACCGTGACTCGGAAACCCTGCTCGACGAGATGGCGAGGGATATTCCATTTCATACCAAAGTCGAGTGCGACGACGTGCGGGCCTTGAGCATCAACGGCCGCTTGAGCCGACTCTTGGCATCCCGCCGCCGAGACCATGTCGTCGTGGAGACACCAATACTTGCTGAGCCGCTCCGTCCAGTCGCTTGGTTGTTCGGGAAGCACTTCCTTGACAAGGTCGCGACCGACCAAGCCGGGTGAGGACTTCGCCTTGGCGACCAACGAGGCATCATCCAAGTCAACGCTCGAGACGACTCCCTTCATCGCGCCGAGCGATCGAATTCGTCGAACCAACGCCC
>JAGQPS010000036.1:2429-5405 GCA_020426595.1 Planctomycetales bacterium
GTAGCCGTCCAACTCGCCGGTCGAGCGGAAGTTGCTCGCCACGGGACTATTCTGTCGCACGACGAACGCGGCGAGATGGGGACGCGAGCTTTCACGATCTTCCAAATTGACGCCGTAATTTCCGATCTCGGTGTAGGTCATGGTGACGATCTGACCGCGATAGCTGGGATCGGTCAGGATTTCCTGATAGCCGGTCATCGAAGTGTTGAAAACCACTTCACCAGCCACTTCGCCCGCGGCGCCAAATGACAGACCGGTGTATACGGTTCCATCTTCCAACGCGAGTTTCGCAATCGATGCCATCCGTCGTAAACCCTCGATATCCATCAGCTTTTGTTCAAGCCGCACCGACACGGCCCGATCAACGGGAGTTGCTTATCCAACTCCCAATCCACCACCACACTCGTCCACTACCACACTCGTCCGCCGCACCAGCTCATGCATCTCTCGGCTGGTCCTTAAAGTACCCAGTCGACTCAACCAATGCGGGTTTCGTATTAGCCTCGCGCCAGACCCGATCGCTCGCGCGCAAGCCGGCAGGTCTCCCGTTCCAACGCTTGCCTTGAGCATCCCAGATCCACAACTCATCGATACGCGATCGATGTGAGTTCGCGGAACTAGTTCGAGCCCAGTTCATCCGTTGGTTGACTTTGCCGAATGTGCGGCGCTCGTCCGAGAACTAAAGTCTCGGCCCGAGGTACCCGATATCCATTGCTGGCTGTGGGTCTCCGAGCAAGGGAAATCCTGAGTTCGGACAGCCAAACCCGAGGGGTCCTGTAGCGGCGAGCAGGACCCCTCATTTTGTTTCTTGACGCAAAGCAATCGCTTTTTCCGTTCAACGTTCGCCGCTCACCATTCGCGGCCCCGGCGAAACCGATTTTCCATCACGAGTCCCGCGACTCATCCGGGAAGCCGGCTCCAACCACCGAGCGACGGCGCGAACGACCGCTCTTTCTACAGCGTGTCTCTTCCGCGGGCTCCGCCGATGCGAAACAAGCTCGCGGTGGCAGGCTCGAGACAAACTTGGCGGATTATACGGGGCGAGCCGCTCGGCGCGTAGGATCCCTCCTCGAGCGGCTGACAAAAGGGAAAGCGTCGCGAAAGGCGCGAAAGATCAATCAGCCATCACCCAAGCCACGCGCGCCGTGTGTATCGGCTTGACGAATTCCCGAGCCTCGTCCCAAGAACCAGGACGATTATCGGTCCGCGCCTCGCCCCAGGCACTTGGCGATCTGCCGGACCGCTTGTCGCAAACGGTTCTCGTTCTCCACGAGACTCATGCGCAGGTACCCCTCGCCGGCGGTGCCGAATCCACTTCCTGGGCTCACCGCGACATTGCCTTCCTCGAGAAGCTTCATGCCGAAATCGAGAGTCGACATGGCACTTCGCCAGGGTTCGGGGACTCGAGCCCACACGAACATGCCGGCCTTGGGCACCTCGAGTTCCCAGCCAAGCCGACGGAGTCCGTCGACGAGGACATCTCGCCTTCCCTGATAGATCTTGGATTGGGCTTCCACCTGGGCCTCGGTATCACGCAGCGCGACGATCGCCGCGATTTGCACCGCCTGAAACATGCCGTAGTCGTAGTAACCCTTGATCACCGAGAGACCGCGAATCATCTCCGCGTTACCCGCACAAAAGCCGACTCGCCAGCCGGCCATGTTGTAGCCCTTGCTCATCGTCGTGAACTCGACGCCCACGCACATCGATGGCTCCCTTCGCCGCCAAGAAGCTGGGCGGTTGATATCCGTCGAAGGCGACGTCGGCGTAGGCGAAATCGCTAATCACCATGAAGCCGTATTTCTTCGCCAGCTTCACCACCTCCTCGAAGAACCACGGCTCCACGGTCACCGTCGACGGATTGTGGGGGTAGTTGATGATGAGGAGCTTCGGAGTCGGATAGAGAGTCTCGCAGGTGTAGGCGATATCGCGGAGGAATTTCTCGCTATCGGCCACCTCCAAGGCGATCACGTTTCCCGAGGCAAGTGCGACGGCATACATGTGCACGGGGAAGTACGGAGCCGGAACGATCGCCGTGTCGCCCGGTCCCATGAGCGCCAAGCACATGTGGCTAAAGCCTTCCTTGGACCCGAGGCAGACGATCGATTCCTTATCGGGGTCCAAACGAACTCCGTACCGATGCCAATACTTGCTGGCCAATTCCCGTCGGAGATTCACGATGCCGTTGGACTTGCTGTAGCCGTGGTTGTCGGGGTTCCGAGCCGCCTCGGCCAGTTTCTCAATCACCAACTCGCTTGGCGGATCGGTGGGGTTTCCCATGCCCATGTCGATCACGTCGTCGCCCGCGCGGCGCTTTTGGTACAGCGCGTTGTTGATCCGTCCAAACAAGTACGGGGGCAGCCGCATCACTCGCGAAGCAAGCTCGATCTTGACTCCAGGATCGCCACTCACGGATTCCGAGTTGGAAGAGGACGAAGACATGCGGACCCAACCTTTAAGGTGAAAGCGGCCGCGTCGGCCAATTTGGCCAGGAGCGGCGATAACGGGGAGCATTCGAGACTTGACGCGATGGCCGTGCCCTCACGGTTGGCGGGCTAATCCAATAGTCCGCTCGTATGGGCAATCCGCTATTGTGACCTCCATCCGCCAACTGACAACGGCGGTAGGCCTTGCTTTGAGCGGCCCATACCGCCGAGCTGGCGGCCGACTTCAGGCGGGCCGAGCCGAGTGACTACCGGGGCCGATCGAGCCCCGGCGGCCACACTCGCTTCGGCTTGTCCTCACGCCCGGTCGTCGGCGATCGGCTCGATGGCCCCAAGGACTCGAGCCACTTGGTGGGCGTTCACCGGAGATATCAGGCCCCGCTCGGTGATGATCCCGTGGATCAGATCGGCCGGAGTCACATCGAAGGCCGGATTGTAGACCTGGACCTGGGGAGGAGCCGTCCGCTTTCCGAATCCCTCGGTGATCTCCTCCGCCGATCGTTCCTCGATGGGAATCGACTCGCCACTGGTA
>JAGQPS010000036.1:5503-26579 GCA_020426595.1 Planctomycetales bacterium
GAAAGGGATGCCGTGATGCTTGGCCAGCACCGCGACTCCGTAAGTACCAATCTTGTTGGCCGCGTCGCCGTTGGCCGCGATGCGATCCGCTCCCACGACAACCGCCTGGACCTTGCCTTCGCGCATCACTTGCGCCGCCATGGAATCACAAATGAGCGTGCACGGAATATTCTGCTGCATGAGCTCCCAAGCCGTGAGACGAGCTCCTTGCAAGAGTGGACGCGTCTCGTCGACGTAGACGTGAATCGACTTCCCCTGATCACGAGCCGTGAAGATGACGCTCAGCGCCGTACCGTATTCCGCCGTGGCCAGCCCACCCGCGTTGCAATGCGTCAAGACTCCCGCCCCGTCGGACAGTAACGGAGCTCCCACGCGACCAATCGCATGACACATCGCGCGGTCTTCCTCATGAATCGCGCGTGCCTCGGCCAAAAGTCGCTCCTTCAATTCGATCGGATCGCAGGGAGTGCCTACCGCCGCATCGATCACGAGCTTCATGCGATCCAGAGCCCAAAAAAGATTGACGGCCGTCGGACGACTCGTCGCAAGGTACTCCGCCGCCTGGCTTGCGCTACGAATCACCGAGTCCAAGTCGGTCAGACGCGGGGAGTTCACCGCCACGCAAACACCGTAGGCGGCCGCGATGCCGATCGCCGGAGCCCCACGCACCCGCAAGGCTCGGATCGCTTCCCAGACTTGTTCGACTTGAGCACAGTCCACGACCGACAAGCTGCCGGGTAGGAGCGTCTGATCCAAGAGTCGCAGATGTCCATCGATTCCGCCCTGCCACTGCACACTCCCTTGCATCGCATCGGAATCGTTCGGCGTATTCGTCATGTGTTCTCCCGCGCTCGTCCGACTTCCCCACGAAGTCAACGAGGTCGTCCTTAAGCTTGAATGGCAATTGATAAATGGGTGAGCCGCGCCGCTTCCGCCGCGCAACGTCGTTCATGAGTCAGTGAATACGACGGCTCCGAACAATCCTTGGTCCGCCGCATCCACGGTATTCATGCGTTCGCCAGCGGTGCCGATTGGTGCGAGCCTTGCGAAATTGAACCGGCTGGAATCGATACTGATTTGGTGCCTGACCGAGACTTCGATGAAGACGAATCATCCCTCGATCGCGCGTCGGCGTTCCAGGGTTGGTCCGACACGTCAGACTTCGCTGAAGGCCGAAGAGACTCCGGGACGATCGCCCCGCTTAGTTTTCATTCTCGGCCCAGCCATGAACGTCGTGCAGCGCCGTGGCAACCAGCGATTGAATCTCTCGAATGCTAAACGGCTTGCTCTGAACTCGAAAGACCTCGACTTCACGAGCCCGCTCGACCACCAGCTCGTCCAATTGAGCCGACATGAGAATACAGGCGAGTCGAGGCTGGCCCGGATCGCGCTGCCGGTCATGAAGATACTCGAGCACTTCCAGCCCGGTACGTTTCGGCATATGCAGGTCGAGAAGAGCCACGTGAACCGGCACCCGCGAGACAAGGTCAATCGCTTGCTCGCCGTCCTCGGCCAGCACGACCTCCATGCCTCGTCGGAAAAAAAGCTCCCCCAGCGTTTCTCGCAAATCGCGATCATCATCGCTGATCAGAAGTGTCGGACTCGCTCCAGTCATTGCTCGCACTCTGTCCACGCGCGGTTTAGGCTCGAACCGTCAAGGAGTGTGTTCCGAGCCACGATCGACCTGCCTGCGAAGCCTCGAACCACGGCGTTGAACGGAGAAACCGCACCGACCCGTGTCTTGGCTCAAAACATTAAAAATCGCCCCGCCACTCCAGGTCAAGCCGGATCTCGTGTCGAGCCGGGCACGGGCCGGCAAGGTTAGGACACTCCGGCCGCCAGTCTTGGTGCTCTTCTCAGCCGCGCCGGGGCGAGTCGAGAGAGCTCCGTTGGCGAATCTAGCCGACCGTGCATCACCTCCAGAGGTTGCGAAGAAACTCGATCCCGGCTCCCAATTCCTCGAGGCTCGCGGCCGTATTCGTCGTCTCGGGATCGTCTCGCCCCAACATCAGCCAGCCTTGGTACTGTCGTTCCTCAAGTTTTCCGAGGAGCTCCGGAAAGTCGACCATTCCGCGCCCGACCTGGACCTCTTGTCCCCCCTTGCGCGATTGATCGCGAATCGCGTCCCGCACACGCACGTGGAGTATTCGATCACCCAACATTTCAACCACTTCCACCGGTCGGCTCCCCGCCATCAAGACTCCGGCGGGATCGAGCTCGAGAACGACTCCTGCCGACGCTTCGTCCAGCAATCTTTTCAGGTCGTCACTTGGAACCTGAGTCGACAAAGCGAGGGAAGCTCCCACCTTGGACGAATGACGAGCGAGATCGAACAGGACCTGGTGCATCAAGGTCCAAGCATCCGTGCCGGTTTCAGGTACGTGTGTCAGCGGATTGCAGACCACGGTAGCGCCCAACTCGAACGCCTTGGTCATTGCCTGTTTGGTCGCCTCGACTCGGCGTTCCAGACCTTCCAAATCGTCGTACCCTCGCCGGGTGGCGAACCGAACCGAGCAGATGCGCATCTTTCGATCGTCGAGCAACTTGAGGATTTGTCGAATCGCCGTCCTCGTCAGATCTTCCATTCGCATCCCGCGACGAAGGTCCAACTCGACCGCCTGAACACCGAAGTTTGCCAACGAGTCAAGTGCGTCGCGGAAGGGTTGATGTAGAGTTCCGAGTTGCACCGCGACTTTCAGCTCGAGCATCGATCGACTCCTGAACTTGAGTCTCCGCCGGTGGCTCCCCCGCGATCACGGGGAACCAGCCACGAGCCTCGGACGGTATCGCGCTTGGCCAGCACGCACATGGCCCCTGAGGCCGAGTACCGACTCAATATTGTCCTGATTCCAAACAACGGCCCCACCCAGAGGCCCAGGATTTCACGCCCTCAATTGGTTCCGACGAGAGGAATGGCACGATGCGTCGGTTGCACCACCGCCCCGAACCCCGAGAAAACGCGACCGAGCGCTACTCGGGGGATCGATTGGGCCGACAACCGAGTCGCACGCGATGCCCGTGGGCCAAGCTTCTGCCCACGATTGTAGGGTTCCTGGTCGTTACGGGTACTGGGCTCGCCCAAGGCCCCAGCACGGATGGCCCCCTCGCGAATCAACCGACCTCCGATGGGAACTCTTGGGCCTTCGAAGTCGACCCCAATGCGAGCGAACACTCGAGCCGACTTCCCTTGACCGCGCCGGGCGAAACGTTGGTGACGCAGTTCGATTTCGAGGCCGAGAACTGCGACGTCAACTACGACTTGTGGCCCGATGATTGGGAGCGTCGCACCGGTCGGGGCTTTCCCAATTACGTCAATATCGAGCTGTCGGACGTTGGTTCGATCTCGGCCATCGCCGATCAAGGGGCTCATTTCGGCATGACCGAAGTGGAAGGTCCGATCGCCGAGCCGGCTCCGATCGCGCCTCCGGCAGTCGACCTTGGCAAGCAAGCCCTCAAAATCGAACTCGACGGTGGAGCCGCCGAGATCACGAGTCCGCGAATTCCGATCAACTCGCATTTCAGCTACGCGTTGCAAGGCTGGATTCTATTGACGCCAAGTCGCTGGGAGGAGCAAAACGAGGCGTGGATCAGCATGACGCTGCTCAACCGCGACGGAACGATCACGCAGACTTATCGCACGCCGAGATTGGAGCGAGTCGGCCAGTGGACTCGGGTCGAACTCGGACCCGTCGTCCCCCAGGACCCACAATTCCAGTACCTGACCCTCACGCTCCATGTCCACCCAACTCGCGCTGAGGACATTTTTGGACAGGCTTGGTTCGACAACCTCGAGATTCTGCATCTGCCGAAGCTCAACGCGGTCGTCAACAAGCCGTTCCACTTCTATACGACCGGCGAGCAAGTCGAAGTCGCTTGCTCGGTGTCCGGCATGCAAACCAATGATGCGACGCTCACGTTCCAGTTACTGGACGTGCGGCGTGATGTGATTCTCGAGCGGCGATTGGCGCTCATTCGCGGGGCCCTTCGTTTAATCGAACCCGACGAATCGGAGGAGCACTCCGAACCAAACACAAACAGCGGCACGCCGCCATCCGACGATGACGTCCCCGATGACTCGCGATTGGATTCGGACCAGCAAACACGCTGGGATGGTCCTCCGTTTCGCAATGCCGCGCTCCAGGACTCGCACGAGTCCCTGGTACCCGCGTCGCTCAGCTCGTATCTGACAGGGTCAACGAGCAGCAACTCGCGGCGTCAATCGCGCTCGACCCTACAACAACAACCCGCGGAACCAGCCACGATCGAGATCGCCGAGGACATCCGACGCGATGTCGGAGACGGTGAGTGGATTCGCTGGAAGCCCGAGATCGATCAGAACGGTTATTACCGAGTCGTCGTGGTGCTGAGCAACTCCGACGGACTTCGCCTGTCGCGTGAACTCCCCATCGTCGTCGCTCCTCCCGCCAACCGACATCGCAGCCAACAGTTTGGCTGGAACCTCCCTCGCCAATCGCCGAGCGTGTCGTTCCAAAGCCTCGTGGAGTTGCTCCACGACTCGGGAGTCCAATGGGTGATGTACCCAGTGTGGTATTCCAAGGCACGTGAGGACGAAGGCCAGCGACTGGGTGAGCTCGCCGAGCGAATCACCATGGAACGCATGGAGATGATCGCGCTGCTCGACGTACCGCCTCAAGATCAGAGTGAGAGCTTTAGTCGAGTCGAGCAAGGCATCTCCGCGACCCTCCGCGATCGAGAGATCTGGCTGCCGGCCTTGGAACACGTGCTGACTCGGTTGAGTTTCAAGATCAATTGGTGGCAACTCGGCACCCCCGACGACATGAGCTTCGTGGGACAACCCTCGCTCGAGCGCAAGATCGAGGGTATTCGCGAGAGCCTACAGCGGTTCGGCAAGAACATTCGCGTGGGGTACACCTGGAACCTGCTCCATGAAACACCCTGGATCAGCGCCTTCGCCGAGGACACTCCCGAGACTCCCGTGTCGCTCGAACCTTGGCGTCAGTCGATGGCTCCCTGGGACTATTTGCTGAGGCACCACGAGACTCCGTTGACGGCCGGTGAGTTGACCCGAGTGATCGAGGCGGCGGACCGCGCCCATGGGCCGGTCTGGATGACTCTCCAGCCACTCGATTCGGAACACTACGATCTGTCGACTCGAGTACGCGATCTCGTGGAACGCATGGTCGCCGCAAGAGTGGCTGGCGCCGATGTCGTGATGATCCCGGAACCAATCTCGTCCTACACCGGTCTGATCAACGACGACCACTCGCCAACCGAGTTGTTGCTGCCATTTCGCACGACGAGCTTCCAACTCGCCGACTCGGAGTACGTCGGTCAACTCGAACTGCCCGGCGGCAGTACGAACTTCCTGTTCCGCCGAGGCACGGAAGTCATGATGGTCGTCTGGAACGACTCACCCACGACCGAAACCTTGTCGCTGGGGCCGCGAATTCGTTTGTTTGACTGTTGGGGTAAACAGGCCGACTTGCCGATCGACGCGGGTCGAGCCACGATCCCGATTTCACGTGAGCCTCGTTTCGTCACTGGCCTCGAATACGAGCTGGTCCAATGGCAGATGAAGACTCAGTTGGATCGCGACTTGATCGAGAGCGCGATCGGCAAGCAGCAAGATCTCGGCGTCTTCTTTCAGAACACGATGCCCGAGGGAGTGGCCGGAACCGTGACGCTCTACTGCGACGAACTGTGGGACTCGCCACAATCGCAATCGTTCAAGGCGACCAGCGCCCAAGAGCTTGAGCTGCAGTTTCCACTCACGCTGCGAACCAGTGTCGGCACGTCTCGTCAAGAAATCGTCATTGCCTTCGACATCCAAGGCATCCAGCGCCATCGATTTCAAGTGCGTCGCACCGTCGATGTCGGTATCAAGGACATCCGCATCGACACCGCCGTTCAACGCGAGGGGGACAACCTGCTGGTCCACGCCACGCTGGTCAACGAGTCGCCGGATCCCGTGAGCTTCAACTTGTACTTGTTCGCCCCGGACCGAAAACGACAGCGGACGCAAGTCCTTCAACTCGAGACCGCCCGACAACGGCGCACCTTCGTCATCGAGAACGCCGCGGACTTGCTCGACAAGAGCATGTGGCTGCGGGCCGAGGAAATGCGAGGCTCGCGAGTCCTCAACTACCGCATCGATGGTCCGCTCAAGGAAACTCGAGAGTAACGCCGACCGCACGAACGGCTCGCCAGAGGCCTAGTCCTGGACGCGCAATACGATCTTGCCGCAAAGCGTCCCCGCCTTGCGCAGCGTGTTGTCCTCTTGCAAGCGATGAGCGGCGGCGGCCTCGTGAAGCTCCATGCGCTGCCCAATGTGAGCCTTCAACCGCCCACTCTCCAGCCACCGCGCGATGTCTTCCGCCGAGCGCCTCTGAGTTTGCGGAGCCTCCTTGAACATCGCGAAGCCATGCAGGGAGCACCCCTTCACGTAGAACGGCCCCACCGGAAACGGCGGACGCGCGTCGCGTCCCGCCATCAATACGATTCGACCACCGTCCGCCAACAAGCCAAGAATGCGGTCGAAGTCAGGCTCGCGCACCGTTTCCCAATACACCGCCGCGCCACCGTCAACCGCGGCCCGCAGTTGCTCGGTGGCATCGTCGGCTCGGTAGTCAACCGCCACGTCGGCCCCGTACTGGCGAGTCTGTTCACAGTGCTCGGCGCCGCCCGCCGTCGCGATGACTCGAGCGCCAACCGCCTTGGCCATTTGCACCACCGTGGAACCGACGCTCCCAGACCCACCATTGACGATCACGGTTTCACCAGGCGTCAGTCCAGCACACTTGAACAAGCCAATGTGCGCGGTGATTCCCACCAGCGCGATCGCGGCGAGATCCTCGTCGGGCACGCCATCAGGAGAGGGATACAACCAAGACTCGTCGACCGCGGCTCGTTCGGCGAACGTGCCCTGCCTTCCCAGCAGACCTTGATTGGACCCCCACACGCGATCACCGACTCGGAACCGAGTCACGCTAGAGCCCACTTCGCTCACACGGCCGGCCAGGTCACAACCAACGACGAAAGGCCGAGGCAGTTCCCAGAAGTTCGCGCCATTGCGAATGTAGGTATCGATGGGATTCACGCTGACGCGCGTGACGTCCACCAACACTTGCGTTGGTCCCACCACCGGCTCCGCCACCTCGCCGAACTGAATCACCTCAGGAGGTCCGGTCTCTTCGATATAAGCTGCCTTCACCCGCGCGATCTCCCGCTCTCGATACGTTCCATGGCCGAATCAAGCCTTCGGCTCCTGGTCGAGAACTTAGCCGCTCAACGCGGGTACTGGCAAGCGGCTGGAGCGATCGACGACGATTTCCGATGAAGGACGGACTCGACACTTCGCATCGCTGACTACTTGCCGATCTTTCGCAGCAACTCTTCGTATCGCTCGAGAGAGACCTTCAGTGCGGAGCGGAGTTGATCGGCCTCGATGCCGCGCATTTCCGTAGCCTTCATCAGAGGCTCGAACCAGTTCTGAAGAACAAGGAACTGAGCCTTGATGATGTCGAGGAACTGTCGGGGGACCTTGTTGATCACCTCGATCCTAGTCGGCACGTCATCCTGTCGACCTCTCCGTCGAGAGGGCCGCCTTCCTCCGCCCTCCAACTCGTCGGGCGGCACGATTTCGACTTCGTCCTCACCCAACTCCACGACATCATCAAACGCACTCAACTGCCGCGCGAGTTCTTCCGCCTCGGCGGTGCCTGGAATCGCGCCCGCGGGCGAATCCTCGTCCGCAGCGGTCGCCGACGAGCTCGCAGGCCGTTCGTCCTGGTCCTCGGCCCGAGGCGAATGGATGGTTGGTGGAGTAACCGAGGGTTGCGTCGGCGAGGGCAGGGACATTGTCGGCTGGGTCGCCGCCCATTGACGCCATTCCTTGATCTCTCCGGAAAGCGACTCGAGGCGACTCGCCAATGTGCCGAGCAACTGAACGCCGCCAGCGATATGGTGCGCGATTTGTTGATCGGCATCGAGCATCGATGGCCCAGGATGAGTCTCTCGCTCAGCCGAAACCATGGTCCTCGAGGCCGCGTCGACCGCCTTACGAATTCCGACCAGCCCCTCGCCCAACACCGTCAACTGACCGATGACTTGGCCGACGCGATCATCGGCTCCCGCTCCGCCCAACAGCAGATTGCGTTGGAAGGTTCGCTTGATCTCGTCCCATCGCTCGGCCTCTTCCTCGCTCAACCAGTTCATCATCGAGCGAAACTTGAGCAGGTTGGCCTCGGCCCCCGTCGTCAACGTCTGGGCCTGCCCCTCGAAGTGACTCATGATCGCCGAGTCGAGCTCTTGATCGTTCATCAACGAAACGACTCGCTCCGCGATCTTGTTCATGTCTCGGTAGCTGCCTTGCATCTTGAACGGCGGTTCGACGCGATACTCATCGGCCTGAGCGGCGGACGCGATGTACTCCGCGTTGACACGAAGCAGGACATCCCTCACGCGCAGCAGCTTCTTCAACACGCCGACGATTTCCTGGATCTCATCCGCGGTGTAATTCGCCTCGAGAGCCAAGCCCTCGGGTGAGCGCCCCTCCGCCATCTTGAGGAAGGTCTCGAGATCGGCCCGACTTCGACTTTGGAGTATCTGCAGCGCTGCATTGCTCGAAAGGGAATTCTCGATGTAGCTCCGCTCGAAGACCTTGCTGTTCTCGCCAGCGACATCGCCGAGGTTGTAGGTGTCGGCACGGTTCGCCAACATGTCCGGGATTTGGAACTTCGAGCCGCTCTCGGTGTACGGGTTACCCGCCATCACGACACAGACCTTGCGACCTCGCAGGTCGTAGGTCTTTGGCCGGCCACGGTAGACGCCTTCGATCCGCCGCGAACCATCGCAGAGCGAGATGAACTTCTGGAGGAACTCCGGATTGCAATGCTGAATATCGTCGAGGTAGATCATCACGTTGTCGCCCATTTCCAGGGCGAGATTCAGCTTCTCAACTTCCTCGCGTGCCGATGCGTTGGGAGCTTCGGCGGGATCGAGACTTGTGACTTGGTGTCCCACCGCGGGACCATTGATCTTCATGAAGGTGATGCCGAGCCGATTCGCGACGTACTCCATCAACGTCGTCTTGCCATAGCCTGGAGGAGAAATCAGCAAGAGCAGACCCATCAGATCCGTCCGCTTCTTGTCACCCACCGCGCCCATCTGCTTGGCCAAGTTGTCGCCAATCAAGGGCAGGTAGACCTCGTCGATCAATCGGTTCCGCACGAAGCTCGTCAACACGCGCGGCTTGAACTCGCTCAACCGCATCTCTTCGCGTTTTGACTCGAGTCGATCCTTCTTGAGCTCGAGGAACGATTCGAACGCGGGCACCCGTTCCCCCTCGAAACGCGCCAACCGAGTCGTGAACTCGTGAAAATCCAACCGGTAGACCTCGCCCTCCACACGTCGGTGTGAACCGAGGAGTCCCGTCAGTTCACGCACGGTTTCCGCATGCAGGTGGGGCGGCTCCTTCTCCGATGTGGCGGCGATCGCCGCTTCATCCAACCACGCACTCAATTCCTCTTGCCCAGGCTCCGAGAGAAAGCCCTCGAGCCACTGTTGAGCCATGCGATAACGCGAAAGTCGATCCTTGCCAAACGCCTGGAGGCTCGCGCGGAACGCATCGATTTGGTTCCTGCGTTCCAGGTGACTCCGAAAACTTCGCTGCAGCTGAGCCGCATGGGTGTGCACGCTCAGCAATCCACCGTCCGCCAACTGGTCGAACAGGAACCCAGCCGCTTGTCGAGCCGTTAAGTCATCACCCAACTTGTGGACGCGTGAGAACTCACCAATCGCCGTCGCCAATTCGTCGACTTGGGCTCGATAACCACGGAGCTTCGGGAAGAGTGACCGAGCGGCCCCAATGCCATGGATTCTCGCCGCCCAAAAGCGTTGGTCAGGTTCGTTGAGTCCACCGTCCCAGAACAAGTGAGCCACGACTCGAGCGGAACTCGGGTAACGCAGATGCCCGATCTGCCGTTCCATATCGAGCAAGGCACTCACGATCATCGCGGCATCATGATCGTGAACTCCCTTGACGTAACCTTCCGAATACCGCGGCGCCATCAGCTTCTGCACCACGGTCGTCCGCGAGGCGGGATCCAAATCCTCGAATGATTGCCCTTCCAAACCCAGTCTCTCCCGAGCCTGGAAGGCAAGCCATGCCAAATACTCGCCGCGATAAACTTGGTCGCTTTCCGAAACGATCTCTTGTTGCCATAACTCGCGCGAACCCGTCAGTTCGGGATCGGTGATTCGCTCGAGAAATGCGGTGCCGGTCAAGTGCCACCACAGCTGCTCCTCCTTGAGAACAGTGGTCAATTCGAGCTGCTGGGTGTTGACCGAGAAACGATGTTTCCCCAGCTTGATGACGTTCTCGCCATCCTCGAACAGCTCCTTGCGGTCGCGCAGTTGGCGGACGGCATCCTCGCGCGTTGCCTTGAGGCGCCCCTCGATCTCGTCGACCTTGACCGACTCCTCAAGATCGCCGAGTTGCCGACAAAGGTCCCGCACCTTCTCGATCATCAGATCCGAGGCGAAGTACGCGTGAATATCGTTCACTTCCGTGAACGACTTGATGCGCGAGGCAATGCCCTTCAGGATGCGATCGGCGGCCTGATGCAGCGCGGTCGCTCGGCGATTCCGAGCCTCCACCAACGCGATGCGACGCGAATCAAAGGCCGCGTAGATCTCCTCCCGTTTCTCGGTGAGCTGCATGACGAAGTCATCGAACTCGGCGAAACGCCCCTCGAGTTCCTCGACCTGCACCATCATCTTGGTCAGGAACTCATCGCACTTCTGCGGTGAGTCGGCGATATCCAAGTAGTTCGCCGTTGCTTGAGCCACGAGCTTCATCTGCGCGTGAAACTCGGCCGCTCCTTCGTTCGTGCGCAGCTCGGAAGTCTTCTTGCGCAGCGTCGCCCTAGTCTGGTTGAGCTGGCTATAGATCGACGAAATCGAATCGACGATCCGAGTTCGGTGAGTCGCGTCGTCGATCTTGAGATTGCCGACCACATCGATCAGCATCTCGAGCTCGCCCGCCAGTCCTTCGACCTGCTCGCCCAGCTCCTTCGCGACGGCGACCGTGGGAAGTTGATCGATTCGGCCATCGAATCCTTCGACCCGTTGGACGTAGGGAACCAGCGAATCCTCTCGGAGAAGAAAATCGACGCACCGCCGGGAAATACGATCGGCGTTTTCCTGGACTTCCTTCTCGAGAGCCTCGACAGCCGACAAGTCGACGTACTTGAGTTCCTTCAGCGCGATCACTTCGCCACGTGATCGGCGAAGCGATGAAAGGGACGCGACGAAATCCTCGATCGATCGATAGACACGAGCCGCCGCCGCCGTGATCGCTTCTCGAGCGGCCTTCTCCGAGGCCTGGAATCTCTCCCGCGTATTGCGTCGAACTCGCGTGACTTTGTCGAACTCGTCGACCGCGGCCGTCGCGACCTCGCGAATCTTGCGTATCGGTCCGCCGACTCCCGCCGCTTGGGCGTCGTCGAGCCAAAAGTAGGAGTCGACGAGATCCGTCGTCTTGCGGACCAAGTCGAGATACAGATTCGCGTACGTATCGTCCTTGTCGATCAGCCCCAACACCTCGAACGCCTCGGCCATCGCTCGCACGATATCCTTGTTGCCGAGCTTATCGAGGAACGAATCGGGATCGCCGCTCAGGCGAAAGTTGGGACCGACGTACGGCGTTTGCCAGACTTGAATCGCGTGATGCTTCTTGGGATCGCTGTCGGCTCGAAAAAGCAATAACCGACCGTCGTCGAAGAGTGAGAATCCATTGCAGACCAGCGGTGTGTCGACCTGTTGCCGGATCATGTTGTACGACAGCAGGACATAATCGCCCGACTCGCGATTATGGAACACGAACAGATGATCCTCGCCGTTGGGCGAGGCGATGCGTTTCTCGAACAGCAGGTTCGAGATGCCGCTCTCGAACGTCTTGCTCTCGCCGGTTTGAAGGTAGTACCCGTTGCTAAAGATCAAGCCATGATCCTCGGGCAATTGCACGGCGGCGTGCTGCAACGAATCGATTCGCTGCGCGGTCTGCACCTTGCGGTTGTAGACCAAATACCGAAAGTCCCGCTCCTGGTAGGGCTTGATCTTGAGCAACACGAGTTGGCCGAGAACCGCGTAGTAAATCTCGGCGTCGTCGAGCGTTTGATCGGGATTGTCGACCGGCTCGGCGTAGATACCGCTGCCGTCCGCCGTGTTGTCCTCGATCTTGACCGTCAGGTCGCCTCCCACGGTCTCGACGAACACGAGGTCCTCGATCGAGACATGGGGATGCTTGCCGGCACGATGCTGCTCGCGGACCGTCTTCTTCCACTCGAACTCGTGCTGAGGCGGAAAACGAACCTCATGGTCCGAGCGATTGTCGACGTAGGTCAGTTCATCGCCGTTTAGGATCCACTTGAAGCACTTGATGTCCTCGGCCGTTTTACCGACCTGGAACACCATGTAGAGATGGTGCCCGGTGAGGTGGAACTTCGAGAACGTCGTCGACTTGTAGTACTTGTAGAGCTGCCGAAAATCCTCGTCGAATCGCCGATCCCCGAGGAACTCAAGCGGCTTGGCCACCAGCTCGCCATCGGCGAATTCATAGGCGCTGAAGACATCTTCTAGATTGGTTTCACTGCGCAGGCCGAGTCGCACGTTGTAGCCGAACAGGAACCGCGAACCGACCGCGACCATATCGCGAGGGACGCAGTTGTTGTCGGTCGTGACGCGCTGCGTGGAGAGAAGCTCGGTGGGAATCGAGCCAAAGACCGCGCGCCGGGCCTCGTCGAGTTGGCCCAGTCGGGTGCGTAGATCGCCGCCCGCCTCGTCGAGACGTTGCCTCAGCAGCTCGTACGTGCCCTGCTCGAGGCTCACCGAAGCCTCGTCGCTGGCGACCTTCCGCGGCTCGGAAACCTGGGACATGATCAACCTCGAAACAGCGTCTTCACTCAGACTCCCGGCCCGTCAACTAGGTTGCGAGCCCCGACGACTCGACTCCCTCGCGGCTCGGGCGCTTAAGGCCCGGGCGTAACGAGGTCAGGTGGCGAGTCCAGGCTTTCGCCGCGACCCGCCACCTGGTTCAAGAGTTCGCCGTTTACTTGCCGAACGAATCCACCTTGCGTTTCGAGACGCCCAATCGTCGAGCCGCGGACAGCAAGCCTTCCAACTGACCAATCACCGAATCATCCGCGTCGGAACGGGCGAGCAGTTGGCCAATGAAGGCCGCGACGCTCAGGTTCTTCACATCCTCGGACGAGACGCCGAAGCGTTGAATGAACCCTTGCAGGTTGTCGCCGAATTCCTCGGCGTTCGCGCCGAAGAACGCATCCTTCACGTCGCTCAGCACTTGGCTACCGTGCACGATGCGATCGACTTGTTTGCCGGTCGTCACCGAATTGACGATCGCGTCGAAGAACTTGGTTTCGCCACCAACGATCTCGACGTTGGCGTGCTCCAAGGCGGCTCCGACCAGGCGAGCCTGTTCGACGGCGACGTCCTTCTGAATGGCGATGGCGGCGAGCTCGATTTCCTTTTCCTTATTAAGCCGCAGCTTGAATTCCTCGTGCTCGCGTCCAACTCCGTCGAAGAGCTTCATCGCTTCGGCCTTCTGGGTAATACCCTTCGCGTCGGCGGTGAACTTGAGTTCGAGCACTTGAGCCTCGGCGGCTCCTTCCTTCTCGATCGCCGTGGCCAGAGCTTCCTTGCCTTTCGCCTCGGCCTCGGCCTTGCGTTGCAGAATGACCGCCTCGGCGGTTCCTTGACGCTCCAAGGCATCGGCCTTGCTGGTAATCACTTGGGCGTCCGCCAAACCGGGGGCGGCGTGCTCGGCTTGGGTCGCCTCGGCCAACATCTTCTTGGCGTCGGTCTGCTTCTCGGCGGCGGTCCGATCCGCCTCGGCGCGGATGACGACCACTTCGGCGTGCTTCTGAGCCGCTTGCTTGTCGGCCTCGGCCGCCTTGACCTGGGTCACCAACTGTTGATCGGCCAATGCTTCCGCATCGGTGACCGCCACTCGTTTGGATCGGTCGGCCGACGCGAACTCGCGAGTGTCCTTGATCTTCTCTTCTTCTTCCACGACGGCCCGTTCGACCATGACTCGTTCGCGGATCACATCTTGGATCTTCTTGCGCTCGACTTCGACCGCCTTGTCCTTGTCGATGGTCGCCAGAGTCACGACTCGATCGCGTTCCGTGACTTCCAGCAATCGGTCCTTCTCGACTCGTTCCGTCTCCACCGCCGAAGTGCGTTGCTTGCTCTTCTCGGCGACGATCACCTGGCGTTGCTTGGTTTGCTCGGCGATCTCGATTTCTTCCTCGGCCTGGATGCGGGCACGCTCGGTGCGTTGACGCTCTTGATGAGCCACGATCTCCGCTTCGGCTCGCTCGCGGGAGCGAATTTCCGAAACCTCGCGGCCTTGCTTTTCCTCGGCGAACGACTGTTGCTTCTCGAGTTCGAGGATCGCCTCGCGCGCTTCGACGTTTTGCTTGGTGATCGTCTTTTCACGCTCGCGGCGCAGGTAGTTGGCCTGCACCTGCTCACGCGCGGTCAAATCGGTGATCTTCTTGATACCCTCGGCGTCGAGAATGTTGTCTTGATTGAGCTTCTCGATCGGCGTTTGCTCGAGGTAATCGATCGCCGCGTCGTCGAGTCGGTATCCGTTGAGATCGGTGCCGATGACCTTGAGGATCTCTTCCTTGAAACGCTCGCGCGAGTTGTACAGCTCGACGAAATCGAACTGCTTGCCCACGGTCTTAAGAGCCTCGGAGAACTTGGCGTCGAACAACTCGACGAGGCTGCTTTCCTGCGAGGCTCGTTTGCAACCCAAGGTCTGGGCCACGAGAGTGACGTCCTCGATCGTCTTGTTGACTCGGACGAAGAACACCACCTTGATGTCCGCGCGAATGTTGTCGCGGCAGATCAGGCCCTGTTCGCCCGTGCGGAAAATTTCGATTCGCTTGACCGAGATCTCCATGCGCTCCCAGAAGTGGACGACGGGAATGACGAACATGCCGGCGAAGCTGACGCGGGTCCCCCCCATACCGTTCCGGATGATGGCCTCGCCCTGTTCCACCTTCTTGTAGAACTGTGCCGCGAGCACCAGGAAGGAGACGGCGATGACCACGATGATCACCACGGCCCACAGAATAAACTGCAGACTCTCCGAGATTTGTGCGACAGGCGCACTCGCCATTGCAGGGACGAGATGACTCGTCATTTTTGGGACTCCCGAGAAGCGATGGGGCGAATCAAGTACGTGCGAGTCACTTCGTTGAACTCGACGACCTGCGCGAAATCACCTTTGCGAGATACGGCGCCGTTTTCCGCGCGTACGTCGATGATGATTGGAGGACCGTCGATTTTCACTTCCGCCAAGCCGAATTTGTCGGTTACCTCGCTCGAGGTCACCAAACAGGTGCTGCCGACGATCTTCTGTTGAGCCGTTCGCGAACCATCGAGCGCGCGAAAGAAGCGGCTCGTGGGCATCAAAAAGCCCTTGGTCATCAGCAGACCAATCAGAAAACAGGGACCAATCCAGACGATGGCCCACAGCCCGGTGAACTTGGAAGCGAAGAACGCCGCTCCAATGCCCGTCACCACCCACCAACAGAGCGTGAAGATGCTGAGCAAGAGCATGAACGGGACTTCGCCGAAGTGAAAGAACTTCAGGCTCGAGATCAGAAAACCGCCGGAGTTCTCGCCGTGGCCGACGCCGCCATCCAAGTCCCCCTCGATTTCCGTATCGATGTCGACATCGAACAGGTCGAGACCAATCGCGCCGATCAACACGGCGATCCAATAAGCCACGACCAAGAGTAACAGTACCGTGATCGGCAACATCACGCCGCCGAACGCAAGTTCCAAGAAGGTCATCGTACTGCTCCCTGCCTCGCGACACCGTTCCACTGAAAAGACAATCCAACGTGCGTCTAGAGTCTCGCACGCGAACGGTGGCAATTGAACCGAGGCATGGGTTTTAGTTCGCCAGGGAGCCCCAATTCTTGACAGAAATCGCCCGGACGACGTCACCGCGGCGGCCGGAGCACCCAAGCGGAGCAGGAGCACCCACAGGTGGAGCAGGAGCACCCGGGTAGAGTAAGTGCGGTGGTCCGCGCGAGGCCCGTTCGAGTCAGGCCTTTTCAAGGCACCAAGGCTCGGAAGCGACTTCGGCCCACCAGCGAGTGAAACAGCGCCGCGAGAATCGCGGCCTGAACTAGAAGCGGACTTGGCTCCATCAAGCGGTGGACCAGCCCGAACCGCGGTCAAAGAGTCGCAGCGCGGAGCTCCGAACTTCGACGCGAAAGGCGAGCGGAGTCGAACCTCAACTCGCCTTCATCATTCCCCCGTCCGCCGCGCCCGTCTCACTTGGCTCGGCGAGGCATGCGGCGGGGATACGGCGGTTCCTCGGCGGCGGGCGGAACCTCGCCGGTTTCGTCGGCCCAGTTGGCTCGCTCGTCATCGGTCGCGTAGAAGCGGAGCCACTTGTCGGTGTCGATGGTCTCGTCGATGCAATGCCAATGGAAATAGTTCTTGGGCAGGTCGACCATCTTCTCGTACGAAGGCAGAATGTCGCGCGCGATCACGGTCAGTAGTTCGCGATCGGAAAGATGCTCGGTGCACTCCAAGACGATGCGTCGCGAGTAAAGACGCTCGATGGTCTCGCCCAACAAGCGACCAATTTCCTCGTCGTTCAGCGATTCGATCGAAGGAAGTTGCAGCGGAGGATTGAACCAGTCGGCGATGGGCAACATCGGAGCCCGTTCCCAAGCCAACATCGAGGCGAGATACTCATTCTCCGACCGAGTCGTCATGCGGCGAAGGTCAAGAACGGCGAGACTCTCGTCCAAAAACGGTTCCAACTCCGTCCTCAACTGAGCATTCAGCAGGAGTTGATCTACGTCGTCGGCGCTGGGCATCCGTGGTTCAGCCATGAGTCAATCAAGTGTGGATAGGTGCGAAGCGCTGGAGCAAGCTCAGGGACCGACTCGACAGCCAAGCCGAACCGGCATGGTCCGTCCCTCTCGCCGTGAGACACGATTTCGGGGATTCCATCAAGGAACACACCGATTCGGCTCAAGCGACAGCGACTCGACTCTAGCAACCCCGCAACCGTGACTAAAGATCCCAACGTGGGCCGGGCCCAGGAAATCGCTGTTTTCGTGGCACCCCGAACAGGCATGATCGGAACGATCCCACCATATTCTCTCGTTAAGGTTTACCTGACCGGATCACTCGTTGTAGAGCCGCGAGATCTCCAAGGCGATTTCCAGTTTTCCCTCAAGTCAGAGTAAATCGACTGGCGGCGAATCGCGCGCTGGAAAACGGTCGGCGCCTGCGGGATTGCCCGGTCTCCCCGCGGCGATTCACGGTCGTGCGGCATCGAAGCATGCGTTCGCGCGAAGAGGCTCTTCCGATCGCTCCGTTGGCCGCGATTCCAAGGCGCGGCTCAGCGAGGCCGCGTGGCACGAATTCCAGGTCGACCGACCATGCACGACCGAATCAGTCGTCACGATCTTCACGTGAATCCGCTGCCGCATCCGAGCCGCCGAGCGTCGCCGAGTCGAGGTCGCGGCCAGCTTCAACCGGACCGAGATCGAGACCATGTTGGGGAACCAAGGGAGGTGTCATCGGAGAGTCCGCGGAATCGTTCCTTGGCTCGTCGCCGTCGACGCCCGAATCGTTCAGCACCAAGTTGGTCTGGGTCGAGCGATCGGATACCGGTACCGATTGCAGACCGGGCAAGTCGAGCGCGGGAGCTCCGGTTTCCTCCTTGCCCAAGTTGGGCGAACCCCAGGAACGCCCCACGGCTCCCGCTCGACGCCAACGATTCCAATCGGCTCGCAACAGCCAGTCGTTCGCGCCCACGCGACGTTCGTCAATCCACTCCATGAGCTTGCGAATGGAAAGCGGGCCGTACTCACGCCCATCGGTCTTACGCAGGATCCACTGGTCGAGAGGGAATCCTGGCTCGTCGGTCGCCGGCGATGTCACGTCGAATGCCGCTTCATCCGCCATCGGACGTGTGGGCTGAATCTGACGTCGCGGGGCGGTCAACTGGCTCGGAAAATGTTCCGAACGGTTATCGAGCCAATCCAAGACGACTCGAGCCCCTTTGTGCTTGGGATGAGCCAGCAGGCATCGATCGAGGTCCTGGCGAACTCGGTCCATGTCCCCCTTATGAAAGCGCGCCACGGCTCGCCCAAATAGCAGCTCGGCGATTTCCCGAGGGTCCTCGATCGCGCCAACGGCCCAGTCCCAATCCTGAATCGCCCGACGGTATCTCCGCATATTGAAATAGATTCGTCCGCGACACTGCAGTAACTGACCGCGTTCCAGCTGTCCGGGAAAGCGATGGAGCGCCTTCGTGAGCCACTGCAGCGCGAGTTCCCAATCGCCGCGCCGGGCGAGCACCATGCTGCGACCACAGTAAGCCGTGACTTGATGGGGATCGACCGTCAGCGCCAACTCAAGGTCACACATGGCGTCGTCATATCGCTCCAACTTGAGCAACGCCTCGCCACGCCATGCCAACCAAGTCGGCTGATTCGCATGTTGCTCCAGCGCCATCGTTAGATGACGGCGAGCCTCCTCCGCCTCGCCTCGATACAACAGATTCACGCCACACAGCGCCATCGTCTCGGCGTCGACGTCGCCCAACGACAAGGCCTTGGACAACCACTGTGCCGCTCGACCCGGCCGATTCGAGCGATGGAACACCACTCCGAGACGTCGGGCGAGTCGCCCTGAATTCGGAAACCTCAAAGCTTGGTCTTCCAGCCATTGAACACGCTCCTCGCCCCAAATCTCAGGCTCGACCGTGTCGACCAACGACAACACCTGATCCAACTCGAGCGAGTCGCGCAGCATCGCCTGCAACACTGTCTCGACTTCGTGAGGTCCCTGCCGGCGCGAGAGGCGCAGTTTGAGCAGCTCCCACTCCCATCGCGGAACCGTGGCATTCGAGCCACCGTTGCCCGAGTCGGTTTCCGCTTCGCCCAACGGCCGAACCTCTTGTTCCGAGGCCGTCGGAAGCCGCTTGGCGACGCGGCGATAGAGTCGCCAGGCTTGTTTCTCGTCACCCGACATCTCAAGCGCGACGATCTTCTGGAACTGACGCTGTTCATCGGAGGCGTCGTCCGACATGCGGACTCGCTCAACCGTGAGGAAATCTCGAGCCAACTCCTGACCGAGCCGCGTGTATTGCGTATGGCAGGAAGGGTTGAGCCGGGCGGCGGTCATCAAGTCGCTTCGACACGCGTCAAGTCGTCCCAAGCGAGCCCAAGCCTTCGCCCGCCAGACCCAAGTGCCAGGATGATCGCCACGCTGGCCAAGCGCCGCATCGAAGCGTTCGATCGCCCGCTGGGTCTCGCCTCGTTCGAGCCAACCGACTCCTTCGGCATAGGCGCACTCTCCCAGCCATTCGCTCTCGACCCGCCGCTCCGCTTCCGCTCGCTTCCAGGCCTCGCCCAGCAGTTTAAGCCCGTAGTCGATTCGCCCCGCGGCCATTTCCAAGTGAGCGGTAATCACTCGGCCCGCGAGATGCGTGGTATCGAGCCGTAGTGCCCGGTCGGCCGCGGCCCGCGCGCCCGAAGGATCGCGCGCCGCCCAGCGAGCGTGAGCCAGTCCAGCATGGACATCCGCGAAGGTCGGCCCCAAGGCGCTCGCTTCCTCGAAACAACGAGTCGCATCGTCGAACCGCCGTAACTTGACCAAGCACCGGCCAAGCTGAATACGCTCGTAGAGGCTCTCGGGGCGCAGCCCGATCATCGCCCGCCATTGCTCGGCCGCCGAACGCCAACATCGCAACTCCATCAGGATCTGACCGCGGAGTAGCAATACCGGAAAGCGACCACCCAACTGTTCGTTGGCCCGCTCGCACCAATACAACGCTCGCAACCGATCACCCGCGCGGCGCCAAAGTCGCACGAGCTCGAGCAGCTCCGCGACGCTACCGCCACTTCGCTCTTCCAACTCGGCGACCGTCCCCAGCGCCGCTGGACGCTCACCGGCATCGATCAACAACTGAGCCTTGGCAAGCAGGGCCTCGCGCGAACTGGGCTCCAATTCCAGCCACCGATCACAGGCGATCCTAGCGTCGTTCCACCGACGTCGCTGCCGCGCTAACTCCGTCCGCCCGCGAAACACAAGTGGAAGCTCGGGGCTCAATCGCCCAGCCTCGGCGAGATCTCGCTCGGCCCGATCCAATTCGCCAATGGTTAGCAGCCACGAGGCGCGACGAGCGAAATCCTGGCCCGACGGAGTCTCGCCAGCCTCGCGGTGCTTCCAGCTCTCAACGGCCCGAGCGACGGCCTGTTCCAGCCACTCGCGGAGCGCCCGTTGATGCCCTTCGGACAATCGTTCCGCCCGACTCAGATCAGCGATCGCCTCGTCCCACTTCTCCTGTTGAGCCAACGCGATGCCACGCCACCACAGTGCCTCGGAATTGTCCGGGTCTTCTCCCAAGCAAGCGGACGCATCGTCGATCGCTTGCCCCAGTTCGTCCGCTTGAACATGCAGAAACGCGCGCAGCGCATAGAGTTCGGCGAGTTCACGTCGAGGCGCCAACACGAGCGCTTCGGACAACGCCTGCCCCGCTTCGCTCCACCGCCGAGCCGCCATCGCATCCAAGGCACGTGAACGGTAGACAGTCCAAGGAGAATCGTGGGGGGACTCCCCAGCAAAACGACTGTTCATCAGGCGGCTCCTCAACGCTCACTAGGCGGCGTGTGGCCGGGATGGAATTTCCCAACCACGTAACTCCGATTGTCGACCGATCCGTCAACGAGGTCAAACAACCGGTCACCACCAAGCCACGACGAATCGCCCCGATGACGGGCTTTCCAAAGGAAGGAACGCCAAAACGCCCTGATCGCGGCTCAGCGGTCATCAAACGACTGCTCGAGCCGCGTGCGATAAGCCTCACGAGCCGCCTCGAACGCCGCTTCCGCGGCTGGGATCTCGAAATCGCGGATTTGCTTTCGCTTCTGCTCCCAACAAATATCGACCGCATCCAAACACCACTGCGCGCTGCGACGGCTCGCGCGAATCGGTTCGTCATCGACTTCCACGAAAATCGGATTCG
>JAGQPS010000370.1 GCA_020426595.1 Planctomycetales bacterium
TAGGCTGTGGTGCGGCGCCCCCGTTGGGGGCTTAGCAAACCGTGGTTCGACTCTCTTGCACCCACATCGCCTTTTGCATGGGCACGAATCGCATCGGTCGGGCCTAAATCAACAGCCCGGTCAGCGAGGCACTCTTCACATTCTCGAACGGAGCAGCAACTCCTACCGCCACCAGCAGTTCCGCTTCGCTCCATCCCCACAGTCGCCACATCAAAAGACACGGATCAGGCTCAGCCCGAGGTCAGGCCTCGATCGAGCGTTGCTTGCTCTCGCTGGTACAGAGCCAAGGTCGTTTCAAATAGCTGGGACGAAATCACCCACGACGGCTGTTCGGCTGAATGGGCGTGGCAATGGGCGACCAATAGTCGATACAGAAACTTGAACACGTGCCGGGGGACTCGCAGGCTACCAATCGCGTCGAGCAATCGCCGATCGTTCACGCTTGGGTCGATCCATTCGCGTAGCGTGTTGGGGCGACCATCCTGATCACACGCCTTGATCCGTGCGTTGGCCACGTCCAGCAAGGCTTCCGGAGTCCAATCAAAACTGGTGACGAGGTTTTGTTTGTCGAGTCGGGCGCGTTGATAGAACTCGGTCCCTTCCTTCTCGACATAACGATACAGCTCGATCGGCAACATCAACTTGATGCCGACCCCCGGATACTTGAGGAACTTGTTGTCGAGCAGTGGCCAGATCAACGCGCGCATCAATTCGGGCGAGCCGTTCACCAGATGCGGCTCGTCGACTCGATCGACCAAGACGATCAGCCCTTGGTGCTTCCACGTTTTCAGGATCGCCAACAGCTTGTCGAGCATTTCGTAGCGGTCGTCGGATCGGGCGCTGCGCGGGAGGGGCTGCGAAACCAACTCGGCATACGGAAAACGCTTGAGGACTCGGTAGACCTGCGATGTCGCCAGATTGCTGACTCGAACTTGCTTGACGATCGAGCGAGCCATCCACCACATGCGAGCGGAACGCACGGCCCACGGACCCCAGCCCGCCAACAACAGCAGGACATGCAGCCAGAACGGCTGCAAGGTCGTGAGCCATCCATAGGACCAGAGCATGATCAAGAGAAAGACATAGAAGACCGTCCACGCGATTCCACCGGCGAGATCCAGATACGTGTGAAAGACGGTGAAGTCGGCGATCTTGCGGAGCTGTGACCAGCGACCGACGTAGGTGTCGGCCGTCGACTGGTTGTAGCACGCCGCCAGGAGCAACAAATCACGAGCCTGTGAACGACTGAGGCGTTCGACATCGAGCGGAGCCACTTCGACATCGACTCGTTCGGGCCGGTGCTGGGCATCGAGAACTCGATCGACGATCCCCGTGACACTCAGCGCCAGAATGGCATCAAGGTGGTCCCAGAGCTTCCACTGCGCCAGGACCTTGTCGGGACGTTTACGACCATGCTGCTTGTCGGCGAAGCGGTCGAGGAACGGATTGAAGTCGTCGTAATGCACCACGGCGAGCCGTTGTTGCGGGTGCTCGGCATTCCACTGCCGGATGTACTTGGCGATCTGGAGGCGAATGGCGGTCTTCCCCGAGCCTTTCTCCCCAAAGACCACGCTCGTGCCAGGTTCGGCCGGATCGCCGTACACCTTGTCCCAAGTGGGATGATGAGTCCCGAGGATGCAATGGTTCTTGAAGACGGGATCGGTTTGAGCGTCTTCCTCGGCGAATGGATTGCGGGACAGGCCGTAGTGATTCAAGAACTGATGCAAGTTCATGGTGATCGCTGCGCGACAACGCATCCTTTTCGAGTCACGAGGGAGTGGATCCCGCTGGGGCGACGGGACCATCGACGTTGACGATGACAGGTTCGAGCCCTAGGCGGGACCACCTCCGACTCCCCACCCACCCGCTGGCGACCCACCCACGGGAGAATCGCGTCAAACTTCGGCGGGCGGGTCAGTGGAAGATTCAATTCGCCGGCGCCGCGGGGCGTCCGGTACCGACGGGGGCTCCACGCTCATCGCCTCCGCGAGTCTACTCGTCCCCCCGTGGCTCGACGAGTGGGGAGCGTCGTCTCCGTTGCCTCCGCAAGATAGAATGCATGCTCACGCGGGTGGTGGTGGGGACCCTCAAACCGCATTCCATCCCACACGGCTCACCAGTTCTGGGCGGAGCGGACACGTTGTTGCCTCCCTGCCCCGATTCGACTCCGTAACCCTTCTCGACTCCGTAACCATCGTGACCACGCTCTCTCGATACCAGGAGACTTTCGCCATGCCTGTCAGCGGTACCGATCGCCGAGTCCTAGTTCGCACGGTGATCGCCACTCTTGCTTGTCTCGGGGGATTGCTGTTGGCGGCGGTTCCAACCGTGGCTCGAGCCGAGGATGAGACTCATAAACTCGTGATCATCGCGGGGCGGCCATCCCACCCGCCACGAATGCACGAATTCAACGCGGGAGTTCAGTTGCTCGCCAAGTGTCTGCGCGAGGCCGAGATTCCGAATTTCGAGATCGAGTTCGTACTCAACGGCTGGCCGGAGGACGAAAGCGTTTTTGAAGGAGCCGACGCCGTGCTGTTCTACATGGACGGAGGCGGCGGCCATGAGGTGGTCAAGCAGTTTCCCCGGCGGCTCGAATTGGTGCAGGAGTGGGCCGACCAAGGAGTCGGACTCGGATTCATGCATTTCGCCGTCGAGGTCGTGCCGGACCAAGCGGGCGAGCAGTTCAAGCGTTGGATCGGTGGCTATTACGCCCACATGTTCTCCTGCAATCCGATTTGGGAACCGAATTTCGAGCTCTTCCCCGAACATCCGATCACCCGAGGTGTCCGCCCCTTCCAGATCAAGGATGAGTGGTATTTCAACATGCGGTTCGTGAATGACGAACCAGGCGGGGAAGCGTTTGAAACCGAGACGCTCTCCTTCACTCCCATCCTGGTCGCCAGTCCCTCGCGCGACGTGCGCGACGGACCCTACGTCTACCCGCCAGGTCCGTATCCGCATATCGAGGCGAACGAAGGGCGAGCCGAAGCGATGATGTGGGCCGTCGAACGCAAGGACGGCGGTCGAGGATTTGGCTTCACCGGCGGGCACTTTCACGACAACTGGGGCAACGACGATTTCCGCAAGACCATCCTCAATGCTTGTTTGTGGTTGGCCAAGGTCGAAGTGCCGGAAGAGGGAGTCGCATCGACGTTGGACGACGGTGACCTCGATGCCCATCTCGACCCGAAGTAACCGACAGTGCCGCGACCGTTCCTGGATTTGGTTTGAGCGAAGGGTGCCGTGCGTTTACTGATCGACGGTTACAACTTGTTGCACGCATCGGGCCTCATGGGACGAGCCATCGGGCCCGGAGCGTTGGAGCGCGCGCGTGACCGACTCGTGACCCAAGTCGCGGCCCGGCTTACCGAACAGGAGCGAGCGCTCACCGTCATCGTGTTTGACGCGCGCTCGGCGCCACCCGGAGCGTCGTCCGAGTACACGGTCGATGGGCTCGGCATTCGCTTTGCCGTCGACTATGTCAGCGCCGACGAGATGCTCGTCGAGTTGGTACGGGCCCATGCCGCTCCGGAATCGTTGACCGTCGTGTCGAGCGACCACCAAGTGCAGGTCGCGACGAGTCGTCGTGGCGCGACGGTGATCGATTCGGATCGCTGGTGGGACAAGTCCAAGCCGATTCAAGAGACGAAATCGCCCAGCCCACGGTCCTCCACTCCAGATGTCCCGGTGTCGCACGGGACCGAGTCACGAACCGGCGTCCCCGCGTCGGCCGAGTCGACTTCCGCGCCAGCCCAGCGGACACCGAGTCCCGCGGAGCAGCGCGCCTCGGCGGCCAAGGCGCTCGAAGCGCGAATGGCTTCGTCCAAGCCGGTGGACTCGTCGTCCAAAAAGGCTCGAGACGCTCGTCGAGCAGCTCCTGGCTCCACCCCACAACAAGTTTCGAGTTCCGAGCCCGCGGTATCCAAGGGAAAGGCTCCTCCACCGCTCGGCAAACCCGCGGCCGCCAGTCGTCAGGCCGAGGTTGAGCAAGTGGAAGCGGACGACGACTTTCGCTTCTCGAGCGACGAAGTCAATTTCTGGCTGTCCGAGTTCCAACAGCCGAAGACCGATGCGTCCCAGCCTCGGCGCGTGACGCCCGGCGCTCGTCCCACATCGGCGGGCTCACGTCCCGCTCCGACCATGTCGCCCTCGGCGGCGGCGGATTCAACGACTTCCGCGGAAACAACCGATTCCGCCTCGCCGGTCGATGCCACGAGCAAACAAGATTCGCCACGTTCCACGGGCGGTCGCGACAAGGAAGCCAAGGCGACCGGAGGATCGGATTTCGATTTCCCCGCGGACTATCTCAAGGCGATTCAACAGGAGATCGAAGGGGACGATACGCCCTGATCTCGAGCGATGTTCGACGGTCGGTTCCCGTGCCGAGACTAGCTGGCCTTCACGGCTCCCCATGCGGCGAAGCACGAGTTCTTGTGCAGTAGTTCGACCTTCGAGAAGCCGACCTTCCGCAGCAGATCGAGTTGATAGGTAACGGGGCGCGGCGAGTCTTCTCGATCGATGTAGGCAAAAACGAGATCGCGATAATCCTCGCCACCTAGCTCGATCAGGAAGTCGCCATAGCGTTGCCACATCAGCTGATGCACCGCATCGATTTCATGAGCGACCAGGTCGGTGATCCAGACGCTCCCACCGGGCGCTAGGAGACGATGGATCTTGGCGAAGGCAGTTTCCCAATCGCCGTCATCGCGCAGGTGATGCAGCACCGCCGCGGCCAAGATGACGTCATACCTTGCCTCGCCCAAGTCGGCCACGCGAAAGTCGCTCACGATCCCGCGGCATTGACCCTGGTTGATCTCGGTAACGCGGGCGACCGCCCGTTCGACCATCGGCTGACTGAGGTCGAGCAAGTCAACGTC
>JAGQPS010000371.1 GCA_020426595.1 Planctomycetales bacterium
GGGCATCGAACCATCTGCGCCCACCGTCGGTGCACTCGGGTCGACCGGCAGCGAACCATCAGCACCTTCCGTTGGAGCACTCGGGTCGGCGGGCTGCGAACCATCAGCGCCCACAGTCGGAGCACTCGGATCGACGGGCACTGCACCATCCGCGTCTACCGTGGGAGCATTCGGGTCAACTGGCATCGAGCCATCGGCGCCAACCGTCGGAGCACTTGGATCGACTGGCTGCGAATCTGCTGGGGCTAGGGCCGGTCCGGGGGAAGACTCGGGCGGTGTCGGTTGAGTTTCGTTGCCCGGAGGCGCTGGAGACGAATCGGAGACATCCGGGTTGAAAATCGAATAGCCGGGGATCGCTCCATTCGTTTCGTCGGAAGCTTCGGAGCCGCCCGGAACCGGAGGCAAATCACCCGGTACTGCCGTCGGCTCCAAGATGACGACCGGCGAACCCTCGTTGGGAATGTCGGGCAAGTCGCCAGGAACCGCCGGGGAGGAATCGTCGGATTCCAGTAGAACGGGAGCTTCATCGTGGGGACTGGCCGGCTCATCCGGAGCCGCAGCGAGCGCATCAATGATCGCTTCGGTCACGTCTTCCCCGGCAACTTGCACACCAGCGTTCGCGGCGGCGATGACCGCGTTGGTCACGGCCTGCGAGAGGCTCAAGCCAGCCGCCAAGCCGGCCAAGATGATCGCGGTTAGCGTGGTCGCGATGAATACGGACTCGGGAGAAACGTTCGTGCTCGATCCGCCAAGTCCCATGGACGAATCCGACGCTCCGCTGGAACCGTCGGATTCCGAGCCGCTGGTGTTGATCGGCGTGGTGGTTTGACTTCCGCCCGACGACCCCGGAGTCGCGGTGTTCGTGTCGACAGGGACACTCGTGGTGGCCGAATTGATCCGTTGCAACGCAAGACCCGCGTATTGAATCGCGGAATCCCGAATGGCATCCGAGTCGACCGATCCTCCCCGCCCACCGCGCTCGATCACGTAGATGTAAAAAAGTCGACGATCCGATTTCACGAGCACGGTCGTCTCGGCATAGGGGCCTTCGAAGTCCCCGGACGATTGGCGATACGTCGCTTCGCTACCGAGACGAAGAGCCTTCCAACCGGAGTAATCCGATTGCCGGCCGCGATATCGAGCCTCGAGATCGGCGTCGGATGCGAAGCTAGTTACACCAAGCCGAACGGTTCGGTTGGCTCCTCCCGACACACGTGGAGAATTGAAGACCGAGATGGCCGACCCGACTCCATTGCTGCCGCGTGTCGCCTCGTCGGCCACGAGCCCGCCGCTCATCGCGAACCCCGGCACGCTCACTTCCCGCGCGGTCAGTAGCTGTTCGATGTACTGGTCGGGAAAGGGTTCCTGAGCCGACGCCGAGGCAACGGTCAGACACAAGCCGAACAACAGAGCCGCTCCGCGCGTCAGCAATCGTCGGTAGCGAATCAGCATGAACAACGAGAGCGAAAACAACATGCCGGACGAAAACGCCGCGGCCAACAAGCCTCCCAGCACCACCGGGCTCTTCGCTCCCGCCAAGGAAAATGCCTGAGTCAATCCGTAGGCGGTCGCCCACACAAGCAAATACAAGACCGTGCGTTGAGCCATGACTTGTCCGTTCTCGACGAATAGCCGATGAGCCCGCGCGCGAACCGCGCCAAGTCCGATGCCCACGAATCCGGCCGCGGCGATCAGTAACAACGCGATCGGATGAGACAGAACTCCATCTAGCATCAGGAGCTGGATCAAGAATGAAATCAGTGCCGCGAGGGCGGGAGCCAAGCAAGTGAGCGCCATCAGTCGCCAAGGACGTGAATAGGACCGCGCCATCAAGACAAAGGACCCGACAAACATCCAGAGCATGCCGAGACTCGGCGCGTACCAAGAAAGGCCAATCCCCGGAACGACAACGAACGCCGTCAACAACAGATTGATCAGCACCGACTTGATCAAGGCGATCAACACACGTGAACGAAGTTGCGGGTTCGCGAGAATCGCTCCCCAACCGGGAAGCTTGCGCAGAGACGAAGGCGCTACCTCCATGTCGGCCCTAGCCGTCGGCCGAGCCCGCGCCGAGGCATTGTCGTCGGCGGGCCACGGGACTCGGCCCTCATTCACCTGACATCCACATCGCGTGCAGAATTGGTGACCATCGCGGACTTCGGTCCCGCAATTCCGGCAGATCCACGTCATGGTCGACGAGCCTCCCCACGCGATGAGAGCTTTTGTCCTGGGCGACTCCGCCGCGGGAGGACAATCAAGGACCAAAATCGAAACGGCAGCGCGTGCAGTAACGATGCTTTCGCAGCTGATGGTCGAGACAACATGGACAAATCCGATGCTCGTCCGGCAACGCATTGAGCCGCAGGAACAAATCGAGCTCCAACTCCAAGCGATCGGGCGGCGTCGACCGACTCACCCAGCGTCCCGCCTCAACCACATTCCACGCTCCGGTTTTCAAACCAACCGTCCATGTGTTGCCCGACTTGTCTCGCGCGAGAAACTCGCGGTGCAACTCTCCCAATGACTTGGCATCCAACACGCCTTCCGTCGACGCGTGGTCCAGCACTCGCGCGAAATGCGCGAGGACTTTCGGTTCCACTGATAGGCAAGGCATGGCGTCTCTCGATACCTGTCGCGAAAGCGTGAGGCTCCATTTCAACAAAGGAGCCTTCCACATGCAAATCAACACGGCTCAAGCCCCATGCCTCCGCGGCCAGTCTCGATCGCGCATCGACGGTGCGACAAGGTCGAACTCGTTGTCACGGGGCAAGTCCGCGTGCGAACAGGAATCTCCAGCGAGACGAACGGTTTTCCGGTTGACCTGACGAATTCTTTCGCTACCCTAAACCCAAGTGACGAATTCTTTCGCTTCATGAAGCGACTTGAACGGAGGCGAATCATGGCACGCTCGGCGTCGAGTCAACCGACGGAAGTCGAACTCCAGATCCTGCGGATTCTCTGGGACGATGGTCCCAGCATCGCGCGGCACGTCCACAACCAGCTGCAAGCGACCAAGCAAACGACCTACTCCACCACGGTCAAGATGTTGGCCGTGATGTTGGAGAAGGGGTTGGTGAAACGCGATGAGAGCGTTTCACCGCAGGTTTACCGAGCCGCCGTGTCTCGCGATTCCGCCGGTAAGCGACTCGTCAAGGAACTGGTGGACAAGGTCTACGACGGCGCCGCCATGAGTCTCGTGCTTCACGCGCTCAAGGGAGCTCAAGCGTCTCCCGAGGAACTCGCCGAAGTGCGACGCCTGCTCGATGCCATGGAGGATCGATCATGAACACGTACCATGTCGCCTTGCTTGGCTCGATCGTGACATCCGCTTGGATCGAGACCATCGGATGGTTACTCGTTCACTCGCTGTGGCAGTTCACACTCGTTGGTTTGCTCGTGGCGGCCTCGCGGCCTTTTCTTCGCCGGGTCGCGGCCGCTGATCGTTATCGCATGGGGCTCGTCGGCCTCGTCACGATCGCCGTGCTTCCAATCGTGACCGCCGTGATGATTGGCCCCGGCATCCATGATTCGGCAAGAGTCTCCGCGACGGCGGACAAATCTCGCGCCGTCGCCCTAATGGACGGCCCGCTCTCATCGCCCGGCTCAAGCGTCACCAACGAGACGTCCACGACCGTGAATGCGGGTGCGTCGCACGACACGACGGGACTGGTGGAGCAACCTGCATCTGGAAATGCCGAGATACATGCGGGACCACTCGCTGGCGAAGAACGCGCGAGCCTCGTGGATCAGCGACAAGATTGGCTGCCAGTGATCGTGGTGATTTGGATCGCGGGTGTCTTGCTCTTTTCCCTGCGTCCCTTGTGGGGCTGGTACGTCGTGCTTCGCTTGCGTTCGGTGGGGGTGAGCCCCGCGAGTGAACGACTTCGGCTCGCGTTGGAGCGAGTCATGAAGTCAATGAGCATCGCGCGGCCGGTTCGGTTGCTGGAGTCGACCTGTATCTCATCGCCCATTGTCACCGGCTGCTTTCGGAGCGTGATCCTTGTGCCAACCGCGCTCGCGACGAGTCTGCCGATCGCCCAACTCGAGGCGATCATCGGACATGAACTGGCTCACGTGCGGCGATATGACTTTTGCGTGAACCTCATCCAAACCTTGCTCGAGACGTTGTTCTTCTATCATCCGGCCGTATGGTGGCTCTCGCGCCGACTCCGCGTGGAACGCGAGAATTGTTGTGACGACCTCGTGGTCACGACGCTGGGCGACAAGGTCGCTTATGGAAGAGCTTTGCTCGCGATCGAGGAGTTCCGCGGTTGTCAAACGTCGCTCGCGCTCGGCGCTCGGGATGGACGGTTGGTCCATCGGATTAGGCGATTGCTTTCCGATTCATCGGGCGACGATCGACGAGGCAGTTTTGCCTGGATCTGCTTCGTGCCCGTGATCGTTTGCCTTGTTGTCTTGGCCTGGGCGACGCCCAATCCCCAGATGATGGCGGAAGCCAACGACCAGCCATTCCGACTCCCGGACCATGGCTACGTCAAGGACCTCCGCTGGCTCGAGGACGACCAACAGATCATGACGGTCGGTTATCAAGGAGGCATCAACGTTCGGCGCTGGCAAGTCGACGATCATCGGCTGCTGAGCGAAATCAAACTGCTCTCCGATGAACACGGGCGCGCGGTCAACGTCGAATCGTTACGTCTCTCCGAGGATGGCCGGCGAGTCGTCGGCGTGACCGATGCCTACGTCGGCGTGTGGGATTCCATGACGGGCCAACTCCTGCGGCAACTACCCATTCCTCGGCGCGATTGGCACTACGACACCGCCGGACCACTCGCGGTTTCGCGGGACGGTTCGATCGTCGTCGCCGGGTTGAGGACTTCCTTTTCACGCACCACGCGTGTCT
>JAGQPS010000372.1 GCA_020426595.1 Planctomycetales bacterium
CAGATGTGAGCCGTGATGTCGCTGTCCATCAACTTGATGTGGCAGGTCTCGACGGAGTAGGGATTGCCCGACTTCTTGGCGATGTCCTCGTTCACCGAACCGCTACCAAAGCACGACACATATTCGGCTCGTCCATTCACGAGTCCCAGTACCGGGCTCACGACGTGAGTCGCGTAGTGCATCGGAATCATGCGCTCCCAGTACTCGGGCCAGCCTTCCATGTCTTGAGGGTGCGAGGCCGCCATGTACTGAATCTTGCCAAGCTCGCCTTGCTCGTAGAGTTGCTTGATGTAGAGGAACTCGCGACTGTACACCACCGTCTCGGCCATCATGTACTTGAGACCGGTTCGCTTGACCGCGTCGCAAATCTTCTCGCACTCCTCCACGGTGGTCGCCATCGGAACCGTGCACATCACGTGCTTGCCGGCCTCGAGAGCCTTGAGCGACATCCAACCATGGTCGGGAATCGGCGAGTTGATGTGAACAAAGTCGACGTCGGGATCCGCCAGGACATCGTCGTACGAGGTGTAGCGTTTCTCGATGCCAAACGTGTCGGCGACCTTGTTGCACTCGTCCGGATTTCGGCGGCAGACTCCGTACATGTTGGCCAAGGGATGAGCTTGGTAAATCGGAATGAATTCCGCGCCAAATCCGAGTCCGACGATGACGAGGTTGAACTGCTTGTCGCTCATGCTGACAACGCTCCCGTGGGAAAAATACCTGTGGCTGATCAGTGGCCCAAGGAGCCACCGCACGCGTCTCTCGGGTCGCCTACCACGCGCCGAATCCATGGAACGGCAAGACGACGAAGCTCCCCTCTTGGCGGCCCGAAATCGCTCCGTTCACCACCGGCCGGACCGACCGAGGCAAGTGGGTATTCCATCGAGGGGGCGAGATGACGCTCGTGAAAGCGATGTTGTAGGCCATCGCCCCGCCCGCGAGAAGCACCGACCGTCGGAAAACCCGCCGCTTGAACGAGGGACGATGGGAAATCGGGGAGCTGGGTCAGCGGTCCGAATTGGTTCGCGGCATCAGCAATGTGCGCGGCGCGGTATCGTCGGAGCCAAGCCCCGCCGACTCGCTCTCCCCAATCGCGATGTCGCGCCGCGGGTAACGATGCTCGCTTTGCGGTACGAAACCATGCACGTCGTCGAAGTACATGAAATGGGTGATCAGGAAGTCATGGCCCCCCACGTCAATGACGTTGAAGGAGTTCTTTTCCTTTTCCCGACCACGTCCCCGCCGACTGGTGCTCGTGCCGCATTGGACGATCGTGATTCCTCGGTTCCGTTTCGCGCCCGGATAAAAGTCGAGAGAGTTCCCAATGTATGCCCGATGTAAATGACCGCCGAGAATCATCTCGACGCCCAGCTCCTCGAACACCTCCATCGCCCGTTTCGCCTTGGGCATGATTTCGTCGTGGAGAAAATCGGGGGCCGGCGCGAAATGGTGGTGAGCCACGACGATGCGCGCCGTGCCGTTGGGCGCATCGGTGAAGGCCCGTTTGCAGAATTCCAGCTGCTCCAAATGAATGCGTCCATTGGAAATGGCGCGCCGAGGCGAAGTTGAATTCAAGCCAACAAGTCGCATCCCAGGGAGATCGAGCACCTGATCCAATCGATCATCGATGAAACGCCGATAAAGTTCGTAGGGCTTCGAGAGCCGCTCCCACAGTCGGTAGAGCGCCACGTCGTGGTTGCCCGGAATGATCAGCTTCGGCACATCCGGAAGTTGATCGATGAACTTCCGAGCCGCCTCGAATTGCTCCGCCTTGGCCCGTTGAGTCAGGTCGCCACTGACGACGACGCCATCGATCGGCAACTCCGCGGCGATCCGTTGCAATGCCTCGCCAACACGAGGCAAGTAGGGCGTTCCGAAATGCAGGTCCGAAACGTGAAGGAGCTTGGGCATGACGACACCTGACTTCCGTCTTGTGGTAAGCGAGTTGCTCCGCGGACCTTCCCAGTTCCCAGCGGACCATCGCGGCGACTTGCGGTCGAACGCGAGTTTACCGGGGAAGCACCCTGCGAACGACATGCCAGATTCTCGTCGACGTTCCCGCGAGGGGGCTCTCGCCCCGTCCCGATCTGGCGCATCATGAACTCACACCACCCCGTGTTCCGAGCTCCGCGGTCGCACCTCGAGCCCCCTCATCGTTATGAATGTCGTTCTTCTGTTCAACTCACGCGCCGGCAGCGCGACGCTCATCGAGGAGCGACTGCGCGCGTTGTCGAGGAAAAGTCACGTGCGAGTCATCGCCATGGACTCGGACGCGGCTCGGAACGAGATCGAGCGATCCTGGGACCGCTGGCCCGAGGCGAGATGGATCGTCGCGGGTGGCGATGGGACACTCCATCGACTCATCAATCAGCTCCACGAAATTTCTCCCGATCGGTTGTCTAATTTGGAGCTTGGCATCGTTCCCGCGGGCACGGGCAACGATTTCGCGCGCGGCATTGGCGCTCAACTTGGCGACCTCGATCTACTCTGCCGCGATGACATCGAATCCCAGGTTCACGCGGTCGACTTGATGCGCGTGCACCACGGTACCAACGAGCGACCCAACATTTGCCTCAATTCGGCGACCGGAGGCGTGGGCGGAGAGATCGCCGAGCGACTCGAGGCGGGCGACAAGAAGATGTGGGGACCTTTCGCTTATTGGGTTTCCGTGGTCGCATCCCTGGCCGATCTCCACGGATACCATTTAACGTTGGAGCTGGTCGACGAATCGGGAGCCGCGCTGCATCGCCAAGTCGACGCGTACGGCGTGATTGTTAGCAACGGACAATTCATCGGCGGAGGATTCCCGATCGCTCCCCAGGCGGCGATCGATGATGGCTTGTTGGACGTCACCTTCATCATGGCGCGACCCGGCCTCGAACTGATGGCGGCGGGACTCGTCGCGGCCGCCGGCCACACGGAACATTCATCGGCCATCGAACGTTACCGAGCCAAGCAGTTGCGATTGCATGCGGAACCGCCGCTCCCTTTCAGCATCGATGGCGAGCCGACAAGAACACTAGATGCTCGATTTGACGTGCTGCCTCGAGCACTGAAGGTTGTCGTGCTGCATGAGGCGCCCGGGATTCGGCACACGCAGTTACCGTCGGGCCCGGCCGAGCTACAGGAATAGCTTCGCGAGCCTCATGCACAACGGTTTGGGAGCTCAAGGCTAACGTGCCCACAGTCCCGATAAGCTCGATCGCACTTGCTCAATTATCCTCCGCCGACCGGGGACGAGGAACACGATGTTGGACCAATGGATCGGTGCACGGACACCCTGGGAATTGCTGGCGGGAGCCGCACTCATCGCACTGAGTGTGGGAAGTGTGATTCGCCTCGCGACACTTGGTGGTTGTTCGCCCGAAAAACGTCGCGGGCATTTGGGAAGCCTGCGGACCTGGTGGATCTTGCTCCTGATGTTGCTCGCTGCTTCGGCTCTCGGGCCTTGGGGTGTGAGCCTTTTACTGGCGGGAGCGGGAGCCATCGCGTTGGACGAGTTCCTACGCCTCACCACACCCGACCTTCCGCGCGGCGTGCGCCGAGTCTGGATCGCGGTACTGGTGCTCACGAATTACGCGATGATCGTCGCGGCTCCCAATTTTGATTCTCGTCCCGTGGTCGTTCTGCTGATCGGCTGGTCACTCGTCATCCCTCACTTGATCAGCGATTCGCCTCGTCGCTACTTGGAGCATGTGGGTCATGCGCTGTGGGGAGCGTTGGTATTGGTGTGGGGAGTCGGACATGCGGCCTGGTTGGTCGCGCGCGACATCCCTGGCGACGATCTCGAAACCCGCGTTGGCTGGTTTCTGCTTTTGGTGATCCTCACGGAGTTCAACGACATTTTCCAGGCGCTCATCGGGCGAGCGATTGGCAAGCACCGGATCCTGCCCACGGTATCGCCTCACAAGACCTGGGAAGGGTTTCTCGGTGGGATGCTGTTCACGATCATCGCGGCGGGAGCACTGCAATCGGTGTTGCGTTTGCGGCCACTCGCCAACCAAGAGATCGATCAGCCCTATCCGTTGTTGGCGATGCTAGGAGCGGCGGCCGTCGTGGCGATCAGCGGATTTGTCGGCGATCTCAATATCTCGTGCGTCAAACGAGACAAAGGGGTCAAGGATGGCAGCACGCTACTGCCGGGGCAGGGAGGCATGGTCGACCGGATCGATAGTCTCAGCTTTACCGCTCCCGCCCTCGTACTCTGGACGACTCTGGTTTAGCCTAAAAACAGTCGGCGCGATCCAGGCCGATGGTCCGAGAGTCCCGCGGAGACTTGTGGCTCCCAGCGTGCCGGGCACTTCTTGATTCGAACTGGCCAACCACGACGAGCCTCACGCATGCCGAGTCACTCATCGGACCGGGAGTCGCAAGATTCCGGCGGTCTTCCCACCGAGGAAACGCTCGAGACATCCGAGCCACGAACGCGGCGATGGGCGACCGTTCCCAACTTCCTTAGTTTGTTCCGCTGGTTAGGTTCGCCGTTCCTGATCCTGTTGGGCGTGTTGGACGAACCTCGCGGATTCGTGATCGCCTATATCGTCCTGTCTCTTAGCGATTGGATCGACGGCAAGATCGCGGTGGGCTGGAATCAGCGCACGACGCTCGGAGCGCGACTTGATAGTTGGGCCGACGCCACGTTGTATGCTTGCCTGCTGATCGGCGGGAGCTTCTTGTGGGTCGAGACGGTCGCCCAAGAGTGGCCTTGGATTGGCCTCGCTGTCGGATCCTACGCGCTCGCCAGTCTCGTCGGACTGGCGAAGTTCCGCCGATGGCCGAGTTACCACACTCGATCGGCGAAGATGGCTTGGGGTTTCGTCCTTTTGGGAATCGCGTGCGTCGCGTGGTCGGGACC
>JAGQPS010000373.1:0-1588 GCA_020426595.1 Planctomycetales bacterium
TCAGATCATCTACAGCGACCGCGCGATCAAGGAGAGCATCCCGGAATTCCTGTTGCGGTTCTGGAATGTCTACTCGTTCTTCGTGATCTACGCGAACATCGATGGCTTCGATCCGGCCGCCGGATTCCAGGGCTCGCCCGGACAACTCGCGAGTGGCGACCTCGGTGGCGGCCGAGGCTGGCGTCCTTGCGAGCAACGTGGTGAACTCGACCGTTGGGTGTTGAGCGAACTGCAGGGCTTGGTCGCCGATGTCGCGCGGCGAATGGACGAGTACGACAGCTACGGCGCTTGCCAAAGCATCACGCAATTCCTCGATGGCTTGAGCAACTGGTACGTGCGCCGAAGCCGTGATCGCTTCTGGGCGGAGGACAAGCAGGATCCCGACAAGCTCGATGCTTATTGGACGCTGTACGAGTGCCTTACCACCTTCAGTAAGATCGTCGCCCCCTTCGTGCCGTTCGTCGCCGAAGCGGTGTGGCGAAACCTGACCGGTCTGTTCGGTGATCAGGTTCCCGCCAGCGTGCATCTGTGCGATTACCCCACGAGCCAATCCGATTGGATCGATTCCACGCTCGCGACGCGCATGGAACTGCTCCGCGAAATCGCGTCGCTCGGACGCAGCGCTCGCATGGATGCGAAACTCAAGGTGCGCCAGCCACTCTCGAGTGTCGAGGTGGTGCTAACCGACGAGACGCACTGCGATTGGTTGCGGACTCACGACGAACTGCTCAAGACGGAGCTCAACGTGCACGCGGTCGCGTACACCACCGATGCCCAGCAGTACATCACGTACCAGGTGGTACCGAACTTCAAGCGAGTCGGCCCGCGCGTGGGCAAGTTGATGCCCCAGGTCAAGCAGTGGCTCACGTCGGCCGATGGTGGAGAGTTGCTTCAGCAGCTCTCGGCGACCGGCAAGGTGACTCGCGATTTCGCTGGAACGCTCGTTGAGCTCGATGGAGAAGACATCCAAGTCCGGCTCCAAGCGAAGGAAGGGTGGGCGGCGGCTCAAGGGAAATCGACCGTCGTCGTGCTCTCGACCGAGTTGACCGAGTCGTTGATCCAGGAGGGAATCGCGCGCGATGTGATTCGAGCCATCCAGGATCTGCGCAAGGAGATGGACCTCGAATTCACGCAGCGGATCGCAGTGACGCTGGGATGTGATTCCGAGTCGGTCACGAAAGCGGTGGAGTCCTTCCGTGAGCTGATCATGGCCGAAGTCTTGGCGAATTCGTTGCAGGGCCAGGCACTGGATTCGGTCGAGGGAGCCGAACGCGAAATCGGCGACGCGCCGGTGCGGGTGTCGGTCGCTCCCCTGGCCTGAGTCAATGTTGGTTTGAAGTCTCGGGCGGCCGTCGCGTGCCAACCCATGGAATGAATCGATGAACGATCGACTCGGACAACGCATGGCGGTGTTGATCAGCGGTGGCGGCACGACTCTCCGCAATTTGCTCGAGGCGAAGGCCGCGGGAGCGTTCGCTGGCGAGATCGCGCTCGTGATCAGCAGCAGCGCCACGGCGGCTGGCTTGCGTTACGCGAGCGAGGCGAACATTCCGACCGTGATCGCGGCCAAGACCAAGGACATCTCCGC
>JAGQPS010000373.1:1686-2773 GCA_020426595.1 Planctomycetales bacterium
CCACGGCGGCTGGCTTGCGTTACGCGAGCGAGGCGAACATTCCGACCGTGATCGCGGCCAAGACCAAGGACATCTCCGCCGAGGACTACTCCACGGCGGTCTTTGGTCCCTGTCGCGAGCACGAAGTCGACTGGGTCGTGATGGGCGGCTTTCTCAAGCATGTACCGATTCCGCCCGACTTCGCCAATCGAGTCGTGAATATCCATCCGAGCCTCATTCCGGCCTTCAGTGGTCACGGCATGTATGGCATGCGAGTGCACCAAGCCGTGCTCGACTATGGCTGCACGGTTTCGGGGTGCACGGTTCACTTCGTGGACGATCAATTCGATCACGGACCGATCCTGGCCCAGCGAGTCGTGCCGGTCCTCCCGACCGACTCGGCGAGTGACTTGCAGCAACGTGTCTTTCGCGAAGAATGTCGTCTCTATCCGGAAGTTCTCAATCAACTCGTGCGCGGTGAATTGGTCATGGACGGTCGCCGCGTTCGACGAGTTCGACCAGGGGTTACCTCATGAGCAACGCACCTCGACCCAGCGGAAAAGTGAGTTTCGACAACGCCGGCCGAGTCGTGATCGTCACGGGCGGTGCAAGTGGAATCGGCCTGGCCGTCGCGCAAGGCTTTGCCGACAGCGGAGCCGACGTGATCGCGCTGGATGTGGTCGAGCCCCAGCAACGCGATGCGGCTGACCGAGTCGATTACCGGACTTGCGATGTGACCGACGTCGCGGCGGTCGCCTCCGCGATCGGTGGCATCGTCGAGCGTTATGGCGCGATCGACGTGCTCGTTAACAACGCGGCGATTCAGCCGGTGGCGAGCTATCAGCCGCTGCATGAGCTCGACCCAGCCTTGCTCCGCCGTATGCTCGAAGTCAACGTGATGGGCTACAACCTCGTGGCTCAGCGAGTCCTGGCGGTCATGGTCGAGCAGCACAGTGGCGTGATCGTGAATCTGGCCAGCGCTCATGCTCATGGAACGAGCCGAGGAGCGGCGGGTTATGGACCCACGAAGGCGGCCAACATGATGCAGGCCAAGCAGTGGGCGATTGAATACGCTCGGCTTGGCATTCGAGTGTGTAGTGTTTCGCCC
>JAGQPS010000373.1:2872-4830 GCA_020426595.1 Planctomycetales bacterium
GCGGCAAACATGATGCAGGCCAAGCAGTGGGCGATTGAATACGCTCGGCTTGGCATTCGAGTGTGTAGTGTTTCGCCTGGCGCGATCGATACGCCCTTGGTCCGCGCGAGCCTCGAGCAACAAGGGGGCGAGGCGCAGCTCGCTAATCGGCACCCGCTCGGACGCTTGGGCAAACCGGAGGAGATCGCCGCCGCCGTGATGTGGCTCGCCAGTCCCGGTGCGTCATTCGTGACCGCGACCGACTTGCATGTCGACGGCGGCCTGATGGGATTCGCCTCGTTCGCCGACCCGTACGAACTGCCACAGTAGGATCGCGGCTCCTACCGCATGGCGCTCAATGTCCGAGTGGTGGACACGATCGCCCGCACGGCTCGATCGATCTCGTCGACCGTGTTGAAGCGACTCAGTCCGACGCGCAGGCTCGAGCGGATTTGGTCGTTATCGAGCCCCAACGCTTGCAGCACATGGCTCGGCGCTGGATGGATCGACGAGCAGGCGGCGCCACTGGAGAGCGCGAGCCACGGCAGACGAGCCAGCAAGGTTTGCCCATCGATTCCCACGATGCGGAAATTCAGGTTGCCGGGTAGACGGAGATCATCGCGTTCCCATGACGGTCCGTTCAGCTCGACCTCGCACTGAATCGCGGCCAGTTGCTCCTGGAGCGACGACCACATGAGCTGTTTGAGTTGTCTCAGGTGAGACTGGTGCTGATCGAGATCGGTCAGGGCCAGTTCCAGAGCGGTGGCCATCCCAACGATGCCGGGAACGTTGACGGTTCCACTGCGACGCCCCGCTTCATGACCTCCACCCAGTTGTTGTGCCTCGAGTTTCACTCGCGGCGTTCCCGATCGGACCCATAGCAAACCGACTCCCTTGGGACCGTGAAACTTGTGAGCCGAACAGCTGAGCAGATCGATCGGCGTTCGGGCCAGATTGATCGGTAGCTTGCCGACCGCTTGGGTCGCATCGCAGTGGACCAACGCTCCGGCGGCTCGGGCCAGTCGCCCAATTTCGTCGAGTGGCTGCAGCACGCCGATCTCGTTGTTCGCCCACATCACGCTGACGAGCCCGATGGAATCGTCGAGAGCATCCGTCAGTTGCTGGAGGTCGATCACACCACAATCCGGCGCGGTCGTTGGTGCGACAGGTAGCCAAGTCACGGGAGTACCGAGTTTGGCCAGACGCCTCAGCGGATCGAGCACCGCGGCGTGTTCCGTGACGACGCTGATGACTCCGCCACGCCGGCAACGCGGGTGTTCGATCACGCCTCGCAGTGCCAGGTTATTCGATTCGGTCGCTCCGCTCGTGAAGACGATCTCGTCGGGCTGGGCTCCGAGTAGTTCGGCGAGTTTCCCACGGCTTGATTCCAACGCCTCACGAGCTTCCGCGCCAAAGTAGTGAGTCGGACTGTGAGCGTTGCCGTAGTGGGTTTCAAGGAACGGCACCATCGCCGCGACAACGCGTGGATCGACGCGAGTCGTCGCATGGTTGTCGAGATAGATCGGAGTCTGATCCGTTTCCGGCATGGTGGCGATCGTCGCGGCGGAGTGAGGGCATGACCGAGATCGAGACAAGCCACATCGGCGGGTCCCCACGGTCGCACCGGACCTAGTTTACCGCCTCGGCCCGCTCTACGGTGCATCACCAGCACGTCGGATGTTCAGACAAGCACGGAGGATGTCGGTGGATTCTGAACCGTCGGATTGGTCGGCCGAGCGAGAGAGTCCTTCAAGTACTGGTCGACGATCTCCGCCACATCTTGGCGGAAGAGCAGCTCGCCATGACCGCTACGAACGACGTGATGCTCGGTCACCGTGGGCAAGTGAGTGGCGTCGACGGTGACGACTCGGTCTCGACTTCCCGCGACGATCGCCGTGGGGATGCCTCGCGTGTCGCCCAACGTTCGCACCAACGAATCGGGAGTATCGGCAAGTTCCGTCAGTGGCGGGCAAATGCGT
>JAGQPS010000374.1 GCA_020426595.1 Planctomycetales bacterium
CTCACAGTCCGTCGCGCAAACGGACTGTGAGCTCTTTTATTCTAAGCCTCTCGAAAGCCGTCCAAGGAACATACAAGTTCGCGGAGAGCACGGAGGCTGGGCTGCTTTCGGTGGAGAACTAGAGCTCCGCCGCATCGACGGTTCTTGGTTGGCTTGGCCAAACAAACAGGTCGGTCTTGGATCGGAGGCAGCCTCGGGCGACGGTTTGTTCGCGCAGCGAGTCGGCGGGTTTCGAGCGAATGAAGTGAGTCGTCTCGGGAACCGCTCGGTGACTCAACCCTGCCGCGATCGTCTCGCAGTTCCAAGCCCAGTCCTCGAAGCCAAACCCTTGGTCGAGCCGATTGGGGCGGTAGGGGAAGCGGCCGTAGATCTCGCGACTCGCGAATGAGAGACTCGTCCAATAATTGACGCTTCGCAGTGAATCGATCGCCACGTGCCGGTCGCCCATGTCCGGATGAACCATCAGCAGTCGCCGCGATCCAAAGATCACATTGAGCGCGGGATGGAAAATCGCCGATGGTTCACGCTCGGCGGCGCGACCGGCGGCCACGAGCCAGGAACGGCACCACAGATCATCGGCGTCGAGAAAGCCGATGAACTCTCCCTCCGCGCGACCTACCGCGTGATTCCTCGCGGCCGCCAGCTCTCCGAAATCGGTCGCCTCGACTCGCAGCGTCACGCGCTCGGCATAACGAGCGACCACTTCGCTGGTCGCGGCATCCGATCGGTCCAGAACGGCGAGTACCTCACAGCTCATGCCCGCGTCCATCGCTTCGCGAGTCGCGTTGACGAGTGATTCGAGCGAGGGAACCGCCAACTCGCCCTCGCGATGCAGATTGATCACCGCCGTGATGCGAGTCATGACGCATCCTCCTCGGGTGTCGCGCCGAGCCACATCACCGATCGAGGCTCGTGGTCGTACGTCTCGCCGACCGTATCACCGTTGACGGCGGGTCGCTCGACTCGATTCTCCACGCGGCTCACGATCCCCTGGCAGTGAGCCCAGGCGGATTCGCCGCGAAGCGGATCGCCTCGGAGCTCGCCCACGTCAAGCGAGTTTGATTCGCCAACGCCACCGGGGGCCTGGGCGTCAGGGATCAATCGTCCGTTTGGTGACAGCGCGCCCCAGAGTCGCGTGAATTGACTCAGCGCTAGGCCCTTGCGGTCGGTCAACCGCCAGCCGCTACTCGAATCGACCAACACCGTGAAGATGGGACGCGTCTCCTCGATGAGATACTGAGTCAACTCGGCGCGAACCGTTGGTTCGATTCCGTCGTGAGTCACGCAATCCCAACCCGTAACACGCGCTTCGGCGGGCAACACGGTCCGCCATGCCTCGTCCGAATGATCGGTCGCCAATACGAGCGATTGACGAAGCGGGCGACGAGCCAATAGACGCCGCACCAGTTCGACGTCACGAGGATCGGGCGGTTGTCCGTCGACGAGGATCAGCACATCGAAACGGGTTTCGAGCTGATCGAGCAACGTGCGAAACAAGGCCGAGCGTCGCACCGCGCAGTGACGATTCACTCGTTGCATGCGGACAAGATCGCGCTCCGTGATATTGATCGTTGGATCCAGCGAGCGAGCCTCGCGAAGTTGTTCGACCAAAAAGGGTTCGGTCACCAGCTCCGCGATCTCGGCTCCTCGATATCGTCCGACCTCAAGGAAGTGTTCGAGCGGACTGACTTGACCGCGGCGCGCCTCGGGATTCCAAGCTAGATAATGCGAGACATCGAAAGCCTCGCAGGGATCGAACCGCCCGACTCGTTCATGAGTCATGTAGTGCGCGAGGGGCGTCTGTTCGTGCAACTGGTCGCCGTAATGCTCGCGATAGAACTCGCTGTCGAAGTAAGGATTGGGATCGAGGCCCTCGAACTGACCAACCTCGACGAAGTGGTTCCAGGCAAGGCTCGGCGGTCCCGCCTCGGGATAACGGCCGACATAGAAGTCGGGATCAAACAGCGGTGAAGGGGACCAACGAGTGTCCCAATGGGCCCATCGGCGTACCTGCTCACGAGCGGTCCAAGGGGGCGCCGCCGCACCCTCCAGGAATCGTTGACGCAAGCGGAGATGTCCCGGATGAAACATCGGATGACACCGCTGTGTCGCATCCATGCCGACCGCGAGCATCACGGTGAGCGGGTCTTGATCGGGCGCTCGTTTCCAAGTTCGAGCCGCATAACGCAGGTCGACCAATGGGTGCGGCGAAAGCCGATGATGGAACCCGATCTTCAAATAGTGGGCGAGTGGATCGCGCTCGCCTCCCAAATCGCCCGCTCGTTGCAAATAACGGTTCGTATCGAAGAGCGGATGAGGCTTGAGGCCAGCTCGCCATCCGATCTCGATGAAGTGAGTCACCGGATCGGAGTCAGTCAGGTCGGGCCGTTGCGAGAGATAATACGCGGTATCAAACCAAGGATGCGGGTCGAGGCCTTGCCGCCACCCGTCGCGCGCGAAATGATCCCAGGCGTTCTCACGAACAGGGGAGGGGAGCTGACGGCGGTAGTAATCGGCGGCGAACCAAGAGACCGGAGCCGATTCACTGGGCTCGGCTTTTCGCCACCATTCAGCAAGTCGCGACCACGAGCGGCCCAATGTGGAACTCCAAGGTCGCCACGAGAAACAGAAGGATGACGGGGTCCAACCTCGCGACGACCCCAGCGCCGCATCGCCTGGACCACGAAACCCGCCATGCTAGTCGGCTCCACCGCGACTCGCAAATGTCGGTCCCGTGGTAATTCGTCGTCGTTTCGCGTCCGCTCCTCAAACCGCGAACCGTCCCGCGCCAACAAAAAAAGACTCCGCCAAGTCGCCTCGGCGAAGTCTTCTTGTGGGCGAGCGTGTTTCCCGCGACTCACCACTCAGCGATTTCACATCGGCGCGAGCGGCGAAGCGGAAATAAGTAGCGGCCGTGCGTTAGTCGCAGAGCGGCTTCTTCTTCTCGGTGATGTTCTCGCACTTCGGAGCTTCTTCCGCGTTGATCTCGATGTACTCCTTCCAATCCTCGGGCACATCGTCTTCGTGGAAGATCGCCTCGACCGGACACTCTTGCACACAAGCTTCACAGTCGATGCAGATATCGGGGTGAATGTACAGCATTCGCTCCCCTTCGTAGAAACATTCGACCGGGCAGACGACGACGCAATCGGTGTAGCGGCAGCCGTCGCAAGGCTTGGTGACGACGTGAGTCATTCAATCACTCCGCGGAATTGAATCCTTGGTCCCTAAACTCCGATCACTCCCTCCAACGGCGACTTTTGCCGTCTCGGTGACCGGACCTGAGCATCATGACGCGCGAGCCTCATGATGCCAACCAGACACTCGTAACCTGTTGTCGGACCAACGGTTGGGCGAGCTACTGGCCAATTTCGGTCGAATCGTAGAGAGCTCGGAAATAGCTGTCAAGACAGTGAAGCCTGGAAGAGGCTGCCGATTCGGTCCAAGGCGACTCGAGGCCCAAGCACCAGGGGGATCGGGTAACCCGGGAGATTACGAAACCGACATTCGCCTTGCCCCTCGATCGACCGCTCTTCTAGAATCAAACGGAGCCGCCTAGACACCTCTAGGTTGGCAGGGGATCGGTCGATGATACCCCTGTTCCAGCAACCCGCCTCGAAAAGGTTCGTGCCTCGAGCTCGATTGAGACCACGCTTTGGCCCTATCCGACTACGACCGACGACTGCTCGACCGCTGCCTGGCTCGCGATGCCAGGGCGTGGGAGGAGTTCGTGGACCGGTTCGCGGGGCTGTTTTCGCAAATCGTGGACCATGCCGCTCGGACTCGAGGCGTCGACCTCGATTCGGCGGCTCGCGAGGACCTGATGGCCGAGATCCTGTTGGTGCTCGTGCGAGACAACATGGCGGTCCTGCGGAGGTTTCAGCGGCGGGCGAGTCTAGCGACCTATCTCACCGTGGTGGGACGGCGAGTCGCTCTGCGGCAGCTATTACGTGGCTTGAAGCAACCCCGCACCAATGCCGAACTCGAGCCTCACTTGGAGGAGCTCCTGCAGCCGGAGTTTGAAAACTCCGAGCAGGTGACGTACCTCCTGAGTCGTTTGGGTGAGGCCGAAGCGAGACTCGTGCGAGGTTACTACCTGCAAGGTCTCTCGTATCGCGAGCTATCCACGGAGCTCCAGGTCCCCGAGAACAGCATCGGGCCGACTCTGCAACGAGCCCGCCAAAAGATGCTCACGCTGTTGGAGCAAGCCTCTTCCAAGCCGCCGGTTCCGCATCTCAGCATGCGTTCCGCGGCCCCCCATGGCTCGGAAAGCATCGAATCCTGAACGGTGCAGGGCGTCATCAGCGCTGATTCACCTTCCGCGCGGCCTTGGCTCGCCGCTCCTTTCCCAGCATCGCCGCGCCCCAAAGCCAAAACGGGGCGATCACGAACATCCCCAAGGTGGCGATTCCGGATCCCAAGAGTCCGGCTCGTTCGGCGAGTTGGCGGTCGGGTATTTTCTGGCTACCCAGCCAAACAAAGGCGGCGATACTCGCCACGATCATCAATACGAAAACGATCGCCGTCACGATCAACGGCAGCTTGAAATGACGCATGGTGGAAGGCCCTTGGGGAACGAGGCGGATGTCAACCGGATGGGGCTCCCTGAGCCCAGTGATCCGGCTCGCACCCTAATCGACTCACTGCGAACGAAAGGGGTGTTCAAGGCAACGAACCCGCCGTGACACGACGACGATGGCTGCGACGATCTAGCCTCAACCGATCAACTCGCTCGAGGTTCGCCGCGGTATCCGGGTTTGACCCGCGGGACGAACCGGAAGAGTGTCGACTGTGTCGATCGTCCTTGGCTTGTATCGGAAAGCGAAGA
>JAGQPS010000375.1 GCA_020426595.1 Planctomycetales bacterium
GACCGAAGTCAACGATGTCGGCGCTGGCATCGGCCGACGAATCGGGGTGAATCGGCAGGGGATCATGCTGATCGGCGTCCGAATTCACGGACTCCGGGCGAATTTTGTTCGTTCCGTCGACCGGATCGTTGCCCGACTCACCCGAGTCCGTTGAACCGTCTGGTTGAGGCAGCACGGACGAATCGTCACTCAAGTCCATCATGTCGTCTCCGGCCAGTCAGCGCCCCACCAAGACTCTCGCCCCAACCGCCCCATCACGCGGTCCGCGGTCACTGGGTCACTATGTCACTGGGTCACACCGTTCGCGTGCGAATGACTCTCCGATCATCAGCCGTCGGTCACCACCATGCCCCCGTGATGACCAATACAGTGTGAAGCCCAATACAACGTGATACACGACGCAGCGTGATGCCCGAAACAGCCCAGTCGCCTCGCCACAATCGAGACTCCGCCCCTTTGCGAATGAGCGAAAGCGGCCGCGAGCGGCGGACAGCGATTTGCGATCGCCCCCCTATTGTAAGAGAGCTCGAACGGGCGTCGCACGTAGCAAAAACCCTGGCGCGAGAAAAACTCGGTTCCTATTCAACCGAGCGACTAGGGAAGCGGCCGAGCAGCGAACGCCGCCGCGATCGAGCCCATTTGCGAAGCAGACCCGCGTGGCAAACTCGCAGCGAATTACTCCGCGGCACGCCAATCGACGAGATGAATCTCGACGTTGCGTCGCCCACGGAACTCGTTGATGACCGGGCGAAACGCGACATCGATCGGCCCGCTCACCGCTTGCAACTCGTCCGCCCATTCACCTCGCCCGAACGCCACGCCTCGGATCGTCGTTTCGAATTGCCTCAAGCGGATCGCCAGATGCCGCTCTCCCGCACCAATGCGTTTGGGCGGCTCGGCCAATTCCACCCGCCGAGCACAAAGCAACGGGCGAGGATTGCCTTGTCCAAATGGCGACATTCGCTCGAGCTGATTCATCGCTGAAAGATTGAGATGAGCCAGAGGGGTCTCGAGATCAATCTCGAGGATGGGGTCCGTTGGCAACGATGCTTGTTGAGTCGCCACCGCTTCGACGAAAGCCGCGCGAAAAGAGTCGATGTTTTCCTCGGTGACTCGCATGCCGGCCGCCGCTTGATGACCGCCGTACGAAACCAAGTGCTCGGCACACTCGACCAGGGCACCATGCAGGTCGACCAAACTACCGGCTCGAGCCGAACCGATCCCCGGTTTGACTCCGGTCGGATCGAGCGACACCAGCACGACGGGCCGGTGCAGTTTCTCGGCGAGGCGCCCCGCGACGACGCCGATCACACCGGCGTGCCAATCCCGATCGGCCAACACGAACGCTGGGTCGGAATCCGCGTCGAACGATTCCTTGATTTGAGCCTGGGCTCGCTTGAGGATCGAACGCTCGAGCGAGTCGCGGTTGCCGTTGAGCTGATCAAGGTATCGCGCGAGGCTCTCACCTCGCTCGTCGTTGTCGGTCGTGAGCAGTTCCACACCGAGTGGGGCTTGTCCCAATCGCCCGGCCGCGTTGAGCCGCGGACCAAGCGAGAAGGCGATATCCTCGGACTCGAGCGATGATTTCTCATCGAGCTTCGCCACCGTCATCAAGTGCTTGAGCCCAATGGGGGCGAAGTCGCGGAGACGAGCGAGACCGTGAGCGACAATCACTCGATTCTCGCCACGCAGAGGAACCACGTCGGCCACGGTACCAATCGCGGCCAAGGCCAAGGCGCGAAAGATGTAATCGCGAAACCGCTCGGCCACTCGCCCCGAAGGGTCGGCGCCGCCGGCCCGATAAAGCAGTCGCCATGCGACCTTGAAGGCGACACCCGCGCCACACAGATCGCCGCAGGGATAATTGCTCCCGGGCAACCTGGGGTGTACCACCGCCACAGCCGCGGGAAGCTCGGAGGCGAGTTCGTGGTGGTCGGTCACGATGAGATCAATGCCGACATCACGAGCGTGACGCGCGTGGTCCAAGCTGCTGATACCGCAGTCGACCGTGATCACGACGCGACAGCCTCGCTCAGCCAGCATCGAGAGTGCTTCGGCGTTGAGGCCGTAACCGTCGTCGAGCCGGTTGGGAACATGGAACGTGAGATCGGCGCCGGCTCGCTTGAGCGCGCCCCAAAGAATGGCGGTCGAGGTCATCCCGTCCGCGTCATAGTCGCCGTAGATGGCGATCTTTTCTTGTTGCTCGATCGCCCGGAGCAAGCGATCGACCGCCGCATCACAACCGGGAAGTTGCTCGGGCGGGAGCAACCCCGTCATCCGGTTCTCGAGAAAGTCGCGACATTCCGCGGGAGCCTGCAGACCACGGCAGACCAAGAGCCGGGCGACGAGCGGATCGACCTGACAGGCCGACTCGATTCGCTCGACGACGCCCTCGTCGAAAGGCCGAAACCGCCAAGTGCGTCGCTCCATCATTCTCCCGCTTTGCAACCGTGCGTCGTTCGCTCGCGACCGTCATACCGCATCACGAGTCAGCGGTCTCGTCAACCGTGGAGAGCCGCCGCGCACCATCGCACCGCAGTCACGGACCGCTTACTTCTTGCGCTCGTTGTGAATCGTGTGACGTCGCAAGCGAGGGCAGAACTTTTTGATCTTCAGCTTCTCGCCACCTGGCTTGCGACGCAGCGAATAGTTGTAGTCGCCGGTCTCTTCACAAACCAGAAATACCGTCTCGGCCTTTTTCTTGCTCTTCGCCATCGTACCCGTTCCTCGAATCGATTCTCAATTCGTCCCGCAGGACGTTTTCAGTCAGTCTTCCCAGCCACGCTCTTCCCAGCAACGCTTGTCGTGGGTCCGCGTCGGCGAAGCCCAGGTGATTGGGGCCACCCTTGGCCGCGACCACCGCCCGACGATCGACTCTTTCCGACCGCGATCCTTGGGTGGGATCCCAGTCCGACGCTTAGTCAGCGCATGAGCCGAGTGGGAAAACGGGCGAGTTTACGAGAAAGTTGGCTCCGCGATAAGTGGGATTCCGGTGAAAAACGAGATCGAGAACCGCTCAGCCCCTCGGCTCCACCCCTTATCCGCCACGCGCGAGCGATTGGAAAGCAATGCGCGGCTCGAGCAACTCGGGCCGTCCAAGCCTCCATCACCTCTCCTTTTGCCCAGGCATCCCAAGCCCCATCCGAAATCCCCTCTCCCGAATGGTCCTGGGGATGCAACCGTCCGTTGCCAAGTTAAACGCGGCGGAACGAATTCTCGAATTTGAACGTTTTGACCGTTTTTATACCGAAAGCAAGTTGACCGTTTTGACCGATTTCGGGAAGATCACTACATCAGTTTCGCACTGAATCCTTATCAATCGCGAACCGCGGCGGGATTCGGCAAGCGGACCAATGCGAACGTTTTGAACGATATCGCAACCATAGACGCCCAGCTCAGGGGATAGCCAATGATTTCCACGGTCAAAACCAGGGCGAAGAAGAATTCAAGCAATTCGACCTCCAACGAAGTCGCAAAGAGTCGAAATTCGGGAGCCGCGCCGGCTGGAAACGCTCCGTTGCCACGAGCGAAAACGGGCGTCCGCTCGCGGCTCACTTCGGAAAGCCCGGCTAGCCGCACCGAAGCCTCGGGCGAGTCGGAAGCCGCGCGGGATCTCAAACGCCGCGTTCTGTTCCTGCACGACCTGACGATCGATTTCGTCGCCAATCGAGACTTCAATCAGTTACCCGCTCCCGAAAGCTGGGAGATTGGCGCGGCGTGTGATTGGCGTCGACTCCTTGGCCAGCAGGACGCCCCCACCGCGTTGGATCAAGAGACCGATGTCTCGCGGCTCTGCGAAACTCACTTGTTGACCGCCGACGAGGAAGTCCGCCTCTTTCGGTACATGAATCAACTCAAGTTCGGTGCGGTGATCCTCCGCGAGCGATTGCGGCCCAACCGTCCGAACCGCGGTTTGGTGGAGCGAATCGAGTGGATGCTCGATCAAGCCCAGCAGATTCGCAATCATGTCGTTCAAGCCAACGTGCGGCTCGTGGTCGCCATCGTCAAACGGCTGACCGGCCCGCAACATGACTTCGACGAGTTCGTGAGCGATGGCATGCTCTCGTTGATGCAGGTCGTCGAGAAGTTCGATTTCGATCGCGGGTTCCGGTTCAGCACCTATGCCTACCGCGCGTTGACTCGCACCGTGTTTCGCAAGATGGCGAGTGTTCACAAGCAGGAGCAGCGAGCCGGCAACGGCATGGACGACACGCTGCTCGAGGTGCCTGGTCGCCTCGACAGTACCTACAGCGAAGGCACCTGGAAGAGCCTGAAGATGCTGCTCTGTGAATTCATGCAGCATCTTGATCGCCGCGAGCGACACATCATCTACGCTCGTTACGCCCTCGGCTTCGAATCCAAGGGAGCGACGTTCCAGGCGCTGGCCGATGAGCTTGGCGTCTCCAAGGAACGAGTCCGGCAGCTCGAACGACGAGCCATGGACAAGCTGCAAGCATTGGCGGCGGGTGTCGATCTCGATCAGTTCGTGGAAGCGAGTCGCGTCTAACGATCGGCTCCACTCGTGCCTCGCGTCGCGCCTACTGCTTCGCGAAGCGCTCCGGTTTTCGCGTCGCGACCGAAGCAACGCACGCGAAAGCCGGTAGAATCCGAGAAGGGGGCGGCGCGGACACGTGAGTTACACGCTCCGCCCCAGCGGCCTGGTCAAAAGCGTGGAAAACCAAGGAAACCCGAAGCGTCAGCGGCTGTTGATTGAGTCAAAAGCGCCGCATCGTGCGGCCGGAAGACGCCCATCGAGGTCGTCTCCCGGATTGGAATTGGGGTTGGGTGCGCGTTGACC
>JAGQPS010000376.1 GCA_020426595.1 Planctomycetales bacterium
ATGCCGAAGGTGAGCGTGCCGCTGTTGCGAGCCGTGAAGGTCTCGTCGGATCCAATCGCGATGAGCTCGCCGTTGCCGATCTTCGCGACCACGCTACCGACCGGGAACTTGCCCATGTAGGTGCCGCACTGAGCCGCTCCTTCCGGCGTCGACATCTGGCCCCACGGCACGAGATTGAAGTTGCCTTCGACTCGCACGATGACTCGGTCGCCTTGCTGGACTCGAAGTCGTGACGTTTGCATTTGGCGCTGCACGAAATTCGCTTGGCTCAACTTGAGTGACTTGAGCTGCGAGGATCGACCACCCCATTCACGAGTCCCGTAATCCACGTCGAACAAGTCGACGACCAACTTGCCGTAGCGACTATCCAACTCGAACTGCGCGTTTTCAATCTTGCCAACAATCGTGAAACGATCGGTGATGATCGTGTCCCCTTCGATCCAGCTCTGGACTTCCGAATCCTCGTCCGAGAATTGGTCCTGTTCCTCCAAGGCCTCGCGGATCGTCTTGAGGCGGCTTTGTCGTTCGCTGTCGCCATCGTCCTCGAGTCGAGACAGATAGAGACGAATCTTGGCGCCGAATCCCAACAGCTCCCGCTGCGCGGCCTCTCGTTCGTCGAACAGCTCGGAACCGAGATCCTCGACGAGCCCATCGAGCTGAGCCTTGAGCTGCGCGTAGGTGACGAGGCCCGGTCGGATCTGCCGAATGCGATCGATGGGAATCGTCAGCGGACCAAAATCGGTCGTGACATTGAGCTCGGCGATCGACAGGTTGCCGCTGACGACGGAACCATCGAGCAGCACGAGTCGAATTTCCTGAGGATCGGGGGGCGCTACCTCGGGAGCCGGGATTTCGATTTCCGACGACGCATCGGCTTCGCCCATCGGGTCTCCCTCATCAACCGCATCCTCTTGGACTGGACCGTTGAAGGGATCCTGCTCGATTTGAACGGCCTGAATATTGTTGAGGCGAATGGCTCGACCGACGGGCTGAGCCGAGGCCTCGCGAGCCGCGGTGCCCCAGACGAAAGTGGTTAGGCAACACAACCCCAGCAAGATCGATCGACAAGTCCAGTAGCGGGAGACCATTAGCAGAGACTCCAAGGAAAATGGAAAACACGCGGAGCCGCGGTGGAACACGGTTGGAAGCCGCTTCGACATGATCGCCCGCCAAGATTCGGGCGCACGCCGAGATTCGGACGCTCCAGAAGCAAGGGAGCCGTCATCGAGGGGCGCGAGCCAACAGAGCTTCCCCCTCCCAAGCCAACGCCCCTATTGTGACTCAACCTGAGATGATTACCTAGGCTTCTGAGTTCCGCGAGTTACAAAATGTTTACGCGGAAGGGAGTGGCCAAAACCCAGAGCCGCTTCGAGACCGGCTCTTGAGCAAAGTCGATTGCGGGAAGCGACCAACGAGCCGTGGGCTCCCCTGTTGAGCCTTCGGCCCATGGGGTCTGGCCGAGCCGCGATGCTTCCCCTAAGGCACGGCGAGTCCGTTTACCCGCCGCTCGAGGTTCCGCTCGCCACGATTCTTTTGAGGGAGCCGTATGCTGGACAAGACGACAGTTCGAATCCCCGGCCGGGGCCCAGCATCGCTTGCCGGGCCCTCGGCGAGCCGACCGGCGGCTCACCCCACGACGGCGAGGATCTCGTCTTCGCTCATGATCAACAGTTCGCTGCCATCGATCTTGATTTCGGTTCCCGACCAAGCGGTGAAGAGAACTCGATCGCCTTCCGCGACTTGCGGGGTGGCGCGAGTTCCATCCTTGAGAAGACGACCAGGCCCGACCGACAAGACTCGCCCTTCCGCGGGCTTATCCTTGGCCGAGTCGGGCAACACGATTCCCCCCGACGTCTTTCCTTCGCTTTCGACACGCTTCACTACGACTCGATCGCCGACCGGTACAATCTTCATGAACGCTGAATCCTCAAGTAGCGGCACGACACGATTGAGGCTTGAACGTGAAGCGGACTTCACGCCCCTGATCGCATGTCGTCACCAGAATCCGCCGACCGCACTCGGTCGCAACACGGCCCTGGCCAATCCCCGACGACTCACTCGGCCAGCACTGCTGGCTCGGTTCCTCGCTAGGATCTCGCCCCCGCCCGATTGGGAAAGCCGCACATTGTCAGCCCGTCCGACTCGGGATGCAAGTGCGTGGCGCAACTATCCGAGCCAGTTCCTAGGTGGCTCATTTGGGGTCGTTTTCCTAGAGCCACGCTCGGAGTCTCGGTCAGGACGATGAGGGACTTAGGAAGCCGCGGGGCGACCGAGATTCCAAGGCTAAGTCGATCGACGTCTTTCGAGTCGCATCGCCCGCCTCGATTTGGGGGCGATGGATTGCTCACCATGACTTGGAAATCCCGAGGTTCAGAATGGCTCTTGCAATGCGAGAACTCGACTCTATAATCCGGTTCCTCACGAGGAGACGGGCGTCCACTTCGGTGGTCATCGAGTTTCTCCAAGTTCGCGGGTGTAGCTCAGTTGGTAGAGCACAACGTTGCCAACGTTGTTGTCGAGGGTTCGAATCCCTTCACCCGCTCTTCGTCCGAAATCCAGCAAACGCCAGCGGGTAACTCGCTGGCGTTTTGTTGTTGATGGGGATGATGTTGTCGATGGGGATTGGGGCGATGCAATGACCGCGTCGCACTTTGAGGAATCGCATCCGCTGCTGAGAGCTTGGGGGCGAGTTCATCGAGAGCGAGGCCAACGGACGGGGGGCTTCCTCCCCTTAACTCATGAAGGCGAACATGTTGGTTCCAACTTCGCCCTACTGGCTCGCCCCGCTGCTTGCCGCGAGTTGAACGGCGCGTGGGGCCGGATTGGTAGGAAGTTCGACGCGATTCACTCGAGAGAGGGAATCGAGGGCAGCTTCTGGGTCAAAACTCCCTTTGGTTCCGATAGCATCGTATCGAGGGCACTTGCCCGCTCAGGGGCCCGCCTGTTAACTTGCCCGCTGAAGAAATATGCTTTGATCGCAGGGCTCCGCCACACGTTGGTTGTGTGCTGCGTGACGAGCCAGTGGTTGGTGGTTTGACGCCGTAGCCTCGCTTTCGCGAGGGGGGTGGCTACCAGCCGAGTCACGAGTCGTTGTCAAACATTGAAGCGTTGGAAGTCGTCATGTCGCAAACTGATGAACTGAGTCCAGAGGAAATCGCCGAGGCCGCCGGAAGCGACAAGACTCCGCTGAAACTGGACGTGAAGGTGGAAGTCAAGAGTGCTTGCGAGCGTCACGTCACCGTGACCGTCTCGGAAGAAGACATCAATCGCTACTTCCAGAAGCAGTTCGATGATCTGATGCCCGAGGCCTCGGTGCCAGGTTTCCGCAAGGGTCGCGCCCCGCGCAAGCTGGTCGAGAAGCGATACCGGGAAACGGTTGGCGATCAGGTCAAGGGTTCGTTGCTGCTGGATAGCATCACGCAAGTCACCGATGACCAGGAATTCTCGGCGATCAGTGAGCCCGATTTCGATTTCGAGGCGATCAAGATTCCGGATTCCGGCGCGTTGACCTATGAGTTTGACATCGAGGTCCGCCCTGAGTTCGAAATGCCGACCTGGAAGGGCTTGGAGCTCAAGCGTTACTCCGACGAAGTGCCAGCCGCGGTCGTCGAGCAATATCGGGCCAAGTATTTTGGCGGTGATACCGTCATGGTGCCGGTCGAGGATGGAGTGAAGGCGGGCGACCAAGTCGCGGCGACCTTCACCGTCTCGGTCGATGGCAAGCAGGTGGCGAAGATCGAGGACCAAACGGTCAACGTCGTCGACACGCTGAGCTTCCCGGAAGGCGACCTGACCGACTTCGCGAAGACGGTTGCGGGAGCCAAGGCGGGCGAGACTCGTGAGTTCACGGTCAAGCTGTCCGCCGAGCTTGAGAACGCCGATCTGGCCGACAAGGAAGCCTCGGTCGTCGTCAGCATCTTGGACGTCAAGCGTCCCGAGGTGGTGCAGGCCGAGGACGAGGAAGCGGCGGCTCCACCGGAGAACGCCGACGACTTGATCAAGTCGGTGGTCCAACGGCAGATCAGCTACCATTCGAATCGCTTCATCCGCGATCAAATCAACGAGCTGCTCACCGAGTCGGCCAATTGGGAACTGCCTCCCGGTTTGCTGAAGCGACAATTCCGACGCGAGCTCGAGCGAGCCGTGTTGGAACTCCGCTCGAGTGGTTTCGACCAAGCCCAGATCAAGGCGTACGAGAATACGCTTCGTCAAAACGTGATGGGCCGGACTCGCACGCTGCTGCAAGAGCACTTCATCCTCGAGCGAATCGCCGAGGAAGAGAAGATCGAGGATACGGCCGAGGATTATGATCGCGAGGTCGCCGCGATCGCCGCCCAGCAAGGCGATTCGCCTCGCCGAGTGCGGGCCCACCTCGAGCGTCGAGGCCAAATGGATTCGCTCCGCAACCACATCATCGAACGCAAGGTGCTCGAGCTGATTCAGTCCGCCGCGACGATCACCGAAGTGCCGTTCGAATTCCCGCCATCGACCGAAGGAATCGACCAATCGCTCGTCGGCCAAGAAGCCGCCGGCGAGGACATTCCCGAGGCTCGCTATGACGGTCGACCGACCGACGGTAAGGAATCGGAAACCAAGTAGTCTTGGCGAAACCGAATCTCGATCCAACGACAGGGCGGGTTCCTAGTGGACCCGCCCTGTTTTCGTTGGCACTCGGCGAATTAAGGCCTTACCGCCAAGCACGAGTCGCCCAGGCCAATCAATTCAAAAGCGTGGCAAATCAAAGGAAACCCGAAGCGTGAGCGAGGGATTC
>JAGQPS010000377.1 GCA_020426595.1 Planctomycetales bacterium
CTTCGGTACCGAGTTCGGCCGCACGCCAGGAACGCAGGGGAGCGATGGTCGTGACCATCACATCTACGGCTTCTCGACGTGGATGGCGGGAGGAGGTGTTCGAGGAGGCGTGGTGCATGGAGCGACCGATGAGATCGGCTTCCACGCGGTCGAGGATCGACACTACGTTACCGATATCCACGCCACGATTCTGCGACAACTCGGCCTCGATTCGAGGCGGCTGGAACTCCCCGGTCGAAAGCGATTGGAGATCGATCACGGTCATCCGATCGAAGCGATTATCTAGAACGGCTCGATCTCGAACGGGGTGACTTCCGGCTTCGACTCAGTCAAAGTGAAGTCGCGCGACCGCTTCGAAAGTGGCCGTGCAATTTGATGCCTAGCCGCCGATCATCAGGCTACTCGGCGCTGTGGAACTTGATGCGGTACGGAGAGCTTGAGCGACTCGCTGAGCGCCGAGAGTTCGGCGCCGGCATCGTATTTCAAGCTCAGCGTTCGTTGCTCACCCGCTTGGACTCGGCTGTTGCTTGGTAGTGGAGTCACCAGGAACTGATTGCGCCAGGTCATCGCCGAGCCTTGTTCGGGGACGATGCCGATCAAGTTCATCGTCAAGAAACGAACGGCGTTTAGCTCACCACTTTGCACGATCGAGACCGTATCGGTCCAGTCGAACGACTGGGGGATCGACTCGTCGTAACAGAATTGGGAGTAGACGACCGGATCGGAGAGGCCGATCGTGCGCGGTTGCGAGGCGCCGGGAGCTTGAAACACCGGTACCGGGGCGCGGTAGCCGTGGTAGTCGTGGTCTTGTTGCACGAGCTGGACCATCAAGATCGAGGCCTCGGGAAAGAACCTCGGTAACCGGTCACCGAAGCGCCGTTGATGGTTGTCCTTGAACGCTTGGATGACTTCGGTCTGCCGTTCCCGCACCAAGCCGACGTGGAGCATCTCGCAGATCACGGCGTCGGCCGGTCGACTCGGCACGAAGTCTCGAGCATCCGCTTGAATGACCTGGACCTGTCGGTCGAGTCCATTGAGAGCCAGCAATCGTCGCGCCGTGTCGGCCAGCTCGGGATTGCGTTCCACACACTCGACGCTCGCCCCACAACGCGCGGCGAAGGACGAGAGAATCCCCGTGCCTCCACCGAGTTCGACCACGTGCATGCCCGGTCGAACAAAGTGGGTGATCGCATCGCGAAAGGCGGTCACGCGTTCCTCGTCCTGCAACATCGTCCAGTGGTAGTGCAGCGGTATGAATTGTCCGAGTTCTCGTTCCGCACTGGTGACTGGCCGCGATGAGGACATGATTTCTCCTGCCATCGAAGGTGTCCGGGGGATATCCCAGCAGCTCGCAAACCGCGAACGGTACGACCATCTCGGCAATCCATCAAGCTCAATCGCGAGTCCCCCACGAAGAGACTGTTTCCACGGAGAATAGCGCGGAATCAGCGGCCCCCATCGCTCCGTGCCGCCGCGCGAGACCTTTCGCATGTCTCGAGAGTCCTGCTCCGTGCTCTCGGAGTCCTTTGGTTACGGTGTAGAGATCGCCTCGACTGGATTGGAAGAGACGTGCTTTCACGGAGTGAAAGCCGACACTCTTGCGGCTCTGTCTTGGGGGCCGCGGATTGCCCGATTGCCGGCGCGCGACATAGTCGGCTTTTGCTCCGCAAAAGCAGGTTGCGCGCACCTATTCACAGCTGGACAACCAACACAGTCGCTCCGTGGTGAAAGCAAGGAGTCCCTCGCCGACGCGTCAGATCTCCTCCGATCTTCCACTCACTTCGCCGCTTGGGCCGAGTCCCGACATGCACGACAACGAAACTAACGCCTCGCGTAACCCGCGGTCGCCGGCTCCGACTCGAGTCCCACGCTGTTGACGGTCGTGATCGTGTAGGTCGGCAGTTCATTGAAGTTTCCGGGCTCGTCGACATACTCCATGGCGGAAAAGCCAGGTTCGGGCGTGTCGTGATACGACATGCCCTGTAACAGCGGGCGCCCAAAACGACCCACGGGGTTTTCCGGAAGTCGACCGACCACCTCGCCATTGCGACGAATGACAAAGCCAGCGATGCCGCTCTCGAGGTCCGCCGCGGCGTGCCACGCCAGATGCATCTTGCCTGCCTCGTCCATCCGAATGAGGCCCTGGGTGGGAGCCGGAGGAGGCGAGGTATCCGAGACTGCGCCCGTTTCCTCATACTCATGCCACTGTGCCGTGAACGTCTCGGTCCACACAGTCGCCTCGGGGTCGAACGGGCGTAGTGGCTGACCAAGTTCGACGGGGAGACGCTGCGCCAGGCAGAGATCGAAAAACGGGATCGCTAGATAACGCGAGTCGCCGCACTCATGACCCGTGCGGGGATCGCCGGCGAAGTAGAACGGCGCACCCTGTTCCAAGTACGCCGCTTGCATGTTCTTGGCTCCGTCCCAGGCGACTCGGAACCGCGCATCGTCTCGTTCCTTGACTCCCGGATTCGCCATCACGGGAACCTGAAAGACCGCGTCGGATAACTCGGGTTCCGGAATCTCGCCGCGCGACCAAGCGGTGTAAGCGCCGCCACTCCGCAGCCAAACCGCGACGACGCGTTCCGGGTATTGAGCGTGCACTAGGCTCGACCAGAACGCTCCACCCGAGTGTCCCCACAAGCACCATGGGACCGTGGCGACCTCGGGGTGTTCGGACTGCGAAGCCAATTCGTCGAGACCTTCGAGGAAGCGGTCCCCCGATCCGTTGCGTGGATCGCACCAAAGTCGACAGTTGACTCCATCGCGCGGTTCGATGGCCGGCCCCAGCAAGGCACAGTTCCACTTGCGAGCCAACGCTTGCCAGTGCAAGTCGTCAGCCGCCGTCCGGCCGCCAATCGAAGCGCCAGCCCCGCAGCCATGTTGATGGACGATGATGCCTCGCAGCTGTTTGACTCCGTCGGGAATGTAGAGTCGGTAGGTGGCACCAAGCACGAGCTGACCCGGTTGTTGGCTCGGCGCGTAACTCACTCGGTAGATCACGCCATCTTGCACGCGTGTTTGGTCGGAGTTGGGTTGCCGAGCGTCTTGCAGCGGCTGCTCGATTTGTTCGAGCAACTCCGCTTCGATGCGTCGCGCCTCGTCGACACTGGTTCCCGCGGCGACTCCCGGACGTTGGTGACCGACGCTCGTGAGATAAGCGTCATGCAGGACTTGATTGCGACGGGTAATGGCCTGCATGATCGGCTCGGGGACCTCGGCTTCGCCCACGACTCCCCAGGCGTCCAGAATCGCGCGGGCGATGATCTGGTGTCCGATCGCATTGGGGTGAATGCCGTCGGGAGCGACGGTGTAATTGGGGGCCGAGCGGCGTTGCGTCGCGAGGTGTTCCATGGTGGGTGTGTGGACGTCGATCACCATTTCGACTCGCTCGCGTTGTTCCATGATCCAACGTGCGTACTGAGTCAGCACATCGTTGTAGCCTTCGTACATCGCGAAGTAGGCATACCCCTCCTCGCCCGCCGGTTTGAGCTTCCCCTTGTCGACAAGTGGCACGGGGTCAAACGGTGGCGGAGTCAGCAGAACGAGCTTGGCTCCACTCGCGTGGACTTTCTCGATCAAGCGATTCACACCGTCTTGATAGGCCGCGAAGCGCTCATCGCTTTGCGGATGGTAGATCCCATCGTTCATGCCATAGCACGCCACCACGACATCGGGTTTGAGCTGCTCGAGCGCACGGTCCAATCGCTCGTGCACGTCGGGACGCGGGAAGGGATGTCCCTCCTCGGACAAGCCACTACACGTCTCGCTCGACAAACCCAGGTTGATGATGTCGGGCATCGGATCGACTTGCTGCAGCCGCAATTGAGCCTCGATCAAGGCGACGTAATGACCGGCGTGCGTGATCGAGTCCCCTAGAAACAAGACGCGCTGCGCTCGCAACGGGAAGGCACGATCGTCGTCCTGGGCCAGTCCGTTACCAACGAGACTAAGCGGCAATACGATCGCGAGTCCGCAGAGCAACATGCGAGCCCGAAACGCCGTCGCGGCGCGAGCCGATCGAGACAGCCTGTGCTGGAAGGAACGCTGCATGATTCGAACCTCGTGATGTGCGGTGGGAGCGAAGCTTGATTAACCGCGACGGTGTTGCGGAGTGGCGGACGCCGCGCCGCGAGCACGGAAGCGACGCGTGTGTCGTGGAGTGATCGGTTATGATACCGGCACGAGCCTCCGACGGCACGTTTTGGCGGGAGACGAGTCGAGCGAGGACTCGGTGTCCACGCCGTGGGTGAAGGCGATAACGCATCGATGGAGAGAGACAATGCCACGAAGTATGAGTCGCCGACGTTGGCTCGCGATGTCGACCGCCGCGGGGTTCGCCGTGCCTTGGTTACCGCGGGTCGGAGTGTCCTCTGTCATAGCGGCCTCCGCCGAGGCGAATGACGACGGGTTTCAAGTGTTCTCCGTTCGCACGATTTCCCTCCCCTCGGATCGGTATTACGGCTGGCCGACGCTGGTGCGCGCCGCGAGTGGAGAACTATTGATCGCCGTCTCTGGCGGACGCTTGGCTCATGTCTGCCCATTTGGCAGAGTCGAATTGTTCCAGTCGAGCGATGACGGACAAACATGGACCTACGCTCGCACGATCGCCGATGGACCGATCGATGATCGTGACGCCGGCATCCTCGAGACTCCGGCCGGCACATTGCTCGTGACCACGTTCACGTCGCTCGCCTACGAACCGATC
>JAGQPS010000378.1 GCA_020426595.1 Planctomycetales bacterium
GGGCCACCGCCGTTCGGGCCGGGAGGGCCTCCACCGTTCGGACCTGGTGGACCTGGACCTGGTGGACCTGGACCGGGTGGCTTGGGTCCTGGTGGGAATCCGCCAGGCGGGCCAGGAGGAGCACCGGGCGTGCGCCCCGCGGGACCGGACTTTCCTCCGCAAGGACCTGATGGCGCACAAGGTCCGCGCGGTGGCCAAGGACCGCGCGGCGAGGATCCGCGTGGTGGTTTCGGTGGGCCGGGAGAGCAAGGGCGTCCTGGAGGTCGGGGACGTCGCGGCTTTGGCGGACCGGGCGGCGAGGGAGGTCCCGACCTCGATCCGCTCGTGGGGCTGGACGACGAGCGCAAGCCGCTCCGCAGCCGTTTGCTGCAGGTCCCCGAATACCGTGAGCGCTATCTGCAATTCGTCCGGCTCATCGCCGAGCAATACCTTGATTGGGATTGGCTCGGAGCCCGAGTCGCGGCGCACCGCGAATTGATTGACGCGACGATGAAGACCGACACGCGTGGGCTCGGTTCGTACGAAGGGTTCGTGAACGCGACCCGACCCGACGCGGCTCCGGCCGTCGACGGTGGCGACAATGCCAACCCGCCGCGACCTCCTGGAGGCGATCCCTTTGGGCCGCAAGCCGGACCAATGGGCCCTCCTGGTTTCGGACCCGGGCCCGGTGGGCGAGGCGGTTCGCTTCGTGAGTTCGCCGAGAAACGCCGCGAGTATTTGCTCGGGCTTGAAGTGATCCGCGATGTCGAGCCACTCGACCGTTAGGCGATAACCCGTGCGATCCTTCCGGCGAGGCGCGTCGCGAAACGTGCATTCGTCGGGAGGATCCATGGACCAGCCGGGCTTTTGACTAGGCAATCAAGTCGCGCACCACGTGACCGTGAACATTGGTCAAACGGCGTTGAATGCCGTTGTGATAAAAGGTCAGCCGTTCGTGATCGATGCCCAGTAGGTGCAGCACGGTGGCATGGAGGTCGTAGGTCGTGACTGGGTTTTCCACCGAAGCATAGCCGACTTCATCGGTGTTGCCGAACGCGAAGCCTGGCTTGAGTCCGCCGCCGACGAGCACGTTGGTGAAGCCTTGGGGATGGTGGTCTCGGCCACGGGACAGCGTGCCTCGATTCGCTTGCGCGAACGGTGTTCGACCAAACTCGGTCGAGATCATCACCAACGTCGAATCGAGCAGCCCACGTTCGTGAAGATCGGCGATGAGCGCGGCCAGGGGACGATCCACACGCCTCGCTTCTCCCTTATGGCTCTTGTAGCCATCTCCCAACACGTTGTCGTGCGCGTCCCACGAGACACCATCGCCCGTCCAAATCTGAACCATTCGCACGCCTCGTTCCGAGAGACGCCGAGCGATCAAGCAGTTGCGAGCGACATCGCGCGTCGCATCGTCATCCAGTCCATAACGATCTCGCGTCTCCGCGGTTTCCTCCTCGAGCCGAGTGGCGGCGGGGATCGCCAACTGCATTCGCGCGGCCAGGGCGTAACTCTGAATCCGAGCCACCAGGGGATCGGCGTTACCACGTTCCGCCGCGTGAGCCTCGTTGAGTCGACGCTGAAAAAGTCGGCGAGCCTCGATCGTGTTGGGATCGTCCTCGCGCGATTCGAGATCGTGGATGGGGACGTCTCGGCGCGCGTCCATCGCGACGCCCTGATGCGCCGCGGGGAGAAAACCGCTCGTCCAATTGAACACTCCTCCCGCCGCGTTCGGAATGCCTCGCGCGTCCGGCAGGACGACAAAACTCGGCAAGTCCTCGTTCTCGGTGCCTAGGCCCCAGGAAAGCCAAGCACCGAGGGCCGGGAACCCCATTTGCCGAAAGCCCGTGTTGGCCTGGAAGATCGCGGGAATGTGGTTGGCGGTTTCGGCGGTCATCGAGCGAACCACCGTTAGCCGATCCGCCTGTTCCGCCAGGTGCGGAAATAACTCGCTTACCCAAAGCCCACTTTCACCGCGTTGGTGAAACGCGAAGTGGCTCTGATGCAGTTTTCCGACCTTACCAAAGAAGACATCGGCGGTACCAAACGACTCGGGTAGTTCCTGGCCGTGGAGCCGTTCCAATTCCGGTTTGTAGTCGAACGAATCGACATGACTCAGACCGCCACCCAAGAAAATCTGGATGACACGTTGAATACGAGCCGGATGGTGCAGCCCATCGCGGAATCCCTCGGCCGCTCCCAGCATGCCGTCTCGAGCGAGGTTCGTGATGAGCCCCAGAGTGGCAAAACCGGCGGCGGTCTCACTCAGCCACTGTCGGCGAGTCGTGGGAATCATGGGCTTCAGTTCTCGTTACCAGTAATCGACAAACCAATATCCTTGCCGGCACGCGCGGTGACGACCTTGGAAAAGCAAAGTACGGGCCACCGCGCCAAAACCATTGCCATCGAATGAAAGCTCCTGGCGTTTCATCGCGCTCGATCAAGGTGCATCCTGTCACCGTACATCCCTTCGAGGATGTCTAGTCGACAAATGCGAACTCCCCACTGTTGAACAACGCGAGGCAAAGCTGAGTCAGTCCCGTCGACGCGATTAGTTGCTTCGCCGCGTCGCTCTCCTCGGCGGTCGGAGGACGCTGCAATGTCAACTCCCAGAGCCGAACGATGCGGGCATCGATGTCGTCGCCACATTCACGGCGGACCCTTTCGGCCAACGACTCGGCGCAACGATGGGCCAGCGCGCCGTTTTGCAGCGACAGCGCTTGCAGTGGCGTGATCGTTCCCAGTCGCCTGGGAGCCATCACCGCGGGATCCGGGCAATCGAGACTTTGGAGCAGCGGCAGATTGCCACTGCGAGCCCACAGGCGATACACCGTGCGCCGACAGGTATCGGCCGTGATTTCGTCGTTCGGATCGGTGAACTCGTGGTTGTTGTTGAGCTTGACCGTGACGTCTCGATAGCTGGGGCCGCCCAGATTGCGATTGAGCAATCCCGCGGCGTCGAGCATCGCATCACGTACCGCTTCTCCCTCCAACGCTCGCAGCGGGGCCCGCCAACGTAACCGCGCATCGGTGTCGATCCTCGCCGCTTCGGGATCGAAGGTCGAGGCAAGGCGGTAGGTCGAACTCGTGACCAGCTCGCGATGCAGCCACTTCAAATCCCAATCCCGTTGCACAAGCTGAGCGGCCAACCAATCGAGTAAGTCTGGATGGCTTGGCCGTCCCCCCGCGAATCCAAAGTCACTCGGCGTATCGACCAATCCAACGGTGAAGTGATAGTGCCACCAGCGATTGACGATCACGCGCGGCGTCAGTGGGTTACGCGGATCGGTGACCCAGTCGGCGAGCCGGCGCCGTCGCTCGGCGTCCGAGGCATCCAGCGAAAGCTCAGGCGGTTCCGAAGGGACGAGATCGGCGGAAACCGCGACGTGACTGCCCGCGATCCGGGGTTCCAGAGTCAAGCGAACCGCACTCAACACGCCAGGAGCGATCGGGTCGAGCGGCTGATCCAATCGCCCCCGTCCCAGCACATGGGTCACCGCCGGCTGACGCAGCGAGGGGAGATGGGCCGAACCGACAAAACCGTCGCCTGCTCCCGCGGCCAAGCCGACTTGAGCGGGTGCCGCGAGTCGCACGTTCTCCGCTTCCTTTTCGTTTTGCCAAACTCCGGCGAGCGCCGCGGCGATTCGGTAATAGTCCGCTTGCGCGACCGGATCGTACTTGTGGTCATGGCAGCGGGCGCATTGCACCGTCACGCCAACGAACGCTTGCCCAAAGGTCGCTACCAAATCCTCGACATGGTCTTGCCGAGCCACCGCTTGCATGGCCGATGACCCCTCGAGGAACGCGACTTGGTCCCAGGTGCCGATCACGTGATACCCGGTCGCGATCGTCGCGGAGTAATCGCCGGGCTCGATCACGTCGCCAGCCAGCTGAAGCTTCACGAAATCATCGAAGGGCAGGCCTTGGTTCATCGCGGCGATGACCCAGTCTCGATAACGCCACGCGTTCTCCCGAATGCGGTTTCGTTCATAGCCTTGGCTTTCGCCATATCGCACGACGTCCAACCAATGTCGGCCCCAACGCTCGCCCAAGGCGGGGCTCGCGAGCAATCGATCAACGAGCCGTTCATACGCATCGGGGCGAGGGTCGGCCAGGAATCGTTCGAGCGTCGACGAATCGAGTGGTAGCCCGGTCAAATCAAAGGCGACGCGCCTCCCCAGGACTCGGCGTGACGCGGCCTCGACGGGTGAAAGCCCCCGGGCCTCAAGCCGCTCCAAAATAAAACGATCGACGGGGCCCCGAGACCATGCATCGTCAGCCACCGTCGGCGGCGACTGAGCGACGATCGGCCGCAATGACCACCAGTCATACCCCGCGCGCTGGTCGGACGAAAACGAAAAGGGATCGAGTTGTTCGATCGACCAATTCGCGCCGTCGCGAACCCAATGTAGCAGCGATTCGCGTTCCTCGGCCGACAACTTGTGGTCGTTCGGCGGCATTTCGTCGTCTCGCACGCGCGTCCACAACAACGACCGTTCCGCATCGGAAGGATCGATGACCTCGCCACTCTCACCGCCGGCCAGCATGCCGGTTCGCGAGGCAAGATCGAGGCCGCCTTCCGCCTGTTCGCCGCGATGGCATGCCAAGCAAGAGCGGACCAAGATCGGTGCGACCCGAGTCACGAACAGGTCGTCTTGTCCACTGGGCGTCGGCTCCGTTTGACCCCAAAGTCGTCCGCTGCCCATGAGAGCCATCGCCAGGACG
>JAGQPS010000379.1 GCA_020426595.1 Planctomycetales bacterium
AGCCGCGAGGAGTTGTTCGCCCAGGTCACCGAAGGGCTCGCGACCTCGCGCGTGTTCCTAGGCATGACACTTCTCTCGGCGGTCGTTGTCGCCGTCGGACTCCTTAAAAACGATGTGGCGGTCATCATCGGAGCCATGGTGATCGCTCCGTTGCTCGCTCCCAACGTCGCGATGGCACTGGCGACGACATTGAGCGATTTTCAATTGCTACGCCGGGCGTTGTTCACCAACGCGATCGGATTGGCGGTCGCGTTCGTCTGCTCGCTGGTTATCGGTTGGTCGTTCCCCATCGATGAAACGATCCCCGCCGTAGCATCGCGTACGCGACCTCAAACGGTGGATATCCTCTTGGCCCTCGCGGCGGGCTCCGCCGGCACGCTCGCCTTCACGCAAGGACTTTCCGGCGCCGTCATCGGCGTGATGGTCGCCGTGGCATTGATGCCTCCCCTAGTCGTGAGTGGCATGTTGCTTGGGGACGGAGACTACGCGTCGGCGGGAGGAGCCCTCTTGCTCGTTCTCGCCAATCTCATTTGCATCAACTTGGCGGGAGTGGCCACGTTTCTTGCGCAAGGAGTCCGTCCACGAAACTGGTGGGAAGCGGACCGAGCCAAAAAGGCGGCATGGGGCGCGCTGATACTTTGGCTCGCGTTACTGGTGATTCTTGGGCTGATCCTTTGGGTCGGCGACGTGGGCTCCGCTCCAGCCGCGGAAGCCGTAAACTGAGGGCGCCGAGGAGGCAGTCGTCCGCCTCGAGAGGAGACGTCGTTCGTCCGCCTTCGCTTGAACTCCTCCATGGTCCCATAGCCAACAATCGCGGCGGGAACGATTCCGCTCGCGGGAGATGCCCCTCATGCTTCGACTCACCCTCGCCCTCTTGGGCCTTGGCTTCGCCTGCGCGGGAAGCTCCTTGCGCGGCGCGGACGATTTGTTGATCGCCGACTTCGAGTCGGATTCCTACGCACCGTGGAATATCACGGGCGATGCGTTTGGACCGAGTCCGGCTCTTGGGGCTCTCGACAATCAAATGGCGGTTTCCGGCTATCGCGGGAATCGCTTGATCAATACGTTCTTCGGCGGAGACGAGTCGACGGGGACGGCGACGAGCCCGGAATTCACGATCGAACGCTCGCACATCGCATTCTTGATTGGCGGCGGGCCTCATCAAGACACGCTCGGCATTCAGCTGCTTGTCGATGATCAAGTCGTTCGTTCCTCGACGGGTACCGAATCCGAGCACTTGCTCTGGACCTCATGGGACGTGAAGGATCTTCGAGGGCGAACGGCTCGGCTCTATCTGTTCGACCGAGCGACGGGGGGCTGGGGGCACCTTTGTGTCGACCACATCATTCAGACCGACCAGCCACCTCAGCCTTTTGACCTCGCCGACGATCTCGCCCGTTATCGAGGCCAAGCCGATTACATGAACGAGCCGCTGCGGCCTCAGTTTCATTTCAGTCCCGAGATCAACTGGATGAACGATCCCAATGGGCTCGTCTACCACGACGGCGAGTACCATCTGTTTCACCAATACAACCCAGCGGGCAATGCTTGGGGACATATGAGTTGGGGACACGCGGTCAGCAAGGATCTCATGCACTGGGAACACTTGCCGCTTGCCATTCCCGAGGAGAACGGAGTGATGGCGTTCAGCGGTTGTTGCGTCGTCGATCATCACAACACATCGGGATTGGGCGACGGCGACGAACCACCGATGGTCGCGATCTATACGGGGCATGGGCACGGCAAGCAGTCCCAGTGGTTGGCTTACAGCAACGACCACGGACGAACTTGGACGAAGTATGCGGGCAATCCGGTGCTCGATCTCGACAAGTCCGACTTTCGCGATCCCAAGGTCTTCTGGCATGCCCCAACCAGCCGCTGGGTCATGGTGGTGTCGCTCGCCAACGAGAAGGTGCTGGTGTTCTACGGTTCCGATGATTTGAAGTCATGGACCGAGCTGAGTCGATTTGGGCCAGCCGGAGTGTTGAATAAGCCGAATTGGGAGTGCCCCGATTTGTTCGAGCTGTCGGTTGAGGGCGAGCCTGATACGAAGCTATGGGTGCTCGAAGTGGACATCGGTAGTGGAGCGATCGCGGGTGGTAGCGGTGGCGAGTATTTCGTCGGCACGTTCGACGGCCAGCGATTCCAGGCGATCCAACAGAGTCAGTGGGTCGACTATGGCCGCGACTTCTATGCTCCCGTCAGTTGGGAGAATCTCCCGGCAAGCGACGGACGCCGCATTTGGCTCGGCTGGTTCAACAACTGGGAAACGTGTCTCGTGCCGACTTCGCCTTGGCGAAGTTGCATGTCGATTCCCCGTTCCCTTAGCCTCCGCAAGGTCGCTCGTAACAACGAAGAGCCGGCGACTTATGTGCTCGTGCAAACGCCGGTCGAGGAATTCCGGCGGCTCATCATGTCATCGCGACCGCTCGATACTTCCAACGTCGGCTGGCCACCCAAACGCCTGACCGAAGCGGGTGACTTGGAGGATATGACCTTCGAGCTGACGGCGACGTTGAAGCCAGGCGAGGCACGCTCGGTTGGCTTCCGCATTCGCACGGGGGACGATGAGTTCACGGAGGTCGCCTACGATCGCGACTTCGGGGCGGTCTATGTCGATCGGCGGGATTCGGGCAACGTGTCATTCCACGCGGCCTTCGCCGGTCGGCACCATGCTCCCATTCGGCTCGTGGATGGCGAGCTCACGCTGCGCATCCTCGTCGATCGCTCGACGATCGAGGTGTTCATCAATGGGGGTGAGGCGGTGATTAGCGATCGGATTTTTCCGACTCGGCACGAGCCCGTGATCGAGGCATTCGCGGGAGACGACACTGCCTCCATTCCCGATGCCGAGCTCCACCGAGTCGAATCGACATGGGAACGAAACTAGTCCCGCGCGGAGCCGCGAACCTTGACGCGTGGGAAGAACAAGCCAGGGCGTGGCCTCGAATGAAGGAGAGGCACGCCCTGACCAAATGAAGGGGCGATGCCCCGTTGCGGCGTTTGCCACCGAGCGGCGGCGAGTGTCGGAGGATGGTGCGGAACGCGTCTCCCATTCGGCGTGACTCAAGGCCGGCATACGCCGGTCCTCGGCCCGCTTTGGGAACGCGATGGACCGCTCGCCGCCCTAGCGAATGTCGAGCTTACCGGGCTCCATTTGGAACTTAACGCTTCCGCCAAGTTCCGGGTGATCGAAGACGACGATGACTCGATCTCCATTGCTGGAGCCGCCATTCTTGACCACTTCGGCGATCCAACCGTTGTCCGTCGTGGCGCTGTCGAACAGCAGCGTGCCCGATTCGGGATACCAGCGAACCGTGACCGAACCGGCATGAAGCCCGGTTTGATCGGCTCGGTCATGAACCTGGTTGGTGATGAGCGTGGAGGGTCCGGAGGGAACGGGAGTCTCCTTGGCCTGGAGAACGGGCAAGGCGGTGATGACACCCAGCAATGCGATCGCCGACGCCATCGCCCAATGTCGCACATCGTAAGCTCGCGACCGCGATGTGTTTCGTTGCCCCAGATTCATGCTGACCTTCCCCTGCTTGGTGACTCGAGTCGATTTAAAACGGCCGAATTCCGTCGGCCAATTGAGGAAGTCACTTTCGAGCAGGCGGTCCGCCATGAAAAACGGAAGTATTTTGAGGTTATCCGAGGCGCGGCGTTTCAATGCCCGTGTAGGCCGGCATTGCTTTCCGGGAATCCGACCATGTCCTGAACCTAGCTCTAGGAAGCGAAGACTCGGTTCGCCTCCGGGAGATCGGTGTCACGGCTTCTCTTGGTTCACCTTCATGTGGAGGCGTAGCACCGTGGGGCCATTCAAACAGTTGCGTTGTTTTTTCACGCAGCCGCTTACTCGTGTTGCCGAGGCTTCCGCGCGTTGTTATTGCTCCCCGTGCCAATTTGTCGGCGCGGGATGGCCGTGGATTGGGCGTAGGTTGTTGGTTCCTAGGATTCAAACATCCGATTGAACCGTCGTTGCATTTCCTCGCGGGATACGGTCTCGATGTGCGAGCCGAGTAGCCATTCATGACCGAAGGGATCGAGCACCTTCGAGGATCGTTCACCGTAGAACTGATCGGTTGGTTCCATCACAAGCGTCGCACCCGCCGCGACGGCTTGCTCGGTGAGCCCGTCGACGTCGTTGACATGTAGGTGAATCGACGACCCAGTGGGAATGGACTCGCGCGGCGCATGGATGCCGTATTCCGGATACTCATCGGACAACATGATCGTCGCGGAGCCCAAACGAAGCTCGGCATGTCCGATGCGGCCGCTCGGTTCGGTCAAACGAAACTCCTCCTCCGCTCCGAAAGCCCGCGCATAGAACTCTATCGCCGCTCGTGCATCGCGAGTCCGCAAGTAAGGGATCACCGCGTCGATTCGAATTTGCTCAGCCATTACCGAGTTCTCCTGAACGGGCCAACGGTACGCCGGGCCATTAGTCTCCTCGCGCGCCCGAGCGTTCAAACTACCACGACGTCGAACCGGTGGCCTGTCCAGAGTCGCAAAAGTTCATCGCAAGCTGGAAACCCGAAGCGTGAGGGCCTGTTGATTTAAGCCCGAAGTATTGCAATTCGTGCCCAGGCAACCGGCGATTTGGGTGCAAGAGAGTCGAACCACGGTTTGCTAAGCCCCCAACGGGGGCGCCGCACCACAGCCTAGGGTCAGGAGCCC
>JAGQPS010000037.1 GCA_020426595.1 Planctomycetales bacterium
TTCCACGCTTTTGGCATGGTCGACTGGGGCTAAACGTGAGAATCGCGACACCAAAACTGACGCTCTGGGTTTCCTTGGCTGCCCGAAATGCGGGCTGATCGACGAGCCAACGCGTTGAGATCCGTACCCAGTTTCTGGGACGCGATCCTTATTCGCCTCGACCGATGGGGCGGGCGACGTGGACTTGAAAATCGTCCAGCAGGACGATGCCTTGGCCCTGGATGTCGAGTGAGAGTGTCATCGCGCCGGTCTCGAGGGCGCCTCGATAGAACGTGATCTCCTGCCATTGATTGGCTTGGGTTGGCAACCACTGACCGAGTCCCGGGCCTCCGAGCGAATCCTCCAGCCACACACGCGGCGGGTTGAGCGGGTCGACGGGCACGATCTTGATCCAACCATGGGTTCGCGCGACATTTCCCGCCGGAACGCGAACAGCCGGTGAACCTATGCGCAAAGTCGACGGATCGGTGCCACTGGCGAGCGGTCGATTGGGACCGGCGATGCGGATACGCAGGGCGAGACTTCCGGCTCGCACGTCTTCATTGGTGAGTTCGACTTCGATCGTGTCGTCGGGATGCGGCCAGCGGTCGTTGGTCCATCCGGATTGAATGAGGTGATTCAAGTCCTCGAAATCCCCTCCGGCCAGCATGCTCCCCTGCCACGCGACTCCGCGCAGCCGTTGGGCGAGGTCCCAATGAGCCGGCAAGGTCGCGATGTCCAAGCAAAGCGGGCTCGATTGCGGCGCCGCGAACGGACGAGCCGCGCTGTTAACCAACGTCCGTCGTGATTGGCTAAGCGACGTTCGCGCCGAAACAAGAGACGTGTAGGCGGCGTCATAGTTGCGTTCAAACATCATCCGCTCACCTTGGGCGGCGCTGGCCAGGGCCTGACGATAAAGCGTGTTGGAATCCACCGAACCGGCTTGCACGAGATCGAGTTCGCCTTGCACATTCGATTGCTTGGCGATCCAAGTCATCACCAATTCGTGTTGAAGGTTCAGTTGGTCGAGTGCCTCATCGGGCGCTTCGGCTCGATCAACATGACGCAACGCCAAGGGGTCGTGAGTCACGATCAACACCTCGGCGACATCGCGTTCGGGAATCAGCATGGATGAGCCGGCGGGCGAGCGCGTTTGACGCAGCGGAACGACTCCGGCCTCGGTCACCCGATAACCACGAGCCGAGGCGAAGGTGTCCGCGTTGATCAGGGCTAATTCAGGAAGAGCCCCCGCCGCGGGAGCCGCTTGCGGATTGGGAAGCAGGAGGATCAGTCGCGAGCGTTCGGTGTCGATGGCTACCGCCCGCCAGTCCGTGCGATTCGTGGAGATGTTTCCCGCGATTCGCCCCGCCGCGGCCCAAGGCTCGATGCGATCGATCCAACGATTGATCCAGCGCGCTAGCGCGGCGCGGCGCTGAGTCATCGCGTCGAGACTATCGAGCCGCGTGGAGGTACGAAGCGCGATGCCCCTCGCGCCGGCCGCGATCGACGAAATGACCGCTTCCTTGCACGCATCGGGCGTCGTCTCGAGTTCCGGGACGCGACCGCCTAGAGCGGCGACTTGTTGCACCATGACGGGAGTCGCTTCCAGCGGAATCGCCGCGATCGCGATCGCGCCTGTCGCGGCGCGGCTCCGATAGTCGGCCATTACTTGGTAGGGCGATTCGCCCGATGGCCACGCGAGTTCACCGGTGACGGGGATTTCAACCAGGTCCAAGACTCGCGAAAGTTGAGCGCAAGTCGTTCGTACGTCGGCGTGCTGAAGCCGCGTGTTCGTCGCGGGGCTCGTCCGCAGGTTGCGCGAAAGCTGTTCAAGCTGCGTGGCACTGCGTTGATCGAGGCGAGTGCCGACACTCCAGGAAAGGACTCGGGAGAAAGGACGGTCGTCCGGCAACACCCGGTAGCCAGCGGGCGGCGGCGAGACGATCCAGAGTCCGAGTCGCGCGGCCTCTTGATTGAATGACGGTGTCGGGGCCTCGTCGATGCGGATCGTATTGAAGCCCATGTCGCGCAACAGCTCGAGAGGTTCCCCGTGATAGTCGACCATCTTCACGAAGAAGGGACGTTGGTCGACGATCAACATCGACTCCTCGCGTCGCGGCACGCTTGTGCGGCCATTGGTTTGCCAAGCCGAATCAGGCTCAGCGAATCCGCCTCCTTGCGGTGGACCTTGTTGCCAAGCGACTTGTCGGACCGGACCGACTTCCCGCTCGGCTAGCGGTTGATCGAGGCCGATGAAACCTTCGAGCTCGAGATCATCGATCCAGACATCGGTTTCACCTTCGCCGCCATACACATCGAGCACGATCGCCGAGACGAACGCATCGCGGTCATCGAACTCGGGGCGGTCGCTGTTGAGGCGGAGGGCCTGCACCGTGCGATGGTAGAGCATGAGGAAATCGACATCGTGGGTAGCGAAGTCGAGTTTCTGCCAACTACCGGTGTCGGTGTAGGCGGGGCCACGGATCAAGCGGCGAACGGCTCCTTCTCCGTCCGGAGCCGCCTCACGAGGGAACTCCACGAGCGCCATCAGCCGAATGTGCGGACGACTCGCCTTCACCCAGACGCTTGGCGCGAAGTCACGCAGGATCCGCGCGCGTGGAATCTCGTGGAGGTAGTAGGCGTGCGTGCCGTTGCCCGCGGCGATCTGAATCGTTTCCGATAGGTCTCCGCTGCGGTGATCGTCCGTCGTGCGCTGATGCACGATGACGCGAAGCCCGCAATCCTCCTCGACCAGCCGCCAACTCGTGGAGCCCGATTCAAACCGATCGATCACATCTCCCGCCATCACGCGAATGCTGGCAAAGAGCAGGAATGCGAGGCAGGAAGCGAACGCCCGGTTCCGTGCGGAGCGTAGCTGAGACAATCCCACGCGGCGCGGCGGTTTGGACGACTGTGAAGAGCACTCGCGGTTCGTTCCAACCGACTTTCGCGCGCTCGAGACAGGCGATGACGTGGCGCTGCCGATGGGAGGCTTGGTTTCCTCCCCCGGAACACTTTGCGTGGGCGCCAAGGTTTCACGATTTCGGCCTTCCATGGCCCGCCTTTTCGTGGATTCGCTTGGAAAAATGTCTCGAAGTCGAACGACCTCGGAGGTCTAATGATGTCATCGGCGTTTCCCAAACGCCTCAACACGTCGCTTTTCAGATGCTTGTGGCGTTTTCGCCTCGCATCGACGCAAGTGGGGCTTGTATCAGGATTTGCAACCTGACTCCAGGTCACAGTGTGGTGTTCGGGAAACATGAGGCGTTAGGACAACGCCTCTGAATTATTTTCATAACTCGTTAATGGATAACGGTTTAGAGAACACGGATCGTTCGATCGCCAGGGACTGGCACAGAGCCTGCGAAAGATGGGTGTCACAACGACACCTTTTGGAGATCACCCTGATGAACAGCGATCCTCGTCAAGCTTCGGTCCAAGTGGATGACATTCCCAAAGACATGAAGGAGTTGGTCCTTGAGATCGAGCAGTTGCCGCTCCCATTGCGAGCTCGGCTCGAGCCGATCATGCAACGGGTGGTCGACAGCACCAAACGACGACGTCGCATTCTCAGCTTGGTTCAAGAAGCGCTGTCGCAACTGCGTTTGGATATGAAGTACCTCGTGTTCGACCTCGAGGCGACTCGCCGCGAACGCGATGCCTACAAGCAGAGCTTGGAGGGAGGAAGCGCCGAGTAACCTGTTCCCAGACAGGTTGCACGGTATCCCAGGGGCTCGGCTGGCCACCCTCCATCTGATCCGCACCCCGTCCGGCTCCCCCTGCCTACCCAATGAGCTTTGACCTCGGAGCGAACGGCGGACTCACTTCCCAGAGTCCGCCGTTCGGCTTTTCTTGCCCGTCGGTCCTTTCTCCTACCGGCATCGTGGCAACCAGGTAAAGCTCGGATTCGCCGCCCGCTCGGGGCCTCGGCCTGTCGATCAACTCTTGGAGTTCCTCCCTCGGTTTGGCCGCTCGAGCGAGTTGCTCTCGCCCTGGAGTGGAGCCGGGCGCTGGTGCCGACCGAACTAGTTCGCCACATCCGAGCCCTCGATGTCAATTTGCGGTTCGGGGTGGGCACCGAGATGTTGAGAAATGCGGGTTCCTTGAATAGGATCGAAAGGATCGGCGTTGGGGGCCTATTAAGAGGCGGGCTACCTAGGATTGGCGGGTTCGTCCTCAAGCGGATTCCGTCAGTGGCTAGAAAACTCCCCAGTTCCCCGTGGGGTACGGCTGGTGGGCTGCGGCCGCCCGTGCGTAACTCGGCCAATTCTCGTCGATCGCCAGCGAAGATCCCGAGTCGTGGTTTCGAATGGACGAGCCATGGACCGGCGGAAGGGGTGCCGCGATCTGGCCGCGGGATGACCGGCTGTTTGGATTGAAATCAGCTTTTGGGGAAAACGTGGAACGGTTGGGTCCTTTGGGGCCCCGGCCGGGTTGAATGAGTAACACCCCACCGATCGAGTTTTCGCGTCCTAGATTCTGGAAACGTTATGTCGCAGGTCACCACCGAGCAGTTCGCCCAACGACTTCTCGATACCAATCTGCTCGAGCCGCGACAGCTGGACTCCGTCTTCGGTGACCTCGGTTCTCGGCACGTGAGCTTGGAGCAGTTTCAGCAACAACTTGTCCGCCGCGAGTTCCTGACCAACTGGCAAATCGACCGGCTCATGGAAGGCCACATCACCGGCTACTTCTACGGCCCCTACAAGGTCCTCTATCTCGTCGGTGCCGGAACGTTCGCTCGAGTGTACCGAGTCGTGAATGTCGATACGGGCGATATTCGCGCGGTGAAGGTGCTCCGCAAGCGATACACCGATGACGCCGCGACTCGTGAACGATTCTTGACCGAAGCCAAGATGGTGCAGACGCTGCGGCATCCGAACATCGTGCCGATTTACGAAGTGGCCGAGGAACGGGGTCGCTTCTACATGGTGATGGACTTCGTAGAGGGACAGAACCTGCGCGATTTCGTGCGGGTGCACGGTCGGCTCAAGTTGGTGACCGCTCTTTCGATCACGAAGGACATCGCGGCGGGGCTCGACTACGCCTTTCAGCGAGGCATCACGCACCGCGACTTGAAGCTCTCGAACGTGCTGCTGTCCTCGCGTGGCCGCGCGATGCTGGTCGATTTCGGTCTCGCCGCCGTCGCGGGGGTCGTCGACGACAAGGGGGAAGGCGCGGGGCCTCGCTCGATTGATTACGCGGGATTGGAACGAGCGACCGGAGTTCGACGCGACGATAAGCGAAGCGATATCTTCTTCCTGGGCAACATGCTCTATCACATGATCGCCGGCAAGTCGGCGTTGTTCGAGACCAAGGAGCGTATCCAGCGCCTCAGCGTGCAGCGTTATCGAGACATCCCGCCCATCACCGCGGCCGACCCGAACTTGCCTCATCGCGTTGTCGTCGTGGTCAACCAGGCGATGGAACTCGACCCAGAAAAGCGGTTTCAAAATCCGGCCGAGGTCGTGTCGTCCTTGACCGAGTGCATCGCCGCCTTGGAAGCGGGGGACCACCAAACATATGACGCGAATCTTGCTGCCCAGGAGATCGCCGAGTTCCGCAAGCGCGAGGCGCGGGACCACGAAGGGCGAGACAAGGTCTTGATGGTGATCGAGGCTCACGTCGCCATGCAGGACCTGCTACGCGACAAACTCAAGAGCGTCGGTTACCGCGTGCTGATTTTTAGCGACGCGACTCGCGGACTGGCTCGCTTTCGCAACTACTTCGACGATGCCGCGAACGACCGCCCGGCCGACTGTGTGATCTTCGGATGTGCCTCGCTCGGCTATGACGGGCTCGATGCCTTCAACGAATTCGCGGGTCACGATTCCACGAGGAACATCCCCGCGATTCTCGTGACGAGCGAGAAACAGGCTCACTTCGTGAAGGACGCCAAGCTCAGTGAGAACCACGTCCACCTTGGTATGCCGCTGAAATGGCGTGCCCTGCGTGAGACTCTTCAGAAGCTGCTCAAGCTTCAGGCCGAGGAAGCCTAGCCACGATTCGATTGGCTTTACCACGGAGAGTGGGAGAGCACGGAGGCTGGGAGCACTCTCGTTTTTCGCAATGCGGGTTGACGGCGAATCGTGATCGCAGGCTCTCGTAATTTCTCCGTGAACTCGGAATCATTCCATGGTTACCGAGTGCGGATCCATCGTCTGCGTTGGAAAAATAGATCGTGATTGCGCGTAGCGAAAGCCGGCACTCTTGCGGCTCCGTTTGTGGGGCCGCTGTTTGCTCGATCGCGGACGTGCGACAGAGTCGGCTTTTGCTCCGCAAAAGCACGTCCCCCTTCCGCTCTAACAGTTGGGTAACTCGGTGGATTTCACCGCAGGAACTTCAGTCTTTCAATTCCCAATCGTAGTCGGCTTGATCGCGGAAACCGTGGAGCCGCAATGAGCTATCGGCATGCAGTTCGAGGATCGAAAAGCCGTTGTGTTCCTGGATCGGGCCTTCGACCATGGCGACCAGTGTCACATAGTGAATGCCGTTGATCTCGCGGTGATCATTTTGGTGGCTATGTCCCTGAAAGACGGCGGCCACGTTGCCATGCTCCGAGAATAGGTCGCGCACCTGTTCGTTATTCTTGACGCCATGGTTGTCGGCGGTGTCGAGTCGTTGATGGGCGAAGACGATCGTCGGCAGCTGGTTGCCCGCCAGGTCCTCCGCCAGCCACTCCAGTTCGGCCGCGGAGACGTTGGCGTCGGTCCATTGGAAGTTCTTGCGCTCGTAGGGAGTTCCGTCGCTTCGAAAGCAGGCGTCGAGCACGATGAAATGGAAGCCGCCATGGTCGAAGGAGTAATAGGACTTCTCTTGCCCGACCTTGCCGAGGAACTCCGCCTTGGTCAGCGTGTCGACACAGTGGTTGCCCAACACATAGTGACGGTGCTCAGAGATCGCCGCGAATCGCTCGTTAATCGTCTCGAGGTAACCCAGCTCCGTTTCGACGCTTTCGGCCGCGTCGATCAGGTCACCGAGCTCCACCACGAAGTCAAGCGGCTTCGCAGCGAACTCCTTCGACGCCTGCTCCAACTTGGCCAGCGTATCGCGATAGTGCCGGGTGCCGGCCGTTGGCTTGTCCGCGTAGTGCAGATCGGTGATGAGTCCAATTCGCGATCGCGGCGGCTCCAATTCATCCGCCATCGAGCGAGAGAGCATCGTCGCGGTGGTCAATGTGAGCACGCCGCCTTGTAGGAAGGCTCTTCGCGACGGTGAGTGGTGGCTTGGCATCGAGGTTCTCCGGAGCCGCGAAACACTCGCTCGCGAATCGGATCGACTCGCGGTGGGGCGAACAATCGCGAAATCGAGACGTTACTTCACGGCCGACATTTGCAAACTAATGATCGCCTCTTGTTGAGCCAGTTTTCCCCGGAGGCTTTCACTGGGAGCCCGATCGAGTTTCAAGGTGCAACAAGCGGCCTTGCCCCCTTGGAAGATCACGTTCTCCATCTCCTGGACATTGATGCCTTCGGCACGAATTTCGTCCAGGATTCCGGCGAGCACTCCCACTTGATTGAGATGGCGGGCGACGAGGTAGTGCGTCGCGCTGCTGTGCTCGAGGAGATTGACCGCGCCGGGAGGTTTGCCGGTCGCCTCGAATAGTTGGACGATTCGCAGGACTTCATCAGCGATCGCCTCCGAGGCTTGGTCGGTCGATGCGCCGATATGGGGCGTGGCGGTTATTTGGCGAGCCAACTCAACGGACTCAAATGCCGCATCGCCTCCGCTCGGTTCGTTGACGAAGACGTCGGTGGCGACACGCAGTCCGCGCTCGGTGATCGCTCGCTCCATCGCTTCGGTATCGACCGTGTCGCCTCGAGAAGTATTGACGAGGATGGCGTCTGGCTTGAGGAGGCCGAGTAGATCGCTGTTGACCAGGCCTTTCGTATCACCGGTCGCGGCGACGTGGACGGAAAGGACATCGGCGACGGCCGCGACATCGCCGGGGGTCGCGCAGTAGCCGATATCGAGCAGTCGTGCTTGCTCGGCGGTCAGGCTTCGCGACCAAGCGAAGACTTGCATCCCGAGACTCTGCGCGATCTCGGCGACTCGTTTGCCGATCGAACCCAAGCCAAGGATGCCGAGGGCTCGCCCCTTCAAGCCTCGCGCCTTGCCGTATTCGGACTTTCTCCAGCGCCCGTCGCGCAGGTCGGAGCATGCGTCGACGATGCGGCGATCCGCGGCGATCATGAGTCCGATCGTCAATTCGGCGACCGCGTCGGTGTTCTTGCCTGGGCAGTTGGCGACGTAGATTCCACGGGCGCTCGCGGCGGCGACATCGATCGTGTTGACTCCGGCGCCGGCTCGGATGACGAGTGACAATGCCCGGCTCCGGTCAAGAACCGCGGCCGACACCTTCGACGATCTTACGATGAGCACTTCGGCGTCGAGAGTTCGCTCCTGGAGCTGGTCGGGCGTTAAGCCGACTTCGACTCGGACGGTGTGCCCCATTTCTCGCAAACGGTCGAGTGCCCGCGGCGACAGCTTATCGGCAACCAGTATTTCCATCGCGTCCTCGCCTTCCCTGCGGAGTCCATGGGGCTCAAGTCGGAACCACGACATTGCCCGATGCTTGGGAGCCCGGAAGCGCCGGCATGGGCAAGTCGCCGCCAAATTCTCACGGTTATGATCGTCGGAAACAAGTTGGGTCGCCGCTCTTGATCGCTGTTCCCCCAGTTCGTTCGCGGATTCGGAGAGGACGGGCACCGGTCGAAGGAGGGTGTGGGGCAGAAGTCGAGCAAGGGGATCGCTAAACTGATCATCACACCGTTGGTCCCCCGAGCGGACAACCGCTCCGAGCAACGAGCCGAACGGCGGAAACCGCCGTGGCATGGATGGAATGGGGGCACACTGGAATGATCACAGGCAAGAAGCAAAGCAGCTGAAACGACATGAAAACGATCAAGCGTTTGTTGGTGGCGAATCGAGGCGAGATCGCCATTCGGGTTTTCCGGACCGCGTCGGAACTCGGTATTCGCACCGTGGCCATTTACTCCCATGAGGATCGTTACGCGCTGCATCGCTTTAAGGCCGACGAGGCGTACCGAATTGGTCGAATGGGCGAACCGATTCGAGCTTATTTGGACATCCCCGGCATCGTTCGTTTGGCGAAGGAACGAGAGGTCGACGCGATCCATCCAGGCTATGGATTCTTGAGTGAGAATGCTCGCTTCGCCGAGGCGTGCGCGGCCGAGGGAATCATCTTCGTCGGCCCCTCCGCGACGATGCTCGATTCCTTGGGAGACAAAACGACGGCCCGAGGTATCGCGGCGAAAGCTGGCGTCCCCGTGCTCGGTGGCAGCAGCAAGCCTCTGGCGAGTCTCGACGAAGCGATCGCTCTCGGTGATCAACTCGGTTACCCGGTCATGATGAAGGCCGCGATGGGAGGCGGTGGTCGTGGCATGCGCGTCGTCCGCGGCAAGAACGATCTCGCCAGCGCCTTTGAACAAGCCCAGCGCGAAGCGCTCTCGGCGTTTGGTTGCGGTGATGTCTTTCTCGAGCGATTCGTCGAGCACGCGCGGCACATCGAGGTGCAGATTCTCGGAGACCAACACGGGAACCTCGTGCATTTGTACGAGCGTGATTGTTCGGTCCAGCGGCGTCACCAGAAGGTCGTCGAGATCGCTCCCGCCCCTAACCTGTCGCCCAAGATGCGTGACGCGTTGTGCGAGGCGGGTTTGGCGATCGGACGCCAAGTGAATTACTCCAATGCCGGTACGGTCGAGTTTCTTGTCGATACCGATCGTGACGAGTTCTACTTCATCGAAGTCAATCCGCGCATTCAAGTCGAACACACGGTGACCGAGGAAGTGACCGGAATCGACGTCGTGAAGTGCCAGATCTTGGTGGCCTCGGGCCTTCCGCTCTCCGAACCCGATATCGGCCTCGGTTCGCAAGACGACGTGCATACGACTGGCTTCGCCATTCAATGTCGCGTCACGACGGAAGACCCGACCAACGGCTTCGCGCCGGATTACGGTCGAGTCGCGCACTACCGTAGTGGCGCCGGCATGGGGATTCGGCTCGATGCCGGTAGCGCCTTCTCGGGCGCGGTGGTCAATCCGTTTTACGATTCCTTGTTGGTCAAGGTGACCGCTCGGGGACGTCGCTTCACGGATGCCGCCCATCGAATGGTTCGCTGTCTCCATGAGTTCCGCGTCCGGGGTGTGAAGACCAACATTCCGTTCCTCGTCAAGCTGCTCGAGCATCCCAAGTTCTTGGCGGGAGAATGCACGACTCGGTTCATCGATCAAACTCCCGAACTCGTTGACCTGCCCCGGCGGCGTGACCGAGCGACTCGTTTGCTGACTTATCTTGGCGAAGTGATCGTGAACGGCAATTCGCTTGTGAAGGGACGTCCTGTCAGCCTTCGCCGCGACCCCGCGCCGGTTCCCGCCGTGCCGACTCGTGGCGGCTTTGAGCCAGGTTCGCGCGATGTCCTTTTGGAAAAGGGAGCCAAGGGGCTCGTCGATTGGATCAAGTCGCAGTCGCGCTTGCTCATCACCGATACGACTTTCCGTGACGCGCATCAGTCCCTCTTGGCCACGCGTTTGCGAACCAAGGATTGCTTGAATATCGCCACGGCCTACGCGAAGTTGACGCCAAAGCTCTTTTCGCTCGAGATGTGGGGTGGGGCGACGTTCGATACGTCGATGCGGTTCTTGAAGGAGTGCCCCTGGGATCGGCTCACCCAGATGCGTGAGCGAGTTCCCAATATCTTGTTTCAGATGCTCCTTCGAGCGTCCAACGCGGTCGGCTACACGAATTACCCGGACAATGTCGTGCAGTTGTTCGTACGCGAGGCGGCGTCGGCGGGCATGGATATTTTCCGAGTGTTCGATGCCTTGAACTGGGTGCCGAACATGAAGGTCGCGATGGACGCCGTGCTCGAGACCGGCGCGGTGTGCGAGGCATCGATCTGCTACACGGGCGACATTCTCGATCCCAAACGGACGAAGTACGACTTGAAGTACTACGTCGATTTGGCGAAGGAACTCGAGAAGATGGGAGCTCACCTGCTCGCCATCAAGGACATGGCCGGTCTTTGCAAGCCCGCCGCGGCTCGCAAGTTGGTTTCGACCTTGTCGCAAGAGATTGGTATCCCCATTCACTTCCACACCCACGACACGGCGGGCATTCAGGCCGCCTCGATTCTCGAGGGCGCGGAGGCCGGGTTGTCGATCGCCGACGCGGCGATGGCTCCACTCTCGGGAGGCACGTCGCAAGTCAATCTGAACGCACTCGTTCAGGCATTGCGATTCACGCCTCGCGATTCCGAGTTGGAGATCGAGCCTCTGGATGGGATCGCGGAGTACTGGCGAGCGGTGCGCGAGTTCTACACTCCGTTCGAGAGCGTCGTGCTCCCCGCGGGCGGCGACCTGTACGATCACGAGATGCCGGGCGGCCAGTACACCAATCTATTCCAGCAGGCTCGTGCCTTGGGCCTAGCCGATCGCTGGGCCGAGGTGTGTCGCCTGTATGCCGACGTCAATCGCTTACTCGGCGATATCGTGAAGGTGACTCCAACGAGCAAGGCGGTGGGCGACCTCGCGTTGTTCCTCGTGGCCAATGACTTGAAGGCGACCGATGTGCTCGACACGAGCCGCGGGTTGAGTTTCCCGGAAAGCGTGCTCGACCTAGTTGGTGGCAAGATGGGACAACCACCAGGCGGATTCCCGCCCGAGGTCATTCAAGCGGTGATGCGCGATCGGACGGTGTTGACGGGTCGCCCCGGTGCCTCGATGGAGCCCGCCGACTTTGAAGCGGTGCGCGAGAAGCTGGCGGAGCACATGCTTCGCGCGCCCAACGATCGTGACGTGGTCACACAGGTTCTGTACCCGAAGGTCCATAAAGACTTCTTGGACCATCGCGCGAAGTATGGCGATGTCTCGTGTCTCGAGACGCCCAACTTCTTCTACGGGCTCAACCCCGGTGAGGAAATCGCGGTCGAGATCGAACCGGGCAAGACGCTCATCGTGAAGTTCTTGACGGTGGGCGAACCTCACAACGATGGCTCGCGCACCGTCTTCTTCGAGCTTAATGGACAACCGCGCGACGTTCGTGTCGTCGATGAGAGTCTCGAGCCCCAAACGGTCTCGCGAACCAAGGCGGACCCCGCCAACGGCAATCATATCGCCGCGAGCATGCCGGGCATGGTCGTCGCCGTCGCCGTCCAAGAAGGCGACAGCGTCAGCCCAGGCCAGAAGCTGCTGAGCATCGAGGCGATGAAGATGGAAACGACGGTGAACTCCGATCGGGAGGCTCGAGTCGCCCAGGTCTTGGTCTCCGGCGGCTCGGCCGTCGAGGCCGGTGACTTGCTCATCGTGCTGGAATAGCGACCGGCACGCTTTGGGCATCGAACGTTGTCAATTCCAATGGTCGATGACGATTGAATTTGCTGGACTCCATGAGCCGCGTTGTCCTGCCGTCGGTTGCGTTCAGGCGTCGCCGATGATTCGCCCCAGCAGCCTTCCTAGGTGAAGCCATGAACATTCGCGACGGTAGGTCCGTTGGTCATAGCGTTGATTCCTGGTGGGGCCAACCGACGATCGATGCGGCGGCGAAGTCGCGGCGATGTTCGGTCTGGCTGGCTGCGTATCTCGTGTGCCTGTTGCTCTCCAGCGGATGGGGTGCCGCGAGGTCGACGGCTCAGGAAGAGCCACGATTTCCCATTGATGCCGTGGCGAGCATGTCTCGATTCGATTTCTGGGATAACCAGGACCACGCTTGGTTCGCTCGGAATGTCCCGGTTCTGGAAACGCCGGTCGCGGAACTCGACGAGGTGTGGTGGTACCGCTGGCAGCTCGTCACCAAGCACTTGGTCTACGGTTCTCCAAACGACGGATGGTCGTGTACCGAGTTCATTGATCGACCATTTTGGTCGGGCACCTACGGCGCCATTTCCTGCCCCGCTGGACTCCAGCTTCAAGAGTTACGCTGGATGCGCGATCCGCGTTTCGCGCGAGACTACGCGGCGTATTGGTTCCGAGTCGAAGGGGCTCAGCCGCGTCGCTATAGCACGTGGCTCGTTGACGCCACTTGGGAGGTGAACCGAGTTCATCCGGATGACGAGTGGATCGTCGATCTATTGGATGACTTCGTCGCCAACTACGAAGGATGGGAACGCGAGCGTTTCGATGCCGACATGGGCATGTTTTGGCAGAACGGACACGATGATGGGATGGAGATCAACATCAATAGTCGGCAGACTCGAGACCGAGTTCGTGGGGCTCCGGCCTACCGACCCACGTTGAATGCCTATCTGTACGCCGATGCTCTCGCGATCGCCCGTACCGCTCGGCTCGCGGGACGCGACGATCTGGCGGAGCAATACGACGAAAAGGCGAATTCGCTTCGATCCCGAATGATCGACTCGTTGTGGGATGAGCGGCGATCGTTCTTCTTTCCCATGGCTCGCCAAGACGAGGAACTCGACGGCTTCCTCGTCCAGCGTGGGAGCCTGACTTATGAAACGGGCCAATTCGCCGGTAGCCCCTATGGTCGCGAGTTGATTGGATTCGTCCCTTGGCAATTCGAGATGGTGGGCGCCGACCATGCCTCGGCGTGGGCCACTTTGTTCGAGGACGATGGCTTTCGAGCTCCTTATGGACCGACGACGGTCGAACGCCGTGATCCGCTGTTCTTGCTCTCGCCGTACTGCTGTGTCTGGAGCGGTCAATCATGGCCTTACGCGACGAGTCAAACCTTGGAAGGACTCGCCAATCTGCTGCAGAATGCCGAGCAAAACGTCGTCGATCGCGCCGACTACTGGGAATTGCTTTCCACCTACGTGCGGACCCAGCATAAGGCAGGGCGCCCCTACATCGCGGAGGCCGCCAATCCAGACACGGGGTCCTGGGAAGGACACGACGCGCACAACCATAGTGAACACTATTTCCATTCCAGCTTCTGCGATCTGGTCATCACGGGACTTATCGGCATGAGACCTCGGGACGACGAGGTTCTTGAGTTGCGCCCGCTGATGCCCGACGACTGGGACTACTTCGCTTTGCAGGACCTGCCGTATCGGGGACGTCGCATCAGTTTGATCTGGGACCGAAACGGTGACCGGTACGGAATGGGACAAGGCCTCTCGATTTGGGTGGACGGCGAACTCCTAGCACATCGAGACTCGTTGGCTTGGATTGAGTTACAACTGCCACCGCCTCGGTCCGCCTCGCCGACCGAGCGGCCCGACGACTCAAGGTCGCGAGTCAATGTGGCGGTCAACAATCGTGGGAGTTACTACCCCCGCGTTCAAGTCGAAGCGACGGAAGCGATGTCGAGCATCGCCACGCTATTCGATGGGCAACGGTGGGACTACTCCGATCCGATTCGAGCTTGGGTGGTGGAGCCAGGTGCGCCGAGCGTTGGTTTGGAAATCGACCTAGGGCGCGAACGCACCATCGATCAACTCATGATGAATGCGTTGGACGATGGAGCCGATTACGCGGCGCCGATCGCGGTGACGTTGGACGTCTGGCGAGATTCCAAATGGGTGCGATTAGTGGACCAGCAAGTCGCGAAGCCGGGCACCAAGACGGATGCCAACCCGTGGGCCCACCGCGATGTGATCTTTCCATTGGTCGACGAAAACGGAGTCGCATGCGAAGTCCAAGCCCAACGAATTCGGGTCGGCTTCGAACGTCCCGCCGGGAAGGCCTTGGCACTTACGGAGATCGGTCTTTGGGGACTGAACCCGCTTCCGTATGACGCCGTACCCGACGCGCCGGCGAACCTGGCCCGAGCCACACCGGACCAGCCGTTTCCCCGCGTGACCGCCAGTCACACCTCCCGTTTCGACCAAATCGAGATGGTCAACGACGGCGAAGTGAGTTTCCGACCGGGACCGCACAATCGTTGGACGAGTTACGAGTCGCCGAATGAACAGGACTGGCTCATGGTCGAATGGGAAGACCGACAGACCTTCCATCAAGTCGAGCTCGGCATTTATGACGATCGAGGCGGCGTGCAGGCTCCCGAATCGTATCGTGTCGAAGTCCGCGTCGACGGAGATTGGCAGGACGTGCGGGAGACTCGGCGAGTACCGCGGCAGCCTCAAGGGGGCCTGTTCAATACCGTTGAATTCGAAGCGGTTGACGGAGACGCCTTGCGTGTGATTTTCGTCAATCGCGGCGCGGCTCGGTCCGGTCTCACCGAACTGCTGGTTCGCTAAAGCCCGCGATTCGCACCATCGCCATTCCTGAAGAGATGATGGTGCGTCGGAGTTGTCCGGCACTGCTCTCGCGCTGCGTTCTAACCGCTGACGCGCAGGCGGGTACCGTTTCTAGTTTCGGGCGTCGCTTGTGGTGTTGGCGGACCGGTCGGGACAGTCGGCAGCGGCTCGAATCGTGGTGGCGCTGTCGAACGAGGTTGGTTCAAGGGTGGCGTGACCGTCGGTCCGCTGTTCGGCTCCTGCGCAGGAACGATGGGGAAGACCGGTGAAGGCGCCAGCGGCATGATGCGAGGACTCGTTCGGTCGAGCGAAGGCATCGGCACCTCTTGAGCCGGTTCAATCAGACCGGCCAGAGGCTCCTGGGCGATCGCGCGAAATTCCATCGGCAAGGTGGCGGTCCGAGGTACGACCGCTCGCGGAAACATCACTTCGGCTGGACGCTGTTCGGCCGAGAGGATCAAGGAAGGGGTGGTTTCCGTGGACCCCGGGGTGATCGGTTCGATGCGGCGTGCAGGTGCCGAATCGCTCTCTTGCCGGCTCGCGTCGGCCGAAGTGTCTTCGGCGGGAACAGTCGGGACGCTTGGGTCTTCCGTTGCTTCCACCGGTGGCTCGGACAACTCGGGAATCAGCTCCGATTCCATGATCGGACTCTCCCACGAATCGGCGATCGGTCCATTCGACAACCGTCGGGCGGGCATCATGTAGCTCACGAGGTTCGGCATGGTACGTCGTCGTCGAGCTTGTTCCCGTGAGCTTTCGATCGCTTCACGCGACCAAGCTCCCTCGTTCAACACGATGCCGTTGTATTCGAGCAGTGATCCCTTCGCGTAATGAACTTGTCGGACCGCGAGTTGGAACTCGACCTGTCCACGGTAACAACGGCTTTCGGCCTCGGCGAGGTTGCGTTGGGCATCTAGAATCAGATCGAGCAATCGGAGTCGATTGCTTTCGTCGGTGGTGTCATCCTCGTACACGGTTTCCAAGGCTTCCAGCTGCCGAGCATGCGCCTCTCTACGTTCGAGATTGGTGGCCAAGGTCGTGTAGGCTCGATCGAGCTCGGATACGGCGTTGGTCAGCTCGGTGAGGACGTCTCGTTCTTGCGCTTCCAATACGGCTCGTTCGCGAGCCAGCGCGAGTTGTGCTTGGCGATGATTGGCGTGAGCCTGACGGAAGCCAATGGGGAATCGATACTCGACACCCATTTGAACCTCGGTGTAATCACCGCTGATCAGATCCTCGAGGGCATTGTCGAAGTCACCATTGCCGCCGGGCGTATCGATGAGTTCATGGCCAAAACCGCGCCAGCGATACCGACCAACCAGATCGAGGCGGGGGAGTAAGTAGTTGCGGGCGGCGACGAGTTCGAGCTCTCGGCGTTTCATTTCCCATCGCTGGCGACGAAGCTCCACTCGGCGAGCCAACGCCTCGTCCACGGTTTCATTCCAGCTAAATCGGAGCTCGGTCACCAAGGGCTCATCGGCGGGCCGTATGACCGTGCCGTCGGCGGCCGGTAGGTTGAGCAACAATCGCAAGCGGCGTTCGTTCTGCAGCACGCCGCCGGTGCCTCGGAACGCGATCGTGCGAGCCTTGTCCTGGGCGGTGCCCGCGAAGGCGTTTTGCACTTCTTCTTGCTGCCGATAGAACTGGGCGCGAGCCTGAGCCTCGCGGCTCGCCTCGCCACCTCGTTGCCCCGTGTCGGCGAGCGATTGGATGCGGCGCCAAGTCGCGAGGGCTCGATCCCGCGAGTCCGCCTTGGCGTCCAAGTCCCGATAACCGAAGTACAGCTCCCAATACGCGGTCTCGATGTCCTGCACGAGGTTGCGCACGGCTTGTTCGAAATCGGCGAGGGCGACATCCGCGTTGACTCGGGCGATCAACACGCCTTGGTTGAAGCCGGGACTGCCGTTGGGTCCGGCGATGCGATTGAAATCGACACCACGTCCTTGCAACAACGGTTGCCGAGCCTCGGTCTCGAGCTTGAGTGTCCACGCGCCGTTGGTGAAGAGGTTGGCGGGCGCGTTGTTGAAGTCGTATTCGGCGATGTTGCGAACCGTTAACAAGGCACCGGTCGCGGTACGTTTGGATAGTTCCGAGTTGTATTCCGCTAGGTCTTGCCGCAGGATTCGCGCGCCACCACCGAAGAACTGATTGTTCAGCGCGCGGTCGTTCTTCTCGACGAACAACGCCGTTGACCACTGCGCGTCGAACGCGCTCAACGCGCCTTCGACACCATAGTTGGGATCGGTTTCGGTGATGGCCGGATCAAATACGGTTTGCGACGCGGAAGGGGCCGAAAGCACCACTCCACCCAGATCACGGAACACCTGCGAGCGCTCCAGCCCAATTCGGATAGCGTCCTCGATCGTTAGGTCCCAGAACTCAACACTGCCCGACTCCCAGCTACTCAGCGTGACTGGCGGGAGTTCGGCTCCCAGGTCGTCGGCGTGAAACTCGTTCTCGGCGGGGACCTCGATCCTTAACTGCGAATAGGAGGCGAGCGGCGACGTAGCGGGACCGCGCGACGCGCCTTGCGAGGAGACGCCGCGGCAACCGGTCGCGGCCACGGGCAGCAAGGCCAAGGCAACAAGCCATAACCAGACATGGACACGGTGGTGACGGAACACCCTTTCGAGTCTGTCGCCAGCGGATTGCCGGTCCGTCCGAACTCGTTTCGATCGTCGACTTGCGACGAAGCGAGTGGGGATGGTCGACATGGCTCTCTTTCCTTCTGCTGTGCACCAAGGGTCGGCTCACCTAACAGCGGTCCCGGCGGGGTGACCCAGGTTCGGCGAACCTCGAGCGTTCCAGGGACGCACAGTTTGCCCAGCCAATGCGTTCGGAGACGGCGGATTCCATGGTTGAATCGTCACAACCAGTCCAATCGATCCAGTAGTTCCCATCAAACGAGTGCCCTACTAGCTGGCACAAGCCGTCAATGTCGACGCAGACATCCCCGTTTGACACATTGGCCAGCAATCCACTGGCTCCAGCAGGAAAGGAGTGAAGCGAGCCCTGCCTATAATGGACCGTATGAACCGCGACGCCGATTCAACTTCCGGGGATCAGCCCCCCGACCTCTGGGCGCAGTTGGAGTCCTTGATCGAGGGGCTCGAACGACAGCTCGATGCTGGAATCGAAACGAAAGTCGCGATCCAGCGAGCCCTGGCTCTGACGGCCGCGCAATTGGGTGCGAACACCGTTTTCTTGTCGGTCTCTCCGGACGGTGCGCCACTCTCGAATGATGCTGAGGCCGAACTGCAGGCAGCGAACAGTGGCCAACGTGAACTCATCGCGGCGGGGAATGGCTCGGTCGACTCGTTGCTCGCTTCTCACCGGGAGGCCGTTTGGCGGACCGAACCTCACGGAGGGAGTTGGGCGTCCGGTTCACAAGCGAACGGCCCGGCAAGTCAACTTCTGTGGCGCCCCGTGGGAGCCGCGACAGCTCCCTTGGGCTGGCTCGGTTTGGCATTCGCCGAGTCCCTTGAGCCTCGCAGTGCCCAGGCCGTGGCGGAGATCGCTGCCGTACTAGCCAGCATGTTGGCCGAACGACTCCAGCGAGACGACAACCTACGACTTCGTGCCTCGGCGGAACATCAGCGGCATTTGGCTCAGTGGTCCCGATCATTGCCTCAATTGGATCGGGCTCAGCTGCCACGAACCGCGACCCTGCTCGTCGCCGAACGCCTCGGCGCGGATCGAGTGTGGCTCGTCGAGAAAGCGGGCCGAGGCCGCCCTACGTTGCTGGGTGTATCCGACGCTTCGAGTTGGGATCCACGGTCCGACTGGGTTCAACGAATTCTCCAGGCCGTGGAGGAAGACAGCCGCGTTTCCTCAGCCTCACGCAGTTCCGCGCTGGATAGCGCTGAGCACGCGAGTGTCGTGGAAGCGGATGTTCGGTGGAGCGACGTTTCGCATTGGCTCCCCACCGAGCGAGTCTGGCTGGCCGCGGAATCGAGAGACTCCACTTGGTATTGGGTCATCGAGAATGACCCAATCACCGACCTGCGAACACGCGGTTCGTACGACGCCCTGCTCTTGCAGCTGCGCAGCTTGCTAACGGCTGAATTGGCCTGTCGTCGTAGTGCTTGGACGCGATGGTTAACGGGGCGCCGAGCCGTGACTCGTGCCCGAGGCGGCCACTGGCTCTGGTTCGTCGCGTTGATGGTTTTAGTCATCGCCGGGGCCTGGCCCGTACCGCTTCGAGTGGTGGCCTTGGGTGAGCTGCAACCCAAGAACCAGAGACATATCTTCGCGCCGGATGATGGCCGAGTCGTCCAACTCGATGTCGATGAAGGAAGCAGCGTGGAGGCAGGGCAGCTGGTGGCAAATCTGGTCAACGACGAACTGCAACAGCGGCTGACCGAGACCGAGGGGCAGATCCAAACCCTGGATGCCGAAGTCTCGACGCTTCGTTCTCGATTGGCCGGCATCAATGTGCTGGACTCGGCGCAGGTCGCCGAAGCCGAACAATTGCGATCGCGAGCTTCCTTGCTCGAAACGCGACGACGCGGACTGGTGCGTCAGTTGACCTTGCTCAAGGAAAGAGACGCCCGACTGCGAATCGACAGCCCTCTCTCGGGAAGCGTCATCACGCGGGATCTAGACCAGCGACTGCTCGAAAGACCCGTGCGACGAGGTCAGTCGTTGTTGGTCATCGCCGATCAAACGGGGCCCTGGGTTGTCCGGGCGAAGCTTGAACCGAACGATCTGAATCCGCTCTCACAAGCGGACGGCGCAGCAACCATGCGAGTCACCTCGCATGTGGACGTCGATCGCGAATGGACCGCGAGTGAACCGCGGGTCGCCGGCAGCGCGATCTTTGACGAGGAAGCAAATGCCCAGATCGAGATCGAAGCGGCGATCGACGGAGAGGTCCCCGGTCATATTCGACCGGGAAGCCAAGTGACGGTGCGGATCGACTGCGGCCGAAGGCCTTTAGCGTACGTCTTGTTGCGTGGACTCATCGAGGGAGGGCGACAGCATGGCTGGTGGTAACCGACGAATGACACGACGGATGGGACGTGCGCTGTTGGTGGCATTGAGTTGGCTTGGCCTGTTGTCCAACGTTTCGCTCGCTCAGGATCGGGAAGCCGAGATCCTTGATGAAACCTCTCCGTTCCAAGTCCTCGACGACGGGCAACGGCTGGTGACCTGGGGCCTCGTGATCCCGGCCCGGCGAGTCCTCGTGCCAGCGAAGGTGGAAGGGATCCTCGATCAACTGGAATTGACGCCTGGAACGGTCGTTAAGGCTGGCGATTTGATCGGGGAGCTTGAGTCACGACAAGCTCGCTCGGCGGTTAACGAGGCGACGACCACGGCGCGCAGCGCGACTCAAAAAGTCGCGGTCGCCACGGCGGCCTTGGAGCAGAGTCGACTCGATTGGGAACTCGCCGAAAGCGATCTAGCGCGAGCCAAGCAGTCGCGTGAACGAGTCGCGGACAGCGTGAGCGACGCGGAACTAGCCAAGCGCGAATTCGATGTGCGTCGCGCGGCGATCGAGGTCGAACTTCGCCAAGCCACTTTGGCGGCGGACGAAGCGGAACTCGAACTCGCCGAGATCCGAATCGCGAATCGCGAGGCGGAACTCGCTGATCACCGATTGGTCGCTCCATTCGACGCGACAGTAACGCAGCTGATCGCTCGGCCTGGCCAATGGTGCGACCGAGGCGATCCGATTCTGGAGCTGATTGATACGAGCCATGCGAGCTTGCGACTTTTCGTTCCCGCGGCGTGGGCTCGGTTGGAACCGCGACAAATCAGCGCTCGCGTCTGGGTGGACGACCAGCCTAGCGACATGGAAGTGTCGGTCGAATTCGTGGCTCCCGAGATTGACCGCGTGCGTCAGGTGGTCGCCGTGCAACTACGCCTTGCCGACGAAAGGTTGATTCCGGGTGAACGAGTCCGAGTCGAGGTGGTTCGCTCCGAGGTCACCGATAATGAATCAACCGAGGACCGAACGCGCTAGGTCATCGGCCGTGACTTTCATTATTCAATGTGATGCTCGCTGGCCGCAGTGTCCCCGACACGCTTGACTCACGGCATCATTCGATCATCACCAACGGGATTGCCAAACTACGAGCGCCATGAATCGGATCTGTCGCCTACGCAATGACCTCCAAATCGTGCGGCTACCAGCCGGCGAGGGAGTTCGCGTGCGCGATCCGCTTGACGCACGCTGTTTTCAGTTCAGTGAGGAGCAGTGGCGTGGGCTCGAACGACTGGCGAGTTTTCGCGATTTGCGGGACTGGGTAAGCGACTTGGTTCGTCGCGATCTCAACCCAGGGCAAGCGGCCAGGGGCTGGAGCATGCTTTTGGCCCGAGTCGGTGCCGAGGGGCTCCTGCGAGGCGGACGCGATTGGCGGACTTCGCCACCGCGCGGTCCTGCATGGTGGGCGACTCCTTGGGCGATTCGCTTGGGAGCGATCCCGGCCGAGCGACTCACGTCGTTTCTCTACACGTTCGCCCGAGTATTGTTTCACCCAGCACTCGTCATCGGTTGGGCGTGCGGGATTCTCTTGACGATGCTCATCGCCTTGGGGTTCGCCTCGCGGCTCGTGAGTGAAACGACCACCGCCGTACCCATGCTCCTCCAGCAGGCACCCTGGTTGCTCCCGTTGAGCTTGGTGGCGGTCAAGGTCTGTCACGAACTCGGACATGCCTTGGTCGCTCGCCATGTGGGCGGCGGCTGCAGGGAAGTAGGGCTGATGTTGTTCGTGGGTAGCCCCTGCTTGTATGCCGACGTGACGGAATGCTGGATGGTGCCCGAGCGAAGTCGACGCGTGCTGGTGACGCTCGGCGGTACCGCGGTCGAGGCCGCCCTTGCCGCGGCGGCATTCTGGCTCTGGCTGATGACGGTGCCCGGTGTGCTTCATGCCACCGCGTGGTTCGTGATCATGATCGTGGTCCTGGGGAATCTCGCCCTGAACCTCAATCCGTTGATGCGTTACGACGGCTATTACTTGCTGAGTGATTTGTGGGGGATACCGAATCTCCACCAACATGCTCGCGCAGCGGCTCGTCGACAATGGCGAGATTGGTGGTTGGGAGCGCCGATGAATCGTGAACGGCTGGCACCGTCCGACGCCGCCGGCGCGTCGAACAACAGCGATGCCGCGACGGCGGCCGATCCAGAAACTCAGCAGCGGCCACAAGAACCGGTTCCAGCAAGAACCGACAAGAGCCAAGGTTTTGATCGAACGCATTGGGGATTGGTTGGTTTCGCGACAGCCGCTTGGTGTTATCGCTTGCTCGTGGTGTTGCTGATCGTGGGCGGATTGGTTTGGTTGGCGAGCCCTTATGGCCTCGGTTGGTTGGCGGCTGGTCTGGGAGGTATTTGGCTCGCGACCGGATTCGGCATCCCCTTGCTCGTCGCTTTCGCACGGCTTGGTGACGATGCGCGACGCATGGGGAGGAAAGGGCGTTTCGTTGGAGGCGGCTTGTGTTTGCTTGCCGTGGTGGCGGTGATCGCCTTATGGCCGTTGCCCACACGAGTCTCCGGTGTAGGTTCGGTTCGTTGGAGCGACGCCCAGCCAATCTACGCGACCGAGGACTCGTCGGTGGAAGAGATCGCAAGGAGCGATGAGACGATCTTGGCGAATGAAACCGTCTTCCGGCTGCGAGCCGACGACTTGGAATGGCAGGCAACGATGTTGGAGGCCGAACTCGCGGAAACCAACCAAGAGCTCGAATTGGCCCAGCGACTCGTAAGCGACTCATCGACGCAGTCCATTGGCGCGCTACGGTCGCGGCGTGACCAGTTGCTTGAGGAACAGGCGGTCCTCGCGGGGCGAAGGGAGCGTCTCAGCGCGCACTCGGAATCACGCACGAGACTCGTGCCAAATCACCAACTCGCGTCCCCCGTGCCAAGTGACGGCCAATTGCCGACTTGGCACGGCGACCCGAGTCATCCTAGCAATCGTGGAGCGACGGTGACCGCGGGTACGCTGCTCGGTTGGCTCGTCCCGGAACAAGGCTCGTGGGAAGTTTGGGCTCGCATCGACGAACGCGACTTGCCGCGAGTTGTCGTGGGGGCCGAGGCGAGCATTCAGTTGGGGAGTGGCGGCTGGGCCCCGATCGCTGGTCGAGTCGTGGAAGTCGGGTTGGCGAACGGACAGGAGTCGCGTCTGGAAGGCGAGACCTGGGGAGATTGGTTGGCTCGGGTCAGTGCCGGACAATCGGTGGAACGCCGAGTCGCTTGGGTCAAGATCGAAGCGGCTCGTGAAGCTCGATTTCCAGACGCCTCCTCGGACCTCGCGAGTGCCACCGCTCTACCGATCTGGCATGATGAACCAGCCCGGATCGGAATCGCCGTAGGCTCGGAATCGTTGGCAAGTCGGGCTTGGCGCTGGGGCTCGAGACAGTTCCATTGGGCCTGGTGAAGGCCGTGCCGAGTCTCGTGGACTCCGGTTTCCGTTCATGCACTACGGCGGTTCTCGCCCCACGCGACTCCCCTTCTTTTTCCTTGCTCGTGGCCCCGCATTTCAGGAAGAACCAGGATGCGCACGATTCGAGCCTTCGCGGAAGGTCTTTCGCTTGACGCGACTCATTGCACGCTCGATGGTCCCGAGGCTCATCATTTGCTGCACGTCCTCCGCGTCAAAGTCGGAGATGGATTGCAGTTGTTCAATGGAATGGGTGACGAGTTCGAGGTCCTCGTGGAGCGGTTGTCGAAGAAGTCGATCGACTGTGAAGTTCAAACCGCTCGGACCGTCTCACGGGAAGCCTCGCGTGAGATCGTCGTGGTGAGCGCGGTTCCGAAATCGGATCGGCAACAGGCCTTGATCGAGAAGCTCGTGGAGCTGGGAGCGCGGACATGGGTCGCGGCTAGTTTCCGGCACTCGGCGCTAGCGCCCGACGCGAAGTCGTTGGAACGATGGCGTCGGTACGTCATTGAAGCCAGTAAGCAATGTCGCCGCAATCGGCTCATGGGGATCGAGCTGTGGTCGGGCGCTTGTGATTTTCAAGCCTTGATCCAGCAACTGCGTTCGGGTGATGTGGGCGGCTTCTCTTCTCCGTCGGTGGCGGCCGGCTGTACGGCATGGGTCTTGGACCCATCAGGAGTGGCGGCGGGGAGTTCATGGTTCGACCCGACACGTGCTGGTGTCGTCGCGGTTGGTCCGGAGGGAGGATTCGCGGAATCCGAATTGAATCAAGCGCGGGAGTCGGGCTGGGAGGTGGTCGGTTGGGGAGACCGCATTCTGAGACTGGAAACGGCCGCGTGGGCCGCCACGGCGTCGCTCCTCGGGCCGAGTCCTTAGGAGTTGGTTCTCGCCTCGGACTTCTTGCTGTCCCAAACGGGGGTACGGACGAGGAATCGAGCTAGGGCACCTCGTCAATCGCGATGTCTCCCGGTAGTTTTTTGGCAAGCCGAGCGAACTTCGGCGGCCCTCAAGGTCTCCCTAGGTCCACGCACCGCCGTGTCGAGCTTGTTTTCCATGGCGAGCGATTCCCGTTCCAAGTGGCTTTGAACACGCTTGGCAGACGTCCAGTAGTGATCGGTGACCCGCGGTGGTCGGTTCATCTTCAGCGATTACGTACCGTTCCGATAAGGTGACTGGTTGAATGCAGGAAGCTCCCGCCGAAAACCAGTCGAGCAATGATTCCGACGGGAGTTGGTGGAGCCGCGAATGTGGAGTCCGCGAACTGCTCGCCAGTGGATTGCCCCTCGCGGTCTCGACCGCGACGTTCGCCGTCATGAATTTCTGCGACCGGTTGTTCTTGACTCGGTACGACTCGGACGTGATTGGTCCGGTGATGGTGGGCGGGGCGGCGAGTTGGAACGCGTCGGCCGGCTTCATCGGCATGGCTCTTTACGCCATCGCCTTCGTGTCTCAGTACCGAGGCTCGGGACAACCGCATCGAATTGGGGCGGTCATCTGGCACGCCTGTGCGATGGTGTTTCTCGCGCTCCCCGTCTTCGCCCTTTTGGCGATGAGCGCCGAGCAAGTTCTGTTGATGTTCGGTCATGAGCACGGACTCGTCGAACGGGAAGCGACCTACTTCCGCATCATGCTCTGTGGCATGCCGGCCTTGATCATGTCGATGGGGCTCAACGCGTTCTTCATCGGGCTGGAACGGACGCGCATCGTCATGGTGCTCGATATCGCGGCCGCGGTCGTCAATGTCGCATTGGATTACGCCTGGATCTTTGGCGTATTCGGGTTTCCCGAATGGGGCATGGAAGGAGCCGCTTGGGCGACCGTCACGGCTCTATGGATCAAGTTTGTTGGCTACCTGGTCTTGGTGGCGATCCAGCCCGATGTTCGGGAGTTTGGTTTTCTTTCGGGGTGGCGACCTGATTGGAAGCTGTTCCTGAGTTTGATTCGTTACGGCGGTCCCAACGGCATGCAGTTCGTTCTGGAAGGAGGCGCGTTCACGATCATCCTGTTGTTTCTTGGCGAGGCGGGTGATCTGGCTCTCGAAGCGACGACTCTGGCCTTCAGCGTCAATATGGTGGCTTTCGTGCCGGTCTTGGGAATTGGCATGGCGGTGACATCGATGGTCGGGAATCAGATCGGCCGAGTGCGTCCCGACTTGGCGGTACGAGCGACGTGGTCGGGCATTCTGGTAAGCACGATCTACTCTGTCGTTTTTGTCGTGTTCTACCTGGCGACGCCGACTTGGTTCCTCGTGTTTCACGACCTCGAAAACGATCAGCACCGGGAACTTCTCAATTGGACCGTGATCTTGCTCCGGTTCGTCGCGGTGTACTGCTTGTTTGATGCTTGGCAGGTGATCTTCGCTTCGGCCATCAAGGGTGCGGGCGACACGTGGTTCACCGTCGTCGCGCTGGCCGTGAGTTCCGTGAGCATTATCTTGTTGGGCGTCCTGCTGCGAGGCTCGTTTGAGTCGATGTCAGGCAAGCTCCTGTGGTGGTGGACGTTGCTCACGCTGTTCATCGTGACACTCGCGTCCGCGTTCCTTTGGCGATTCCTCCAAGGAGCTTGGAAATCGATGTCGGTCATCCGCGAGAGTTAAACTCGGCGGTGCCCGAATCGCTTGGAAAACGCGCCGTGGTCTGGTGAAGTGTTCGATCTGGCCCCGCTCGGCGACGCGACTTGATACGATGTCGTTTCGCTTGGCCTATTGGAATTTCGCCGAGCCGATCGTGGGAGCGAGCTTGGGCTCGCCAATTTCCAAGTTCGTCTATTTGCCGGGAGAGCCTTGTCGATGTCGAAGCCGAAGA
>JAGQPS010000380.1 GCA_020426595.1 Planctomycetales bacterium
TCTGTCAGGCCTCGCAGAGGCCGTCTCTGGGGGTCTGGGGGCGAAGCCCCCAGCGCTTGTAGGCCGCGTTTCTCGCGCCATGCAGCAGTCGTTACCCTGCCCTGCCTCGTTCCAGGTCTAGTGTGCAGCGGTCCACGCCGCGCCCCGCGTGTCACGAGACCATGGAGGATCGACCATCTGGAGTGCTGGGATGGCCGTCGATTCGTAATGGCTTGCGCGGAATGGGCTCTGTCGGAGGCTGGTGTACTTCTTGCTTAATTACAGCGAATCGTCGGCCTCGCTTGCATCGGACTCGTCGTCATCGGCTGCTCCGCGCAATCGTTCATGGGCGTGGAAAAGCGCCGAGGAAACCGCATTGACCGACTTGCCTAGGAACGCGGCGATCGTTCTCGGTGGCAGCCAGCCCTCTCCGGATGCCTCCGCTGATCGGGCTCGTTCCTGCGCCTTGACCCACTTACGAGTCAACTTGGCCAACCGTCGGGCGGAAAGGAGATACGTCCGCACATCCGCGTCGGCGTCCACCAGCTGAGTCTCGAATTGCTCGCCCGTCGACTCACTCGCGATCGCCTCGAGCCGCCGTATGTCCGACCGGGGCCAGCCGACTGCTTGAAGTCGCTGGGCGACGGATCTCAACGATTTCTCCTCGAGTCGCTTTTCGTTGAAACGCTTCGTAACCAGGATGTTGAGCTCCTTGCGGCGACGATCGTTACTCGAGCCAACCGTTTGCAGCTCGTGTCGTAACTCCGCGAGATCCTCGTTGCTCGGCGAGCGATTGCCCCGTTCGGTACTGATGACCATCAGATCTTGATCGTCGAGCGATTCCGACCACAAATACTTGACGGTCATGCAGGCACGTTGCATCGGCGGTAGGCCCCGCAACTCACCTCGAACCAAGTGCATGATCTGTTGTTTGCTTTCCTCCGTATCCAACGGCATGGCATCGGAGGTGGGCTGCATCATCGCGTCATCCATAAGTGATGTTCGCTCAAGGTTGAGTCGCCGGTGCTTCCTGATCCAATCGTAGAGTTGAAAGCCGGCGGCATTGAGCAGCCAATTGCGCAACGGCCCTCGAGTCGGATCGAAACCGACTCCCCTTTCATCACTGCCACGTTCAAGCAGGGTCCGGCGGAGCGACTGAACCGAAAGGACTCGTTCAAAGATCCAGGCCAAGGCATCGTTGACGGCATCAGCCCGATAAAACGGTTGTCGCTCGTCGAGCATTTGTTTGTCCTCGAGCTTCTGCCAGACGCGCCGCCTAATCGAGCCCATCAAACGCGGGTCGGAGACCAGAGTCGTCACCGCTCGATTGAGATCGCCCGCGTCGCCACTCGCGACCCATTTCAGGATTTCGGCATCCGAGAATGGGTTGTCCGAGTCCTGTTCCATCGATCCATCTCTGAGCGAGAACAACCGGCCATGTGTTGGGACGCAGGCGGTATCGACCTGTTTTGGGCGAAGTGACGGGGGCCGAGATCCCGCCATCCACCGAGAATGAGTACCATTGGGGATCTCTCCGCAAGAGCAGTCGACTTTCGCTCCTATAGCGTATGGGCAAGCGACCCCAGTAGCGGTGGCTTCTTCTCGAGCGACTCGCGTTCCCGGATTCTAGCATGACGACCCACCCACCGGATCCACCGCACGAACCGAGCCTGATCCGTGCGGAACCTTCGATATCCGAGCAGCCGACCGTGCCGAAAATGGCGGCCGATACTCCTTCGATGATCGGCGCTCGCTCAGGCTCGGCCCCCGCCGCTCAGCCCCCAACCGATCGCGGACGGCTCAGCCGTCACCAGGTGTTGGGACGAGGTGGAATGGGAATCGTTTGGAAAGCGTGGGACGAACGATTGGGACGTTGGGTCGCCTTGAAGCGAGTCCTCCCGGAACTCGGACAGAGCCCCGAGATGAGACAACGTTTCTTGGAAGAGGCTCGGGCCATCGCCGGACTCGATCATCCCCACATCGTGCGCATCCTCTATCTAGGACAAGACGATCACGGCGACTTCATCGAGATGGAGTTTATCGAAGGCGAGAGCATCTTGCAGACGATGCAACGCAAGGGCGCTTACTCGCTCGACGATGCGATCACGTTGATCGTGCCCGTTTGTCAGGGACTCGAGGCGGCACATGCTCGCGGCATCATCCATCGAGATATCAAGCCGGGCAATATCCTGGTTACGACACAGGGAGTCCCCAAGCTGGTCGATTTCGGATTGGCGCGAGGCGTTAGCGTCAGCCAACACACGCTTACCGGCCAGATGCTGGGAACCGACGGCTTCATGGCACCCGAGCAAGAAGCGAACGCGAAGGACTCGAGCGCGTTGAGCGACCAGTACAGTGTCGCCGCGACGCTTTATCAGATGGTGACCGGACGTTCCCCGCGGCGGTTGAATTTCCGGTTGCTGCCAGCGGAGTTGATGGAGGTGTTGGAGCGAGCCCTTGAGGAGTCTCCCGCGGATCGTTTCCCGGACCTCGAGTCCTTCCGTCAGGCTCTGATGCGGCTAGACGGAGCGACGGTTGACGATGCGCCGGTGGTCGAAGCCAAGACGCCGGCCGCGACGAAGGACCTAGCCGAGTTGCTGATCGCGACTCGAGACGAGATACAGCGACGCGCCGCCAATGCGGAGCGATTGTTCGCGGAGTATCGTGACGAGGAAGCCCTTGAAACTCTGCGGATGATCCCCGAGCATTTGCGGAACGGCTCACTCGAGAAGCAGGTCCAGGAGCGTCTTACTCGTGGGCGAGAATTGGAACACGAGATCACCGAGCGAGTCAAACAAGTCCGATTGGCAGGGTTGAGCGCGCTAGTCGAGCGTTTGTTGCAGCTTTATCCGACGCGAAGCGATATGCGTGCCCTGCTCGCTCAGTTGCCGGCAGAACCGCCACCCGAAGTCGCCGTGAATCGGCCAGCCTCTCCCACGCCAACCGTGGCCGGGCAGCAGATTCTGGTTGCTCCGTTTTCCGCCAGCGAGGCCCAGCGGGCTCAAGATAAGTGGGCGCGACAGTTACGTCGGCCGGTCGAAGTCACCAATCAACTCGGCATGCGGTTTCGCTTGATTCCCCCCGGGGAATTCGTGATGGGGGACAAGGAGTTTAATAACGAGAAGCCCCCGCACAAGGTGCGAATTACCAAGCCGTTTTACTTGGGCGTGGTACCGGTAACTCAAGGTGAATATGAAGCGGTGATGGGATCCAACCCAAGTTCGTTTTCCCTTGGCGGCGAGCTGGAACATCGAATCCTGGACCGAAAGCCTGGACTGCTCGCGGGGCTATTGGGATCGCGATCACGTTCGAGCCTCGATACGAATCGACTCCCGGTTGATAACGTGAGCTGGAGGGATGCCAACGAGTTTCTTGACCGTCTGATGAGACTGGAGCCCGGAACGCGGTACCGCTTGCCTTCGGAAGCGGAGTGGGAATATGCCTGCCGCGCGGGAACGACAACTCCTTACTGGTTCGGCCCATCTCTCAAAGGTGAGCATGCCAATTGCGATGGCACGCATCCCTGGGGAACCGCATCGCGAGGTTCGTTCCTCCAAAGAACCTCCGAAGTCGGTCGCTACTCCGCGAATCCATTCGGTATCTTCGACCAGCACGGAAATCTCTGGGAGTGGTGTCAAGATTGGTATGCGGCGGATTACTACCAGCGTCTCGGCACCGAGGTGGCGGTTGATCCTACTGGGCCTAGGACCGGTTCGTCCGTGGTATGCCGCGGTGGAGCATGGCAAAGCCACGCGTTTCGTTGTCGGTCGGCCCTGCGTTATTACGACACCCCTTCAAGCCGCGACGCCAGTTTTGGTTTTCGAGTAGTGATGATTTAGCAGTACGGCTTGACACCGTTCTCGAACCGCGAGGCTCGACTTGCTCTCTTGTTTCCACTGATTCTCGCGCTATTCAACTCTTGCGGCAGCCGCTCGATTACTTGACCTTCACCAAGCGGAAGCCAAGCAACCGGAGCGACACGAAGAGTCCACCCGAGAGCACCGCGGCAACGAGCACCTGAAAGGCACTGAGCAGGTGCGGGCTGATGGCGGTCAATAGATTGCCGGCGGGTGTGCCAGGATCGGGCGCGAATCTCTCGAAGTCCGTTCGTTTCGCATCGGTGGATGGGGGCGATGACGGAGGCAACAGGGGCGTCGCCTCGTCGACCGGCGCGCCGTTCTCGGTCGCCACCGTGGCATCCGTTGACTCGCTCTCCGACGCCGTGCCCGAGGTGCAATCTATGGGGATAGCCGATGCACCAAGCGACCTTCGGTTGGAGTGATCGCTACTGAACCGAGTGCTTTCCCTGTGGCTGCCCGTGGTTGCCTTTGAGGCCATATACCAACTCCAGGTACTTGAGCCAAAACGCACAGACCACGAGGGTTGAACCCATGGATAACATGCTGGGCTCAAAGCGACCCCAGAAATACCATGCAAGTGCGCTCATCACCCCGAGATACGTAACGACGAGCGTGGCACTGGCGAGTGAGGAATCCGAGTCGGCCGCGCGGGTTAGGATCGAGAGTCCCAGCCAGGGAAGGAGGAGCCCGTTGGTGAGCCAACCGGCCAACAACAGCGGATGGATCGGGCGGGGTTTCGCGGGGAACGCGGGTACCGCAGTGAGCTGCGGCATCTCCAGATCGCCCATCACGCGACGGTCCGA
>JAGQPS010000381.1 GCA_020426595.1 Planctomycetales bacterium
GAACGGTACGTGGACGTAGAGCGAACGAGGCGCTGGCCAGTGGTTGGGAGCCGTCGATGATTCGCCTTGCCCAAGCGCGGTTGGAGGCGCCGAGTCGGTGCGATCGTTGGCGGGGATTTCGGATTCGACCATCGGCGGCTTGCGTCTTTTGCTGTTGCGAATAGGGGAATGATGGGGGACCGCTGGGGGACAACGAGTCCGGGGCATTCCTTGCTCACCGCTCATTCAAACAGCGCGCGACTCGCGCGCTGTCGAATCACGAGCAAACAATCATGCGACCATCAAGCAACGTTGGAAAGGCTCGCTCGATGAACTTCGAGATCTGGGGTCGACTGTAGCGCACACTGAAGTGACCCAGGATGATCTTCTCGTTCTCGAAGCGATCGATACGTTCGCGGAAATCATCCAAATGCATGTGCCCGTGCTTGTGGATCTTCTCGCGGCGATGACCCTTGGCGAGGAACGTCATTTCGGTGATGAGATACTTCACTTGGTAGAAGACCGGATTCTGGTCGAGTCCCGCGGGGCTCGTGTCACCGGTGTAACCGAGGAGCGGAAATCGCTGTTCCGCCGTGACCTCGGTGCCAGCCAATCGCAGATCGCGAATTTGGTCACCGGATAGCCCCTGATATTCGGGCTTCAACTTGCGCCGCCGATGCCAAATCACGAAGCCAAACGACGGGATGCTATGCACCGTGGGGTGAGCCGTGACGACGAGCTCACGGCTCAATTCGTACTCGGAGTCGGCAGCCAAGGGAACGAGCGAGCAGGGGAGGCGCCCCCGATCCAGCCGCGAGAAGTTCCGCAGGATCGCCTCGGTGGGACCCACGGCGCTCTCGGGCAAGTAGATGACCGGCGGCTCCATCTTCATCATGCGCCGACGAGCCACGTAGACCGGCAGCGCCGCGATGTGATCGAGATGGGCGTGAGTCAAGAACCAGGTCGGCGTCCCCATGAAGTCCCAGGGCTGGGCGCCGAGATCAAACCCGACCTTCCACTCTGGAATTCTCCAGTACGACTGAACCGCCGCCCGCGAGTAGCCTTCGAGTGAGATGTCACCTAAGTCGATTTGGTGGAAGGCGGCGTTCTTGACCATCAATCAATGATTCGAAGGGGGGCGACGACGAAGAGAACCGGACCCTCGCCCGGAACGACTGAATCCACCAAAAGTGGATCATCGAAGTGACCAGTTTAGGGCTCGTGAGGTTCGTTTCCCAGCGGTCGACACCAAGGCCCGGTTGGTCGTGGGTCTCGATGGAACGATCGCGGTTTGGCTTCGCGAAATCGCCCTGGTCACTTCACCATCGACGCGGGATCCCCCTTGCCATCCAGTCGCGGGTCGTAGTGGTCGACCTGACTGAGATCGAGCTCCCGCTTGAAGCCGTCGCCGGGGACCACCCAGATGTCGCCGTAGAGGCCTTCCTGTTGTGGCCGAATTCCATGATGGCGGGCGAGCTCCAGGACCGCCAAGAAGACTCCGATCATGGCCGACTTATGGAGGCCGGCATCAAACAACTCGCCCAAACGCATCTTGCCGCTTTCGCAAACTCGCGCGTGAATCCGCTCCATGTAGCGCGTGATCGGCGTGTCGTCGTAGACGATATTCGTCACGGGTGGTGGAGCATGGTCGCGCATGATGCGGCCGAACGCACTGACCAGATCCCACGTTTCGACATCCGTAATGGGCTGGTCGGCCGGGTCGATCTTGCGAGGCGTCAGGTCATGGGCTCGACGCGAGAATCGTTGCTGCCACTGCCGAGCCCGATCGTCCAACATGCTGGCCGCGTCGCGGAAGCCCTGGTACTCCAAGAGCCGCGCGACGAGTTCCTCACGAGGATCCTCGAACACCGCTTCGTCGCCCGTCTCCTCGACTCGAGGCAGCGCATCACGAGACTTGATCTCGATCAGCAAACTCGCGACCTCCAAGAAGTCGCCCACCGAGTCGATGTCGATCGCCTCGAGCAACTCGAGATACTCAAGGTACTGGCGAGTGATGTCGGCGATCGGAATACTCGTCGCCGAAACCTCATGTTTTCGGACGAGGTAGAGCAAAAGATCGATCGGTCCTCGGTAACCATCGAGCTGTACCGAAAACTGCTGATCCATTCGATCGACTCCCAATGCATTCGCGTCCGAGGCGGCACGCCATGATTCCAACCGGAGCGGGCGCGGGCCACTGCGATGCATTGAACTTGGGCTCTCGTTTCCAGTCAACGCGAGTCGCGGTGGGAGCGGAAAGTAGGGAGTGGAAAGTGGGAAGTAGCGGGTAGATGACCCGGTTGAGTGAGCCCAACGGCGGTCTCGAAAAGAAACTTCGCGACGGCACTTCGTTCCGTTCCGTGGGTTTCCTAATTAGGCCTCTCGTTTGCGATATGTCTTAGTCCGGGACTCCATGGTCACCCGAGGAACAGGGGAACATTCGCGGTCGTGGCAAGGTTTTTGTGCGGTGACTAGCAATTTGCCAGCATCGCCGTCGACGAGCCGGAAAGCCAAATGGGCCGCGCGTATCGAATGGACTCTTGGGAAATCATGCCTCCCGTAGTCCTTGGCTAAGGAGGGCTTGTTGGAGGCATGGGAATGGGTTGTCCCGAGGACCGAAGTGCATGAGCGGGGCTCGCGGCATTTCATCGGAGCCGCGGCGATCCGAGAACGGGTTCAGTGCCAAGAGTCTGAGCTAGTCAGACATGGCCGAACCTGATACCAACGAAGACAGTCCTAGCTCAGGGAACAAGAGTGTTCGGATTGGCACGAAGCCCGTGCGGACTCGCTCGAGCGAGCCAGTTCGCTGCTGATTCCGCGAATCCAAGAACCGCTCTTTTTCGGCGAAGTGAGAGGACGAGAACAAACGATGACCGTTAACTAGGAGCAACCTTGATCGAGGGCCCCGCCTGGTGAAGCAAGCATGACGAGCCTTAAGGGTGAGTCGCCTTCCTGAAAAACATTGCTTGTGGTCTTCACCGCTCCCTAGAATCAAGGCATGCACCTACGCCTCGGCTTGCTCCAAGTCAACCCTCGCGGTGGCTCGGCTTGCCGAGACGACAGCCCGGACCCGAACGTCAACGACCGTCTCATTGACTTGATGCCAAGGTGAACCGCTGGCGCCTCGAATGGCTGCCGAGGGAACCTTGGAGAACCATAAACGTCAGAGATCGACAGGAACGGAAGCCGTACGGGGAAGTTCCACGACTTGGTTTCGTGGTGATCGCATCGGGATCGTCCGAGTTGGACGGGCCTCTTTGTCGATCGTCCAGCGAACCTTCGTGGGTCTGATGGATTCATGTCGCATCGAGCCAACGGCCATGCCGATCGGCGCGAAGGAGTACTTCCAAGCGAAGTTCTTCAAGCCGCCGGTTTTCAAGGCAGTCATGCTTGAAGCCACGTGGCTGATCCATCGGGAGAGCCAAGAGGCGAATGCGTCGCCGCTAATCGTTGCCTCGCTTCACAAAAGTGACGGCGGTTGATTAAGTGGCGGAACGCGTCGCCGAAATTGGCGTTGATAGTACCACCAGTCTCGAACGAAGAAGAAACGAGTTCGTGGGTTTCATCCCACGCGACTCGATCCCACCTCTTCTTCCCATTTTCAACGGCAATGGGTGCAACGATGATTGAGATCAAGCGTCGAGAAGACGGTCAAGTTTTGATGCGTTTCGATGCCGACTCGCTCCAAGGGCTTCAGCTAAGCAACACCGATTTCAGCGGGACGGATCTCGCGGGATTGGACTTTAGCGGAGCCGATTTGCGGAACTGCAACTTCAACGATTCGGATTGTCGCGACACGAATTTCTCTCGCGCCAGTCTGACGAACTCGGTGTTCAACCGAGTCCATATGCAGCATGCGGTACTCGATGGAGCCGATCTGACCGATGCGGCGTTCCATGGAACGACCGCCACCGGAGTCATGGCGCGCAAGGTCAGTTTGCGACATTCCAAGGTCAACCAGTGTGACTTTAGCGGTTCGGACTTCTCCAACTCCGACGCCTCGTTCTCGACGATGCACGGCAACTTCCATGGAACCTGTTGGAACCATGCGAACATTTATGGAGTCGACTTTGAACGGGCCGATTTGACGGACGCCGACCTGCGTGATTCGGACATGACCAACGCGCAGATCGCCGGTGCGAAAATGAACGGAGCTCGAATGGAAGGCACCACTGGTGTCTACGGGCAGAAGTTCGGTTCGACGGGCCCGTTCAAGCTTAAGGAAAAGCGCCGCAAGCCATGGTGGATGCTGTGGGCGAAGACCGCGTAGTCGGTCGGCTTAACCTTAGCCAAGATCGAGTCGCCGCGGCGCGATAGCCGAGTCACCAAAACTCCGTGCTCTCCGAGTCCTCCGTGGTTAAACACGAGGCACCCCTTGCCAACGCCGAAGCAACCGAGCTCTCGGCCTTGGCTTGTTGCCCAGCGCGAAGGTCTCGGCTTCGTTCCTCCGCGCTCTCCGGGACCTCCGTGGTTAAACACGAAGCATTCCTCGCCAACGCGCCGGGCCTTCGCCTTTCCGCCTAGATGGGAACTCCGTCCCAGCGCACGAAGGCTTCCATCGCGAAGAACTCGGGGAGCCCTATCGCGTTGAAGCGGTCGGCGGTCGCTTGATTACGATCGGCCGCTCGTTTCCAAAACTCCCGCGGATCG
>JAGQPS010000382.1 GCA_020426595.1 Planctomycetales bacterium
AAGGCGGATGGCTTGACCGCTCTTCATTTCTTTGACGCGATCCTGCAGAGTCGAACGATTCGGGGAGGAGGCCGCGTTGGAGTGCATCTTAGGACGGTCACGCGCGAGCAACTCGCGGCGCACGTCAGCGCGATGCTATTTAGTGATGGCGAGCTCCGGTCGCTCGGCCGGTCGCGGTAGCGAGCGCAGAGGGATCCGGGGATGATTGCGAAGAGCGACGCCAGTGAGGCCATGAAACTCACGTTCCAATAGAACGCGAGTATGGCGCAAGTAGATTGAGGCTTGAAGTGTGATGCAGTGTGAATCCTGTGGCGAGACTCTTGGTCCGGACGACCGTTTTTGCGGAGCGTGCGGGACGCCGCGCACCAACCCAACTCGCTCCAATCCAGAGCCAGAGCCAAAACCTCGGCCCGCAGCGGATCCTCCGCCGACGGCGATACCACAAGCCGAGGTTCCTCAATACGCACCGCAAGGGGCCCCGTACTTTCCACCGCCCCAGCCGAAGGCCAAGTCATCATGTGGCTGTTGGCTGGCTCTGTTCTTCGGTTTGGCGATGTTGGTCGTGGGACTTGTGGTCGGAGCCATACTGCTACTGGTTTGGCTCCCGAATTCACCGCTACGCGATGGGCGCTTGTTCCAGACGGAAGCGAGTCTTGAGGCACTCGAGGAGGATGTTTTCAACCGGCTCCTCGCGGAGTACGAGTTCCAAACGGGGCTCGTACTTTCACCGACCGAATTCGGATACGAACGGATGCAAGAGCAAGCCGCCGCGGCGGCCCTCAACATCTCAAGCGGTACCGATTACGAAGTAAACCTCCCCTTCATCAGCACCGACACCAACGGCAACCCGATCCACTTTCAAGTCACGCTATACGCGGACGATTTTTGAGTAGCGCGGTGGAGCGGGGGAGAGCGGTAGTGCATTAGAGTAGTGAGCATGCCCGAGGGTCGAGACGATTTGCCATGCGGTAAAGGATGGAGATTGGGATTACTGATTCGGTCGCCGACTCAATCGAGCCGTTCCTTCCCCCAGCGTTCCCTGTTGATCGGTCCAACTGTAAGACAACTCGTCGCCGGCGACGGTGGCGCGCAGATCGATCTTACGACCTCGTGAGTCCAAACCGGTTCCGGTCCAGCTGTTGGGGCCCGACGATGTAAGTTCCACGGACCTGCAGTTGGTGGACTCCTCAATGGTGGATACGATTTCGTCAAGAGAGATTGTCGACGGGATATCCGAGGATTGAATGTTGGAGTTAGGCATCGACTGGCCGTTGGGAGTGTTGGCATCCTCCGCGAACTTTGCCTCACATCCGGCCAGCAGAGCAGTCGTCAGCGCAGCGAAAATCATGCGTTTCATCGAAGTTCTCATATTTAACAAGGGACTTTACTCACCCAGTCAAAAGCAACGGTGTCCAGGGGGAGTATTAGAACAGCGGAACCGTCGAGTGGGGAGTCCCAGCCCTTCTTAGCCACGCCCCAACCTGCCGACATTCAGTCACGAGAGTAACTTTGCCTCATCATCGCGCTGATCTATTGCTCTAACCCTGGACAATTCTCCGGGTTTGTCACACTCCACTGCACTACCTTCTCTCCGGCTCCACTCTCTGATTCGGCCCTTGGGCCGATGTCGGAGAGACAAGGCGGCCATCGAACATTTTGAAACGGGCATTCAGGCTTGGGAAGGCTACTAGTGGCGGCAGGTGCCGGACGGTTTGTCGAAGCCAGATCGATGGTTACAAACTTGCCTTTCCTCGGTTTATTCGTCTTCCTGCGTTGCTGACGTCAAGCTCCACTGCATTAAAACCATGACACATGGCGGTTGGTTGTCCCCAACCCGCCAAGGAGTCTCGATTCGATGGGCGACGGGTTATCGTGTCCCCACCCATAATAGAAATGTGTTGCTTTTCGCCTCGTTTCTCGTATGATTGGGGAATGAGTGGCATCCAGGATTTTGTCGATTCACAGCTTGTCCAAGGCCGGGGTTTCTTCACGAAACAAGCTGCCTTGGCTGAGAGTGGCCTATCGCCAGAGGCGATGAAGTCGGCTATCGCCCGTCTCTCCAGGAAAGGTGACCTTGTTTCCCCTCGACGGGGATTCTACCTGATCCTGCGACCCGAAGATCGAGCGCTCGGTGCTCCCGATCCCGCTCGATGGATCAATCCGCTGATGAAGTTCCTGGAGGTCGATTATCGCATCTCGTTGCTTCGTGCGGCGGCGTTTCATGGGGCTTCTCATCAGGCGGCGATGGTTTTTCAAGTCATCGCACCACGGCAGCTACCGGGAATCGAGATTGGACGCCAGAGGGTCGAGTTCCTGTTCCAGTCGCCGGAGGCCTTCGCCGAAGTGAACCGCCCCGAATGGCTTGCGCGACTCAAGACGGAGTCCGGGTTCGCAAAGGTGTCGGGTGTGGAACTGACCCTGCTCGACATCTGCCGCTACTTCCATCGGGCCGGAGGGATTAACGGAGCCGCGCAGGCCGTCCATGACCTAGGCGAGAAAGCTGACGGCCGCATTCTCGCCAAGGCATCGGGTGCTTATGAGAATTCGGCAATCAGGCGGCTTGGCTACCTTCTGGAACGATTCGGGCATACCAGGCAGGCGAAGTCGCTGCGGCCCTTTGCTGAGAAAGCTAAGTCCTTCAAGCCGCTCGATCCGTCGATCAAACCCCTCGTTCCCGAACTGGTCGAGATGGAAGAACGGAACACGGAGTGGAAGCTCATTATCAATCTGCCTGTCGAGATTGACCAATGATCCCACTAGCACATATCCAGCAATGGACGGCGCATGCTCCTTGGCCTGACCTACGGCAGGTGGAGCAGGATCTGATCATCTGCCGGGCAATGTGCGACCTGTTCAACCACCCGGACTTGCAGGGCAAGCTGGCCTTTCGCGGCGGCACGGCCATCAACAAACTGCTATTCCGCGGGCCGCTAAGGTATTCGGAAGACATTGACCTGGTTCAAACGCAGCCGGAACCGATTGGTGGCATCATCGATGGGGTGCGGGACGCCGTTTGCTGGTTAGGAAAATGCAATCGTGATCAGGCTCCTCACACGACGCACCTGATTTTCAAGTTGGCACCGGAGGCGGGTGGCGGTTCACTCAAGCTCAAAATTGAGATCAACACGCGGGAGCACCAGAATCTTCACGGCCTGAAAACCTATCCGTTCGAGGTCGCAAGCGACTGGCACCAGGCGAAAGCCAACATCGTTTCATTCGAGCCGGAAGAGCTGTTCGGTACCAAGCTGCGGGCGTTGCTCCAGCGGCACAAGAACCGCGATTTGTTCGACCTCAACGAAGGGCTGCTCCAACTCGGCCTCGACTGCGACAAGTTGATCGCCTGCTTCCAGTACTACCTTGCCCAGGAAGGCCACCCGATCAGTCGTGCGAACGCCGAGGAGCGGATGCTCAAAAAGCTCAACCAGAGCCTGACCGAAGATATTGCCCCTTTGCTTCCTGCCGGCGTGAACTTCAACGACGATGCGGCCATCACGGCGTTTGGCAGAGTCTGGGGCGAACTGATTGCACGGATTCCGGGCGAGTCCTGGAAGTCGTCGAAAACGGTGGTTGAAGCAATCCGCAAGGCGAAGATTCCGGCCTTGCTGGAAGGCATTTACGAATGAACCCGCCCTTGCCTGGATGTGGCACCAATTCCGCGCCTCGACCGTGCATGCCGAAAGCCAACGCCACGTAAATCGGGGTAAAGAGACACCAGTGGAACTTTTTGGGGAGGCGGTGGCGGGCGAACGATCAAATCTTGCGATGCTCCAAGCCGTTAATCAGACCGGATAACATCTTAGAGATTTCTTCGAGTTGCGATTTGAGATCGGCGTGCTTTGGCTCGTCCATTAGATTTCGACGTCGGGCGAGTTCGAGTAACGGTACGCACTCCTGTACCGAGCCACGTGCGATGATGAAGAAGTTCTTGCGATCGGCCTTCGTGAAACGGCCGTTACCTTCGGCGATGTTGGCTGAGATGGATAGGGCGGCACGGTTGAGTTGGTCAACCAAGAAGCCGTAGCCACGGGAGAACTGCTCAGTGGCCGAGCAGACAACGTCGGCGAAATCGATGGCCTTCTGGTAGACGAGCAGCTTCTCGAATTGAAAGGTCATCTGCCGCTCCAGAAGAAGAGGAGAGCAGTAGAAAGTAGACCGAGTAGAAGGAGAGAAAATTGAGCGGATTTGAACGTCTCAAACCTTGGAGAAATTCCTGGTCTGGAATGCTCTACTGCTCTACTTTCTCTCCTCTACTCTCTACTTCGGCTTGCAGCCGAAGTCGGGGTGATAGGATTCGAACCTACGACCCTCTGCTCCCAAAGCAGATGCGCTAGCCAGACTGCGCTACACCCCGAGTGAGTCGGTATCGTAAACCGGGATCGCGAGTCTCGCAATCCCAGTGACTCGGTGAACAATTGTTTAGTGGTCTCGCCGTTGGTTTGCGGACCACGTCGCCTCTCGGATTCGGAACACGTCGCCTCGCGAATCTAGCCGACTCGGCGGAGATCGCTGTCCGAGCCGTCGTCGGTCAGGAACTCTCGCAGTCGAATGAACTCGTCGTTCGACGCGAAGTGGATCACGATGCGGCCCTTCCCCTTCGTGTTCGCTCGGATCTCTACCTTCGTGCCGAGC
>JAGQPS010000383.1 GCA_020426595.1 Planctomycetales bacterium
GGTTGCGCATCCCGCCGCCTCGCGTGCATTCGATTCCTCCGTAGAGCGGCACGAGCGGCAGCGCCTCGCGCCACTGAGCCAACGGCAAGTCGCCTCGCTCGAACAGGAATTCCGAAACGGTCACGAAATCAACCCAACCGTGCCGAGTCCAATGTGCGACGTCGCAGCCGATGGCGCGGGCCGAGTCGGGCGTGGGTGGAGAGCTGCCGTAGTTGGACGGGACGCGCACGGCGAGGATCAACCGCCGGTCTCGCCGCGCGCCGATCTCGTCGAGCCGGCGCCGCACTTCTTGAACCAACTCGTTCATGCGAGCCACTCGTTCCTCTTGAACAAGCTCGGCTCGAAAGAAGGACGGAAAGCGGTTGAAATCAAGTTCGATCCCATCGCATTCATAGCGATTGACGGCTTCCGCGATCAAATCGACGACGTGCGAGCGCACCTCGGCGATACCAAAGTCGAGCGCCCCGAGCCCACGATAAGGCTGATCGCCGAGGCGAAACTCGGGATGCTCCTCCTGAAACCTCGTCCGCAGAAAGTCATTGCCGTGATCGTCGTTCATGCGGAAAGTCAGTAGCGCCTCGCGGCCTTTCCTTCGGCTCTCCTCGAGCATGATGGCGTAGGGGTCGATGTCGTTGTCAAAGAAGGCCTGTAGGTTGGCGAAGCGCTGTTGTTCGCTCGGCGGCCATGCTTCTCGCTCGGCCGCCGTCGAACGCGTGCCTCGCAGCGTTCCGACTTCACTGGGGTAGTACATCACTTGCGCGTTGATGCAGACAAGCACCGTATCGACTCGGCTGCCTGGATAAGCGACTTCGTCGATCAAGGTCCGCACGTCCTCCTCGTCCACCGCGACCGGTCCTCGTGAATGGGCCTTGGTCGACAAACAGGAGTCGCCGTCGAAGTTGTAGAGGACTCTGCGCCGCCGCAGATGACGATCGGCGAAATCGAGATAACGGTTCCAGTCCCAAGGCGTGATCTCATGCTCGCCTTCGCGCAAGTGGTACCCGACGAAATGTCCGATCGATGTTTGAGGCTCGGGCATCCGCTCCGATGGCAAACCAGTAACGCCAAACAACTCCCAAACCTTCGAAGCGTGCCACGCCGCGAGAAACTCACCGCGCGGATCGGCCCAGCCGTCTTGAGTCGCGCTGGCCACGTAGACTCGGCGCGGCGCGATCGTCGCGAGGAGCAAATGCGAGTCGACCGGCAGGGAGCTCTCATTCCCGCCGTATTGCTCGTAGTTGGGACAGTACCAACTTCCCGAAAGCGAATACGAGGCCGCGACCGTTTCGCCAAATACTCGACGCCCCAGTGCCGCGCCCCCCTGCCCCGAGTTGTTGCTAATCGCCATCGCGAACCGATCGTCGTTGGCGGCGGCCCATAGAGCCGTCTTCGCGGTTCTCGAGTGCCCCAGCACGATGATCCGAGACGAATCGATCGCTGGTTCCTGCTCGAGCGCGTCGGCCGCGCGGCTCAACCCCCAAGCCCATTTCCCGATCGAACCCCAATGGTTACCCGCGCGAGGCTCGCTCCGCGAAGGATCGACGTCGTCGAGTAGCGGTCGCACGGCAGCGTCCGGGCCCACACAACCCGAGCCATGTCGATCCAGTTCAAGATCGCCTCCGTGAAATGTCGCGACGGCATAGCCTCGATCGATGATGGTCGAGAGAGGCCAACGATGAGCCTGCTCGCCGGGCCGAGCCGAAGAGTTGCGTGACCGCCGGATCGATGGATCGGCCTCCACGCCTTGATTGCCGTAATTGAGCCCTAGGAACACAGGCGACGGACCGCGCGCGGAGTTTGGCAAGTAGATGAGTAGATCGATGGCCAGCCCCGTTTCCTTGCCGAGCGGCCAGACTCGGATGGTCTTGCGTGTCGCCTTCCCCTCCAGCGCATCGGCGCGAGTGTCGAGGAGTTCGCTTTCGAGCCTCACGGGGAGTCGCGGCGTGACTCCGTAGACTTGTTCGGCGAACACGCTCAAGATCTCGGGGCGCCGCACGGCCAACCAAGTCTCGGAGTCGGTGATGCCCTGACCATCGAAGGTGACCAATGGATCAGGCAGCTCGTAAGCCGGTACCAACGACTCGTCGTAATTGGTATCGGCGGGCTCCTGGGCACGGAGTGGACCGAGCACCACGAGCAACAGCAAACTGGTCACGGCCCAACGACAACTCGACTCGCGGGCGTAGCGTCTCTTTTGGCTGATCATTTGAGTGGCTCCGTGGGTGGAATAAGACCAGAATAACGGCCTTTCCCCAACGATGTGCCACGCGGTTTGGATTACGCGGCAGGGAAGTACCGCGGCGTGGCGATTCCGCGAGTGGCTCGCGCCAGGCCGAGCCCGACACTTCGTGACTGAGCGGCGAGGACGATGATGAAACAAGCGATCCCATCGGGGGAATGCTCGCGGCGAAGCTTCCTGACGAGCGTGGCGGCGATCTCCATCGCACTCTCCATGCCTCGGTCGAGCGCCATGGGAGCGGCTCATGGCGCCTCGGCGCGCGGGGAGTCGACCGAGCCATGGATTGGCTACTCCGTCGGACGAAATGACTTGCCCACGGGGCAGTTCGACAACTGGAGGACACAACGCGCTCGGGTTGTGAAAGCGGATGGAACGAACGACCGCGCGATCGGCGAAGCGTTGATCGAAAACGAGAACTCTTGGACTCAATTCGCGGGGTGGTCGCCCGACGGAGCACAAGCGATCGTCCTGAGTTTGTGGGAGGATCCGCTCAACGCCGCTTGGGAACGAGAGCAACGCACGTTTCGCATGACCGAAGGCTGGATGGTCGATTGTTGCTTGGTCGATCTCGAAACCGGAGCGATCGATAACCTGACCGAGGTTGAACGAGTCAGCATCTACAACACCGGATTATTCTTCCTGCCCGACGGTTCCGGCTTCGGGTTCACTCCGCTCATCGACGGCATCTCCGTTCCCTTCGTGATGGACCGAGATGGCCGGAACAAACGCGATGTATCGGGACGTACGCGTGGCTTCGCCTACGGCTTCTCGGCTTCTCCCGACGGCGAACTCATCGCATATCACGAGAACTACCAGTTGGTGATTTCCAAGGCCGACGGCTCGGACAAGCGGACGATCGAGACAGGGCATCCCTTCAATTTCGCTCCTGCCTGGTCGCCTGATGGACAACACCTGCTGTTTGTCTCGGGCGAGCATTACGACTGCCATCCTCACATCGTCGATCGTGCGGGTAACGACTTGCGCAAGATCGCCGACCGAGGCGGTTATCGGGGAGTGGTCGAGCGTCTCAAGCACCCTGACTTCCACAGCGAAAGCAGCGATCTACCGGTTTGGTCGCGCGACGGTCGGTCGATCTTCTTCACCGCCTTGGTACGCGATCGAGTCGAGCTGATGCGAGCGTCACTCGACGGCAAGGTGAGCCAGCTTTCCGATTCGGCCGCTGGAGTGCGCCACTATCATCCCAGTCCCTCGCCGGACGGAACCCAGATCCTGTTTGGCTCGGACCGCGACGGAACGATGCGGCTGTTTGTCGCCGACCTCGATGGAGACAACGCGATTCCGATCACCGATGTCCCGCCCGACTCGTGCGCCATGCATGGATTCTGGCGGCCTGGATCGATCGACGGCGAGTAGAATCGACGATCGGCTTGTCTCGATCATTCCTTACCTGGGAACTGGGAAGATGAAACGGTGCGTGTTCCGCTGGATGTCCGAGGCCGTGACGCGGGGCTTGTTGAGTGCGCTCGTGCTTGGCGTGGTTCAAGTCGCCATCGTATGCCATGCCGACGAGTTATCGTTCGACTCGGCGGACGATCGCATCACCATTCGCATCAACGACTTTCCGGTCACTCAATTTGTCTTTGTCGACGAACAGATCGCTCGCCCCTACTTCGCCAACCTGAGAACCGCTCAAACCCATCGCCTTTCTCGACGACAACCGCCGCTCGAGGGCGAGGAAGCGACCGACCACGACACGATGCATCCGGGAGTTTGGCTGGCCTTCGGCGACGTCAACGGGCACGACTTCTGGCGGAACGAGGGGAGGATCGAACATGTCGATTTCTCGGAGCCTCCAAAAGTCGACGGCGACCAATTGCGTTTCGCCCAACGAGCCAAGTTGGTCACGAAGGAGGGCGAGGAAATCGGCCAGGTCATCAATCGCTGCGTCATTCGACTGCATGGAGATGGTTGGCTAGTCGAGTGGCATGCTTGCTTCACCGCGGGCGCCGCTCCGTTGGTCTTCGGCGATCAGGAGGAAATGGGTTTTGGATTCCGGGCGGCGACGGAACTCACGGAAACATCGGGTGGCACCATCGTGAGCAGCGCGGGGAAGATCGGCGCGGCGGCGACGTGGGGGCAAGCGGCGACCTGGTGCGACGTCTCTGGCATTGTCGGAGGCGAACCGGTCGGAGTGACGCTCGTTCCATCACCCGACAATTTCCGAGTCAGTTGGTGGCACAACCGGGACTACGGTCTGCTCGTCGCCAATCCGTTTGGGCGAGCCGCGATGAAGCAAGGGCCCAAAAGCGAGGTCGTGGTGGCGGCGGGCGAGTCGTGGGAGATCGCGTTCGCCGCGGTCGTTCATCAGGGCTTTTCGTTCGACCCCGCCAGCTTTGTGACCACATTCGAGTTCACGGGCGAGTGA
>JAGQPS010000384.1 GCA_020426595.1 Planctomycetales bacterium
GTCCAGCATTGCGTCGGCATAGAGCCGCTTCAGCTTCGTGTTCTCTTCCTCGAGCGCCTTCAGCCGCCTCGCCTCGGAAACGTCCATACCGCCGTACTTGGCCTTCCAGGCGTAGAACGTCGCCGACGACATGCCGTGCTTGCGACAGAGCTCGGCGACCGATGCGCCGGCCTCCTGCTCCCGCAGCACCCCGATGATCTGCTCTTCGGTGAACCTGCTTCGCTTCATCTCCGGTCCCTCTCCTATGGTCCGGATTCCAGCTGACCGTGGAGGAGAAACAAGGGGTCACGTCACTAGCCTAAAGTAGCCCAAAAACATCGGCTGAAGCCAAGGTCGCCGCGTCGATCCCCCGAACGATTGCAAGCAGCTCTCCATCCACGGAGATCGTCGCGTCCTGCTCGGCTTGCTCGATGTCGAGATTCTCCACCGTCAGACCGTCCAGACGGAAGCGATCCAAGCCATCACCAAAATCGAAGATCGTGTCGACTCCTTCGCCGATGGCCAACACGAACTTGTCGGCCCCCTTGCCTCCATTGAGGCCGTCATCCCCGGGGCCGCCACGCAAGACGTCGTCCCCACGGCCACCAAACAGCTGATCAGGCCCTTCACCGCCATCAAGAAGGTCGTTGCCACGCTCACCGTACAGCGTGTCGCCGCCATCAAGGCCGTACAGTTCATCATCGCCGTTTCCGCCGAAGAGCAGATCTTCGCCGCCGTCCGTTCCGGTGAGGATTTGCGCTCGGTTGGCGCCGCTGAGAACCTCACCGTCATCCAGGATTGTGACCAAGATCGTCGCAGTAGCTTGGTCTTTTCCGCCAAAACCATCATCGACCTCATATATAAACGTTTGGTCGATTACGTCTCCCGGTGTGGCGAGGTCGAAGACATCGGCATCGGCTTCGTAGGTGAATGTGCCATCTTCGTTCAGCACAAGGATGCCGTCCGATGGGGCAGAGACCAACGAAACACTCAACTTGTCTTTCTCAGGATCGTGGTCGTTGGCTTGGACGTCTATCGTTACGCTGTTGTCTTCAAAAACGTTGGCACTGTCGTCCTTGGCAATTGGCGCTTCGTTGACGTCGAGAACCTCAACAGTGATGGACTGAACTGCGCGTCCGCCATCTCCATCGTCGGCTGTGACGGTCAGTTCATACCCATTGTCTTTGTCTACATCCTTTGGGTTCTCAAAATCCGGAGCCCCTAAGAAACCGATTTCTCCCGTCTGAGGATTGATCTCGAAGAGCGCGCGGTCGGCTCCACCGGTTATGGCGTATCGCACACCGTCACTGTCGGCATCTGACGCTGCGACAGTGCCCGCCAAAGTCGCGCCTTCTTCAATCTGGAGGCTTGCAGGCGTTCCAAAAACCGGCACCTCATTTCCAAGATAGCGGATATAGGTTCCGTCCTCGACGATCTCCGTGACGATTCCGCTGAGCCGATATTCGCCTTCCCAAGTTACCGTAATGTCCGTGGTCCCATCGAGATCAAGATCGATGCGAATAATCGCAGAGCCCTTCGCAAGATCGAGATTCTCCGGCCCGATCTGTTCGTTTTGAACGAACATCTCATCGGTCGTATCAACGCCACCTGTCACGACCGTGCCATCCAGATATTGTGAAAGACCCCAGATGAGGTTACTTCCGCTCACCTGATTAACTTGTGTATTTTTATCTGTAATCAGAAAGATGCTTCCGGAGACCTGTGAGCTCAGTATTTCGCCGGCAGATGACTCCTGCACATTGAGCACCACGGCGGGGGTCGATCCAGAGTTCGTACCATCTGCAACAGCGATATTTCCATCGGACCCGAAGCGGTCGGCGATCCAAGAGGTTAAGTCAGTTGCTGATGCCCAGGTTTGAAGAGTTGCGCCCTGCGCGGAGTCGATCAGAAAATCGCCAAGCCCCACGAGTAGCTCCCCAACGATTTCGAGACCGCTCAAGAGCGTTTGTCCGAGTATTTTTACAAATTCGATCGCCGCTTGTTCGACCGAGATGGCGCCGGCTTGGATTTGACGACCTAAGTCGAGGACACTTCTACCGAGAAGCAGTAGGCCCGCGCTGAGTTGAGCGCTTATCACCAAGTTGGCGGTGTCTAAGTTTGCACCCAAGTCGTCGATAATATTTTTGATCTGTTCACCACGATTCTCACGAAGTAGCTCAATTTCGTCGCGCCGATCATACGACTGCGCAAATTCAAGCCAGAGGTTTTCGTAGTCGGTGAGATGTGAGACCTCATTTATGCTCTTTAGGTAGCCAAGGTAGTCAGCGGTCAGCAGGCTTTCTGTCAAATTCAGAGTCTTCAGAAGGCGGTCTGGGAACGCTGCAAGGAAAAACGTAGCTAGAAGTATGTACACAGTGTCAAAGTAATCGCTATCCTGACCTCGATCTGCAACTGGAGAGAATGATCCGTTGAAAAAATCTGTAGGTGACGGAAGCTCAACTGGAATGGGGGCATCCTGATATACCCCAAGAGCTTTGGATAGGAGCGCAGTTTGTGACCAGTGGGCGGTGTGGGCGGAAGCTGTTGTCAGATACGGATTGATGCGTTGAGCGGCGGTATCGTAATAGCTCAGTTCACCCGGGAGGAATGTATCACCTATAACAGACACAATGTCGCTTGCGTTTACGAAGTGTCGGACCTTGTCTGGATTGATGCGGCCAACTTCGCTTCCAGGCGTGGAAATTCCAGCCGAGTTGAACGTAACAACCTGACCGATGCCGAGTTCATTCCGTGCCATATAGAGGGCTGCGAGTTGCGCTTGTGCGCCGCCTTGACTGTGCCCCGTTATGCTGAGGCCCTGGTTCTCCTCCATCCACTGCCGTAGTGTTTTGCCACTTGCGGGTCCGGCAATGTCTAGACCCCGCCGAAATTCAAGCTCGCCGACTCCTCCAGAGTTGAAGTTTTCGGCCCAGTCGTCGGGGTCCGGGCTTGTACCTCTGAAAGCCAGAACGGGCCGGAAGCCATCCTTGTGCAGCGCGATGGCGCGGAACGTGTCGTCTCCGGTTGCTAAGCGGTCTCCAAAGACTTCCTCGATGCGCCAGCCATCCAAGAATGCCCCCAGATTGCCTGAACTTCCAAGCCGCCCTTCTACGCCAAGCGAGCCTTCCCCGTACGCCGACTGCCTCGCGAAATACTCGAGCTCGAGGCTATTCGCGGACTGCAACTCGTTGGCCGAGAGTACGATAGTCGCGGAGTCCGACAGAGTTCCGTCGCTGGCAGCGACCGTGATCGCCGGCGCCCCATCTGTTGGAATGATCGCTAGACGAAGGAACTCATCAACATCGAAAGAGGTTCTGGCTGTGTTAACTCCGTCGAGCTGGAGCGTAGCGCCCTCACCGACGTTCACCTCAATGTTAAGGAGATCCTCTTCGTTCGGATCGCTGACTGAAAATAGCTCACTGAGCTGGATGGGCTCTCCAATCTCGAAGACGCCCGGAAGCTGGCGAGCAGTCACCTCGGGCGGCTGATTCTCGGACGGTGCATCGTTATCGGTGATCTCAAAGGTGGCCGAAGCGAGGCTGACGTCGACTGGATCGCTGTCATTCTCCTGCACAATAAGCCGAAACGTCTCGGTGCCTTCGCCCGCCACAGCGTCGTCGATGATTGGAACGGTGATCGTTCTGGGTCAGGCATCTCCGACGGCGAAGTCTTCCCGTTGGTTCAAGAGCCCCATGTAGTCGCCGTTGTTCGTGAAGCCCTGATCCTGGACCGTGCTTACGAAGACTGTCTCGGCGATGTTCGGGTTGGAACGGCTGAGTGTGAAGGTCAGGCTGCCGCCATCCTCGCTGATTGTAGGATTGGGCGGTGATAGGCTCCAAGTGCTTCGCCCTGGCGAGGCGAACACAAGGTTGTCGACGCCTAATAGAGTATCGGTCCCTTCGTCCCCGTCAGCAACATTTATGTCGGTTATTGTAGTTGTAGTACCGTCGTCTGAGACGGTGATTCTAAAATCGGATTGGGCCCCATTGTACACTGCAGTGAACTCTGTCGCACCCCCCCCCGAAGACGGTGTCATTTCCCTCGAGCCCCTTGAAGACGAGGGTCTGGCCGGAGGTCGCCATGCGTACGTAATCGTCGCCGGCGCTACCGGTAATGTCAAAGTTCTCGAAGCCTTCGATCCTGAAGCCGCGGACCTCGCCGCTGGCGAGATACACGTTCTCCCGTTGGTCACTGTAGCCACCGTTCGCGTGCAGACGGAATTCAATCCGGCTCACCCCTCCCAGTTCGGGGTCGCTCCCTGAATAGTCCAGCGTGATGCTGTCCGTTCCGCCTCCGCCATCGAGAAAGCTCACGAGCCTCGGGACGACAACAGTGTCATTGCCTTGGCCCAAGGTCCCGGAGACATTCTCGATACCGGTCCAGTTCTCGCCGACAAGACCTCCCGAGGTTAGGTCGATCGTGATGTCCTCTACGACCTGGGACTGACCCGCGTAGATACTGACTGTGTCGTAGCCGTCGCCGCCGACAATCCTCGATCCAAAGAAGACTTGGAGAAAGCTATCATCACCGGTGCCGCCATCCAGGAGGTCCGATGACGATGCACCATAGACGGTGTCATTTCCCTCGAGCCCCTTGAAGACGAGGGTCTGGCCGGAGGTCGCCATGCGTACGTAATCGTCGCCG
>JAGQPS010000385.1 GCA_020426595.1 Planctomycetales bacterium
GCCACGCAGCCAAGTCTTTCGCGCGGATTGCTCGATGCGGTACCCCCCTTGGCTCGTCGCCGCCGTACCCTCTTGGTCCATGCCACCGAGTCCGGAGCCGCTCAGGCCTTCCCAAGCCAACGAGCTATGCCCGCCATCGGTTTGGAACTCGTCGCGCCGAGCCAGATGCAGATCGAACCGGCGTACTTCGGGAGAATAGAGATGCACCCAAACCGATCCACGCATCTGACCGGTCTCGGCATCGACATCGACCACTTCCAACTGATTGGCGAGGATCGTATCGCCCTTGGTCAGCCGAAAGCCAAACGCGGCCGCGACCGTCAAAGCGATGATCACGATGGCACTGGTGGCCCATGTCCATTCAGGTCGCTTGAGGAGCCGCGTGACGAACCAGTAGTCGAGCGGGCCAATCACCAGAATGAAGGCGACCACCGCCAACGCGACTCCGGTAAAGGTCACCAGGGACACGCGTTGATAACGATCCAGTGCCGAACGCAACTGGCCCGCGAGATCGTCATAGCCTAAGTGCGCGACTCGCCCCACACGTTGCGGCTCGACTCCAAAACTGTTGTCGCGCAGCGTCTCGACCAATCGTCCGAGGAGCCGAGGACGAGAATTCCATTCGTCGAGCGGAACCGCCGAGAGATCGGCTCCCATCCACACGACTCGTCCCATCCCCTGGGTCGTATCCACCACCAGCGGAACCGATGTCGAATCGACTCGCTCATAGGCCAAGATGCGACCCCGGGGATTTTGCAGCGGCATCACGCTGTACGTTTCGCCGCGGGCCAGGAGTTGGTCGTTGGCCGAGACAAACGTCTCCGCTCCAGCGCTGCTCGAAACGCGAACCGCTCGAGTCACTTGACCGGGCAAGAGGCGGGCGATCGGATGGTCGCCGTCAGCGAGCGACTCAGCACCCTCCGCTCCGTTAACGATCAGGACGCCGCCCCCCATGACCCACTGGGCGATGGTCTCCCAGGGATATCCAGAATCCTCCGCGAACAGCGAACCATCACCAATCGTGAGGACCATCAGATCGACGGTTTCGAGAGACGCGGGGTCTTGGGGCAGCCGATCACTCGCGCCGATGTGGACGTACTCGAAGGCCCGCTCGTCGATCCGCTTTTGCCGATCACCAAGCCACTGGCGAAAACCGATTTCGGGACCGAGCCCCAAAACCAATCCGTGCGTGCTCGGCAGCGAACCGTGCGCTGGATCGACTCCTTGTGTTTGAGTCGCCAGAACCAAACCACCCTCATCAACGACTCGCACGACAATGTTCGCGCGCAGTCGACCGATGCGAATGTTTCTCCAACACGAAACCAAACCGGCGTCGTCGCTCGGGAGACTGGCGATGTCGAAGGCTTCGGCATCGGCATGGGTCGCTCGTACGCCGTCCCCGTCGACGGTTTGAATCTCCAGCCGCACGCGGCTCGCTCCCACGACTCGTGGGTCGATGACCACGCGAATCGGAGTCCAAGCACCGACCTTGAACTTTCCTTCGAAGCCGATCTCGACGATGTGAATCGCCGTCGCGGTATCGACCGGAGCCAACTCCTGCGATTTCGCGGGGCAGGCCAGGATCAACGACACGAGCAACACCGTCGCGAAACCGAAGCCCCTCGGGTATGCCCCCGAGAATCCAAAAGCCTCGAATTGATTCGTCATGGGCGACTCAAGGAGGAGCGAGAAGTTCCAAGCGGGACAAGCGACCGGGCGTCCTGACCCAATCGATTGCCTGATTCAATCAAAAATCCGGAGCGAGTCTCGGAAGGCATCGTCCACGGTGTCACGACGCCAAGAGTCACCCCTCGGACCGCGATCCCCAACACCCCCGCCAAGTTGGCGTCCCACGACCGCGACATCGAGACCTGGGAGAGGCCGCGAGGCCGCGAAACATGAGAGGCATCCCGTGGGAATCCGGCTCACGCCGCTGAACCAATGGCCCGCGATCACACTTCTAGAATAGTCGTCGCGGGGAGGGCTGGACACGCCGCTACGGCTTTTCTTCATCGGGACAGGTACAGACCATCCGGCCACAACCCGGACATCCCCGACCGTACTTACGAGCGACCGCGTCACTTAGATCGATTCCGGCGACGTTGGCGATCGTCGCGAGCCAAGCGATGACATCCGCGAATTCCCCCAACCGCTCTTCCTGGGTGCCGTCACGCAAGGCGGTCGCGAGTTCACCGACTTCCTCCATCAGCCACATGAAGGTCCCCTCGATTCCCCGAGCCACATCCTTCTCGAAGTACATCTCGCGGATGAGCTGCTGGAAATCGCGCAAGTCGACTCCGCCGGTCGGCTCCGCTGGAGTGGCATCTGACGAAGGCTCGGTCACGGCAATCTCCCGGTGAAGTGACGGGGTGGGAAGTTTGGATCAGCTTTCGGGGCGAGGCTTGGGTTCGGTGCACACCTGAATCATCTCCCCCTCGACCCGTACCTCGAAGGCGTCGGTCTTGAGCCGCCGGTTGTCACACCAAGTCCCATCGCGAACATCGAATCGCCATGCGTGGAGTGGGCAGATCACCACGCAATTCTCGACGTAACCCGCCCCGAGACTGGCTCCCGCGTGGGGACACAAGTCATCGATGGCGTAATAGCCTTCCGACGTATGAAAAACGGCGATCAACCGGTCGTTGACTTCGAAGGTTCGCCCTTCGTTCTCAGGGATTTCTCCGACCTGAGCCACGGTAACGAATTCAGACATGTTGCTCGCGCACCTTGAGCTTGGGCTCGAAACCGTGCTCCCAACCAGCATGGGAAAGGGCCGAATCCGAGCCACGATGAAGTAACAAGTGGGCCAGTGTAGCAGGTTCGTGTCGGGACGAGGCTCGGGCTTTCCGCGGCTCTCGGGAGCCTTCCAAGATCGGCGGCGGCGGGTCGACGGGAGCCGACGACAATCCCTGACTGGCACACCGCTGGAGCGAGGGAGCAAACCCTTGTCGATCACAATGGTGATGGATACACTGCGGGTTTCCCTGAGGCGGACTGGGCTCGGCATGGGTCAGGACGGCCTGTTTCTCGTTCCGCGAAGCGAGTTTCCGAGGGTGGATCGCAAGCGAACACCCACGGTTCATGAGACGATCGACACGTGGTGAATCGCGAAGGATGTTGGGTTCCCAGGTTCCTTGGAATCGGTTTCTCCATCAAGTCGCGAGAGTCGCGTTCGCCATCAGTGGAAGTTTTGAGTTCTTCGTTAGCTCGCTTGGGTTGGGTGAGCGAGTAGAGCGGCCATCGCGGCCTGTGTTCCCCAATCCGCCGAGATAACGAAGTCCGTTTTCTGGTCGGCCTCGCGGGTTCGACTGGACCCTGTTTCTGGAATGCGTATCGATGCGTCACGTGTTATCCGCCATCGTCCAAAACGTTCCGGGCGTGCTGGCTCATATTTCCGGCATGCTCGCTTCTCGCGGCTACAACATCGACTCGTTGGCGGTCGGTGAAACCGAGGATCCCAATCTTTCCCGCATGACGTTCGTCGTCGTGGGGGACGACCGAGTCCTGGAACAGGTCCGCAAGCAGCTCGAAAAGATCGTGACGGTCGTTCGAGTCGTTGATGTCAGCAGTCAAGACTACGTGGAACGCGACCTCATGCTCATCAAGGTGGCGGCCGGCTCTGGCCCGCTGCGTACGGAAGTGCGTGAGTTGGTCGATATCTTTCGCGGTCGCATCGTCGATGTGAGCGCTAATAACTTGATGATTGAAATCTCGGGTCGAGAAAGCAAGATCGAGGCGTTCATTGAACGCATGCGGCCCTACGGTATCGTCGAACTCGTGCGGACCGGGCGAATCGCGATGGTCCGAGGCGGCTCGATCCATGAGTCGTGCGATGAGAGCGACGCCACCGAGGCTCAATCCGACACTCCCTCCCAGACTGCCTCGCAAGCCTAAGGAAAAACCGATTCATGGCAGCCACGATTTACTACGACAATGACGCCGACCTGAGTGTTCTCAAGGGCAAGACGATTGCCATCCTCGGTTATGGCTCGCAAGGTCACGCCCAAGCCCAAAACCTGCGGGACAGCGGATGTGACGTGATCATCGGCCAGCGACCGGGCGGCCCGAACTATGACTTGGCCAAGAGCCATGGCTTCGAGCCAATGAGCTTGGCCGAGGCAACCGCCAAGGCCGACATCATCAACGTCTTGCTGCCGGACGAGGTGCAAGGCGATCTCTATCGCGATGAGATCCGTCCCAACTTGAAGCCGGGCAACGTGCTCATGTGCTCGCACGGTTTCAACATGCACTTCGGCCAGGTCGTTCCGCCGGCCGGTGTCGACGCGTTGCTCGTCGCCCCCAAGGGTCCCGGGCATTTGGTCCGCAGCGAATACGAGAAGGGGGGCGGCGTCCCTTGCTTGATCGCCTTGGGCGACGGTGCCAGCGAAGCGACCAAGAAGATCGGACTCGCCTATGCCAAGGGCATCGGCGGCACGCGAGGTGGTGTGATTGAAACGACGATCGCCGAAGAGACCGAGACCGACTTGTTCGGTGAGCAAGTCGTGTTGTGCGGCGGAGTCAGCGAATTGGTGAAGGTTGGATTCGAGGTGCTCGTCGAGGCTGGTTACCAGCCGGAGATGGCGTACTTCGAGT
>JAGQPS010000386.1 GCA_020426595.1 Planctomycetales bacterium
TGGCGCTAACCGCGTGTTGGGAACCCGTCGTTGACATGACGCGGCGGGTTCCACGAGCCAAGGGGTCGGACAGCGACAATCGCGCGAATCCAGGGAAGGAAGACGTGATGAGCAGCCAACGAGGTCGAGCTTCATGGTGGGCCGGATGGGCACTGGCTTTGAGCTGTGCCGGATGCGCTCCGCTCGAGACCAGGTCACCGGTGCACATGGCCAATCCGTTCTCTCCTCTGTCGATGGAGGGACGCACCGAAATCGACGAGGAAGAAGACGAAATCGGCATTCCCGAGACGATGGCGGTGATCTGGACCGATTCGGTCTACACCGCTCCCGGAGCCCAGCCCACTCGAGGCTTTGGCGGCCGGTTTTATTTCTACGATCAGTCGGGCGAAACGATTCGCGTCAAGGGTGAGCTGTCGGTCTTTGGCTTTGATGACAGCTCCGAGGAATCGCAGTCCAAGGTTCCGCAGAAGAAGTTCGTCTACACGGCCGACCAGCTTCAGCCGCACGCGACGATGACGGACCTCGGCATTTCGTACAGTTTCTGGATCCCCTGGGACGCGGTGGGTGGCGAGCGAAAGGCGATTTCTCTCGTGCCGGTCTTCCGCCCGGTGGAAGGCAAGATCGTGCGAGGCGAGCAGACGATCAACGTCTTGCCGGGACGTACGGTCGAGTCGAGTGTGTCGACCGCCTCGCATGTGAATCAGATTCGCCAAATCATGGACAACCAAGCGACCACGGCGAGCTTCACCGAGTCGAATCAAGCGGGATACCCGGTCGGTCTGGCGGGCATGCCGAGTCAGCCGATCGATCCGTATCGTGAGCTGCGTCAACGCACCTCGACGATCGACGTGCCACGCGATCTGGCTCGTTCGTTGCAAGTGCCGCAAAGCCAATCACTCGCCACGGCTCGCACTCCCAATCGCGCCGCGCAGTATCCGGAAACGCCCCAACCGTTCGTCGGTGGCGCCATGGAGCCTAGCGGGAATTCCTACGAGGCTCCTCGGCAAACGGGGACGCTGCGTCATAACGGCCGCGGAAATAGTCACGGGACCCCCGAGCCTCGCTCCAGTTACCCGAACATCCAGCAGCCACCGACCCAGCAACCCTCGATCCCGCAGCCACCGACAGGAATGCTCGCTCCGGGAGTCGGCACGCCGCAAGTTCCCACCGACATTCCGTTTCCCACGCGGACGTACGATCCGTCGACTCGTACGATGACCGGAATGGGACAGGCGCCAGGCTTTGGAACCGGTTACTAAGCCGACTCCATCCGCTCGCTCCGGTGCCTGTCGATTCGTTCCTTCTCGCCAATGATGGCTCGCGGGAATCGGGACATCGCCTACAATCGCGATGGTTGACGGCCGCGAAGCGACAAGTGGGTGAAGCGGCGTTCGGATCGAGCGGGCGTGGCGACCGGTGATGCGGTGGTCGCTGGCTCGGGCGAGACATTTTCCGAGTGGGACGTGCTAGGTCGGGGAAGTCGATGGGGATCTACGATCGCAATTACTACGAGGCGGATGAACGGTCCGAGACTCGTTCCTCGATCGTGGTCAAACTGATCGTGATCACGGTCGTCGTCTTCATCTTTGACAGCGTGTTGACGCAACCTGGACCCAACCCGAACGTTCAGCGCTATCCCATCACCGAAATCGGCGCGCTGAAGTACGACTGGTGGCAGCATCCCTGGCAGGTCTACCAGTTGGTCACGCATGGATTCTTGCACGCACACTTGGATGACCCCAACGGCCGCGGATTACTGCACATCTTCATGAACATGATGTTGCTGTTCTTCCTGGGGCGGATGCTCGAACAGGAGTTGGGTGGTCGCGAGCTGCTCGTCGTCTATTTCGGTGGAATGATCGCGGGCGGTTTGTTCTGGTCGGTCGCCGCTTCGCTTAGCGAGGACCCTGGCTACTGCGTGGGAGCCTCGGGGGCGGTGACGAGCGTGTTGATCGCGATGACGGTCAAGCAGCCGCGCCAACAGCTCGCGCTCTTCGGTGTCTTCGCCGTTCCACTCTTCGTTTTATCGCTCGTCCTACTCGGACTCGATATCATCGGCGCGATGGGCTCGGGCGGATCGGGCGTGGCCTACCATGCCCACTTGGGTGGCGCCGCGTTCGGGGCGGCCTACGCCTACTTTGGTTGGCAATGGTCGAAGTATCTGAGCCGTACCGGTTGGAAGAAGGCGTTCAAGCGACAGCCCAAACTTCGGTTGGTGCGTGACGACTTTGGCGATTATGTCGAGGCCGATCAAGCCGAAGAGGATCGCATTCTGGCCAAGATCCAAGCCGAGGGGACCGACTCGTTGACGGCCAGCGAACGCCGCTTTCTGCAAAAGCGATCGGAACTCGCGCGCAAGAAACGCGAAACCTGATCGGTGTGGGCTGACGCTCGGCCCTGCCATGAGCTCCGTGTCGCGATTCTCGCGCCTCATCAACCTCGCCTCCGAGGCACGGACTCACTCGGTAACCCAGTCGCGTCTCCGCTCCTCACTCGAAACGCGACGGCTTCCACCACCGCGACTCGGCGATGCTCGATCGATGGTCGCAAGTAACTTGCCGCGTGACCTCGCGATTTCTCCGTCGAACGAGTCTCGCGACTTGGATCAAAGCGGCGCGCGCACGGCTTCATGGCCATGCGACGCGGCAATTGTTGCGGAGCACTTCCCCCTCGGCTGACGTTGAGTTGATGAAATCTCGGCACGTCTTTGCGTCAGTCCGCAGAGAGCGAGCCATATTGTTTATGGAGTTAGCAAGACTCGGAGTTTGATGTCCCGATCGATTGCCGGCCAAACGGGATATCACCAAGTCTTTTGGGGCTGTCGGCAAATAGCGAGCGCAAGGCATGTTGGGCATTCTCAAGCGGTCACCTTCGAATGGAAAAACACGTCCGTCGACGCAAGGTGAAACGACCGACTGGCGGCCCTGGGATCATCTTCCGGGCTCATTTCTATTGCTCGATGGACACGGAGTGATTCGATATTCGTCCGCCGAGCTTCGAGAGTTCGCGAGCCGAACCGAAACTCGCGATTCTCTTGTCGGAAAGACCTTTGAGGCCGATGGTCCTTCGCGTCAGGCATACTCTCACCATCGAGACGCCTTGCCGCGACAAGGTGTTTGGCGAGTAGAAGGTCAACAGATCCATTTTGTCTTGTCGCCATTTGTGTTGCCAAAGAGCGATGTCGAGTGGATCGCCAACTTCTCGGTTCCCCGACAGGTCGAGCCGCAGTCGCCCCAGCGCCTACGCGATCTCACGCTTGATATCGCTGTCGCGATGCTCGATGCGATGCCAATCAACGTGATGTATGCGGATGCGAGTCGCACATTGCGATACATGAACGGGCGATCGAAAGCGACATTGCAGACTATAGAGCACTTGCTTCCGGTCAAGGCGGATCAGTTACTTGGAATCTCCATCGACCGAATGCATAAGGATCCGCGACGTGTCGAGGGAATTCTGGCTCAACTTGGCAATCAACCGCACTCCGCTGTGATTGGTGTCGGCGACGAGAGACTCTCGTTGACAGCTTCAGCCGTTCGCAACGACCATGGGGAATTGCTTGGATTCGTGGCGGCCTGGTCATTGATTACGCAGCAGGAGCGGCTTGAAAAGGAATCGCGAGCCTTGACCCAGGCGGTCGCATCCAGCTCCACCGAAATCTCAGCAGCGATCGCCGAGATCGCGGAAAGCGTCGAACGCTCCGCTCACTTGACTCGGTCGGTAGTGGACCATTGCGAGAAGTCGGAGAACCAAGTCGATCAACTGCGCGAGAGCGGAGCGAAGATCGCCAAGATCATCGAAGTAATTACCGATCTCTCGGATCAAACCAACCTCCTTTCGCTTAATGCGACCATCGAGGCGGCTCGCGCTGGCGAAGCAGGACGCGGGTTCGCGATCGTGGCTTCCGAAGTTAAGAACCTTGCGAGGCAAACCAAAGCGGCGATTGACAATATTGAGGATACCGTGACCTCGATCTCGGAAGTGATCGATTCGGTTGCGTCAGGAGCAACCGAGATTCGTTCGTCCGTGGACCGTGTCTCACAGGGAACCACGACGATCGCGGCATCGCTTGAAGAACAGAGCATTACGGTTAAGGAGCTGAGTCGGTTAGCTGAGCAGGTCGCGAACGTCAGTCACCGAAATCGTTGAGGAAAGGAAGCCGTTTGCTCGGTCAACCTCGCGACAAAAAACGCGATTGCGACAACCCACACCCCGGGACCGGCTCGAGTCATTCTTCCGCGAAGACTCGGGCCGGTTCTAGTTTTTCAACCTGCGTTGGCAGTCATTCGGGTGCGACGATCGACGATCATCGCGATGAGGGGGCCGGCGCTTTTGAGGTCGCCCTTCGGACGTGACTATGTGGAAGTGTCGATAGCGTAACCAGATTTGATGCCGCGCCGGCATCGTAGGAATCCCTCGCTCACGCTCTTGGATGTTGCGCTTTCCAGAAAACCGTTAGACGGAAGTGTTGGTGGCGCTACGAGTTGTCGGCTTGTTTGAGAAGTCGAAGAATCCCTCGCTCACGCTTCGGGTTTCCTTTGGTTTTCCACGCTTTTGAATTGGTTTCGTAGGGCGAAGCACTT
>JAGQPS010000387.1 GCA_020426595.1 Planctomycetales bacterium
CTTGAAAGCGTGCCCTCGTTTGGACGAGGCTGCCACGCTCGCGGCGCATCGCGGCTTTTGCAGCCATGTTTGAGTTCAAGCCATCACAGCAAGGATGCTGAGTGATGATGCTGTCGCGCCGGCACAATTTACTTTGCTGGAGCTTCGGCCGGGGGCTACTTTGCTGGAGCCTTGTCTGGGCGTTGCTCGCCCTTTCCGCGCGCCCTGATTCCGGGGAACCCTTCTTCACTGGCGCCTTCGCCGACGATTACGACGACCAAGATACGCTTGCCACGAGCCTCTACGAACAGCAGCAATGGGAACAAGCCGCCCGTGCCTGGGGCGAGCTGCTCGAGCGTTACCCGAATGATCCTCGTGCGATCGACGCATCGTTCTTTCGCGGCGAAGCGCTGCTGCAGCTAGGACAGCTCGCCGCCGCCTTGGAACAATTCGAAACCGCCGAGCAACGATGGCCGGCCAGCCGACACGCGGCGCAGCTCGCCTTTCGCATCGGCGAGATTCGCTATCTGGATGGCGACCTGCCGACCGCCAAAAGCTCGCTGGACCGCTTTCTCAAGGAGAACCCCGAGCACGGGCTCTGCCATTTCGCGCTGACTTATCGGGGCGAGATCGCGTTGGCATCGTCCGACTGGCTCTCGGCGCGCCGAGACTTCGAGCAGGCTCTCCAGCGGAACCCAGCTGGCGTATTGGCCGAGCGCTGTCGATTTGGAATGGGCCGCGCGCTCGAGGCGCTGGGGCGTCTTGAGGAGGACGCGGATCGCTCCTTCGAGGCTCAATCGCTGTACGACGAAGCGGCTCGCTTCTACGAGTTCGTGGGCTTTCAAGGTTCCACCGACTTATTTGATGAAGCACTGCTGAACCTAGCCATCCTCAAGTCTCGGACCGGTGATGCCGCCGGGGCCGCGGCGGCACTCGATCGTTTGCTCGAGCCGGAGCGAGCCGCTCCTCTCGCTCCGCGCGGTTGGTATTTGCTCGGACGCATGGAAGCCGATCGGGGAGAACCCCAACACGCGATCGAGGCATTCCGCTCCGGACTCAAGCTCACCAATCACACGGACTCGGTCGCTCGAGCTGGACTGCAGTTCGAACTCGCGTCGGAACTGGCCGCCGAGGCCATCCGCCAAGGCGACGACATGCCAGTGGAAGCCGAACAGCTGTGGCGACTCGTCTCCGATTCGGATCCACCTAGCGAGTTCTCCGCGGAAGCGACGCTGCGTTTACTCGAGACGCACTACGAGCGCGAGTCCTGGGAAACGGTCATCGCGTTGGGGCGGCGCTCGTTGGAGCGACAACCCGAGCAATCGGCGGCTTGGCTCGTGAGCGAGTACGTTGGCCGCGCCTTGCTGGAACAACACGATTACGCGGCCGCCATCGAAGTGCTGAGCTCGGCGCTGCCGCCTGCCGAATCGGGAGGTTGGGACTGGAGTCGAATTTCATCGGAGCAAGTCGCGGTGCCCTACCTGTTGGGTTTGTCCTTGCTACGTTCCCAACAAACGACGGCGGCGATCGACGTGCTCGAGACACTCGAGCAGCGGGACGACACCGATAGCCTGCGCAGTGGAATCCTCGTCGCGTTGGTAACGGCCTACGATCAGCTCTCGGCGCATGACCCGACACAAGACCGATTGCTCTGCGACCACGCCCAAACCTTCCTGACGAGCTATCCCGCTTCGACCGAAGCCGCCAATGTCCGTTCGGCCCTGTGCCAAGCCCGCGCGCGACTCGAGCAATGGACCGAGGCGGATGAAGCCTTGCGTGAGTACCTCGAGCTGCATCCCGACCACGTCCTCGTGGGAGCCACGATCGGACTCATGACCGAAGCGGCGCGTGCGCACGGCGAGGAACGTTGGAGCGACCGTTGGCGAACACTTCTCGTGGAACAAACGCCAGCCGGTCCCGAGCGCTGGCGCGGTTTTCTGCAACTCGCGGAAACGGAACGCCGAGCGGGAAGGCAGCAGGAAGCGCTGGAATGGTGGAGGCGAATCGTTGACCAAGCGCCCAACGATCCGAGCGCCGCTCAAGCCGCCCTTCAACTGGGACGTCACTTCGACTCACAAGGTGATCTCGCCGAGGCGGCTCGCATGTATCAAGCCGCGCGTGGGAAGCACGCCACCGCCGACACCGCCGCGGCCGCAACGATCGGTTTGGCCAGCTTGTTGGTTCGCGAACCACGACTCGGCGACCCCAGCGAACTCATCGCGCCGTTGGAAGCGATCGCCGCCACGACCGATCATCCCTTGGCCGATCAAGCGCTGTATCAGCTCGGTTGGATCAAACGGGCGGCGGACGACCACGACGGCAGTGCCCAAGCGTTTGAAACCTTGGTCGTCGAATTTCCCGACTCGACCTATCGCCGAGATGCCGCCTATCGCCTCGCGGATCACGCGCTGCGTGCCCGTGACGCCCAGGCGGCGCGACATTGGTGGCAGCGGATCGCGCGCCCCACTCCCGTGAGCTCATCGGCCAGCCAATCGACTCACGAAGCCTTGGTTTGGCGGGAACGGATTGGGCTACTCGACATTCAGATCCTGGCCGTCGAGGCAAAGTGGTCCGAGCTTGCCCAGGCATCGGAACAGTTCGCCACCGAGTTTCCCGAGTCCTCGTGGAACGGATTGGCTCGTTTCTGGTCGGCTGAGAGTCAATATCGGCTCGGCGACTTCGCCGCATCCGAGCAACAATTCCAATCGCTCTGGGACGATGAAACCCAAGCGACCGCCAGCTGGCTCTGCATGGTCTCGCTTCGCCTAGGGCAAGTCGCCGCGCTGCGAGAGGATTGGGACGACGCGCTGACTTGGTGCGAAACGACACGAGACCGATTCCCCGACTTCCGTCAGCTTCATGAAGTCGACTACTTGCTGGGCCGTTCCCGCGCCGCTCGCGGTGAGTACTCGCTCGCGCGTGAAGCCTACGAACGCGTCATCCGTTCGCCGATTGGTGGCTCGACCGAAACGGCCGCCATGGCTCAATGGATGATTGGGGAGTCGTACTTTCACCAGCAGCAATACTCCGACGCGATCGCCGCGTACCAACGAGTCAAGACGCTCTACCCGTTCGCTCGCTGGCAAGCCGCGTCGCTCTTGCAAGCGGCGAAGTGCTTTGAGCTCAAGCAAGACCAACGACAAGCCATCACGCTCTACGCTCAGATACTAAGAGACTACGCCGACACCGAGTATGCGACCGAGGCCTCGTCGCGGCTCGAGTCGCTCAACGGCGGCGGCAACATGGCACGACGAAACACGGAGGCGGTTGACCGATGATCCACCAACTCCACTCCACAAGAACCGAGTACACCCCCGCGCCTCGTCGAACGCCGACGGAACCCGCGGGACAGGGGATCGGTCAACGCGTTGGCGAACACGGCACGCCGTCACTGGACCGTGCGGAAGGAATATCGATGATCGCTCGCAGGCTAGGACATCCGAAACGACTGGTGTGGCTGGCGGCCTTGCTTGTCGTTTCGCTGGGACTCTCGTCGACCCTCCGCGCGCAGGAGCAGGGAACGGCGGCGACCTCGATCAGCGTTCCGACCTCGGCACTCGATGATAGCGCTAGCGAGTCGCCAGCGACGCGCGGCGCGGGCACCACCGGCAAGATCATGGCGTCGAAGTCGCTGTTGCAAGTCATCCGCGACGGTGGCTGGCTCATGCTGCCGATCGGAGCGAGCTCGATTCTGCTGATGGTCTTTATCCTTGAACGCATGACCGCGCTGCGAAAAGGCCGCATTGTCCCACGTCCGTTCGTGAAGCGATTCCTCGAACAACTCCGCGAGGAACAGTTGGACGCCGAATCGGCGATGGCTTTGTGCGAAGAGAACAAAAGCCCCGTGAGCGAAGTATTCGCGGCCGCGATCCAGAAATGGGATCGACCGAGCGTCGAGATCGAACAAGCGATCATCGACACGGGTGAACGCGTCTCCAACTCGCTCCGCAAGTACCTAAGACTGATCAATGGAGTCGCCACCGTGACTCCGTTGCTCGGCTTGCTTGGCACGGTGCTCGGCATGATCCAGGCCTTCGATGCCATCGGCGCGGCCGGAGCCCAGGTGCGTCCCGAAGTGGCGATCGCGGGAGGCATTAGTCAGGCTCTATTGACGACAGCCGCCGGTCTGAGCGTCGCGATTCCCGCATTGATCGCCTACCTGTTCTTCGTCGGCCGAGTCGACCAGTTGATCATGGAAATCGATTCCCTGGGACAACAAATCGTATCGCTGATCGCGTGCGATGCCTGGCGCCCCGCCGTCAAGGAAACGCGCTCGACCGAGACTCGGCGAGGCGGCTCGAAACGAAAAGCGGCCTAGCAATCGCCCAAGACGTGATGCCGCACCTTTCTCGCTTCGTCCAGTCGACCAAGTCAAAAGCGTGGCAAACCAAAGGAAACCCGAAGCGCCAGTTTTGATGTTGCGATCTTCACGGTTCGCCCTAGTCGACCATGCCAAGAGCGTGGCAAAACCCAAGGAAACCCGAAGCGTGAGCGAGGGATTCTTCGAATTCTCAAACCAGCCATCAACTCGTTACACCACCAACACTTCCGTCTAGCCCCATGCCGAATTCGCAACATCTAAAAGCGTCAGCGAGGGATT
>JAGQPS010000388.1 GCA_020426595.1 Planctomycetales bacterium
ACTGGGTGTTTGACCTCGAGTTTCCGACGCCCAAGGTTGGCGACTTCGACACCGAGCTCGTGATCGACTTCTGGCAGGCGGTCGCCGCCACCGTGCCCGGCAACATCCACGTCAAGTTGCACCACGGTCGCAACTCGCACCATATCGCCGAGGCGATCTTCAAGGGGCTCGCGCGGAGCTTGCGGATGGCGGTCGAGATCGACCCGCGCGAGACCGGAATTCCGAGCACCAAGGGTACGCTCTAGCTCAGAGCGATACAGGCTTTGGCTTGAAAGTGATTCGCCAAGATCGTCGCCCACTCATGAACCCAACGAAACAGGCCCGCATTGTCGAGATGCGGGCCTGTTCTTATTAGGTACAAGGTGGGGCGGCTGGGCCGCGCCAAGCGTCAATGCTCGGGTTTCACCGTGCGGGCTTGTTCCTCGATCTCGTGAGGTGGTCGGAAGAAGAGGAGCAGCAAAACGGTTCCTACGACTGCCGCGCCGGCTGGATAAAGCAGCAGCAGCGAGTAATCCGTCTTCGCGACCCCTTCGACTTCCGTCGTGTACATGCCGTTGATGTATCGCCAGACGAACCGAGACACGATAGGACCAAGTCCGAAGATCAGGAAGTTGAACAATCCTTGGGCGCTGGCTCGCGCATCTTTCGGGAACGCGATGTCGACCAGGATGTACAGCGTGGCGAAGAAGAACGCGTAGCAGATGCCGTGCACCACATTGATGCCCACGGCCAACCACGGCCCCGCGCTACCCAGGCTGTCGCTCGCCGCGAAGATACCTGCCCAAACCAGGAACCGAGCCGCGTGCCCAAAGACTCCGATGGCCAGCGTGTAACGCCAACCGAGTCGCGACAAGACGTATCCGAGGAACGCCATCGTGCCAATCTCGGCCAATTGGCCGACCGTCATGGCGGCCTGGACCCAGTTTTGCGGCACACCGATCTTGCCAATGTAGCTGAAGCCAAAGAAGAAGAAGCCGTCGTGCACCGTGGCGTCGATCGCCGTGACGATGAACAACAGGATCAAGTACGGGTGCTTGCCGAGGAAGCGGAACGCTTCCACCAAAGCCAGCGATTCGCCTTGCTTCTCGGCCTTGGCTGGCGGCGTGTGTGGCAGCGCCAAGCTCAAACCGGCTAGGAGTAACGAAGCAATGCCGGCGGTGATGAAGGTCCAGGTCTTGCCGAGGTTGAGAGCGTTGCCATCGAGCGGCGAACCCATGGCGGCGCCAAGCCAGCCGATGAAGCCTTCGGTTTGCGCCGCGGCGACCTTGTCCCAGTCGGTCAAGATGAAGATGAACGGCCACGCCGCCGCGATCCAGCCGATGGTGCCAAAGAGTCGAATCGGTCCGAAGTCCTTCTTCGGATCGGTGGCGTGCGCGAACAGGATCGCGTTGGTGACCGACATGCCGGGCACGTAGAAGAAGCAATGCACGGCCATCAAGGCGAGGAACATCCAGAACGATGGAGTCTCCGGGTTGTCGCCGGTGAACGCCATGCGCGCCAGGAAGCCGAAACCAAGCATGGCGAGTCCGCCGATGAACTGGCTCACCGCGAGGAATTTCTCGGCGGCGAACATGCGGTCAACCAGTTGGTTGCCCACGAACATCGCGATGATGGCCGAGATGGGAAAGCAGAAATCGAGCGCCATCGCTTGCCAGTCCTTGAAGCCAAGCGAGCCTTCCCAGAACCCGAAGCTCTGAGGCAGCCAGGCTCCCCAGATGAAGAACTGGAGAAACATCATCGCCATCAATTTGATGCGCGTGGAGCCGGACATACGCGGGGGTCCTCTCGGAAAGGGAGTAGGGCAGGGATGACAGGACGCCAAAACGAAGAGCGGCATTATAGAAAGAGGAATCGGCCGGTGCGACCAATTCGGGGACGCCGCCCAGAGAGAACCAAGAGCTGGGCCGAAGGTACCGCCTAGTCAAGGAAGAGAGGCGAAGGGAGGCCCGTGAAGAACCTCCCCTCGCCGCCTCGTAGGTGATCGCATGGACCGGCCACGCCCGGCCGTGGGCGGCCGGTGTCGTGGCAAGTGATCCAAGGTTGGAACCTTGGTGGTTTCGCCGCGAGGGACGCGGCGGCTGGAAACGTCGACCGGATGACGTTCCGCGACTTGGCCAGCGAGGGATCCCTCACTGACGCGTCGGGGTTCCTAGGGGGCTACTCGCTACTCGCTACTCGCTACTCGCTTGGCTACCGAGCACGAACCGCTGGCCGTCCCCCGGCATGGGCCGACCGGTTCCGGACTACTGATTGTTCGTGCCCGGGTAGGGCGGGTTGATCCGAATCGGAGCCGATCCGAACGCCGCGTGAGGCGCGGGGACCGAGTGATTGCCATCGAGTCGGTTGGTAGCGGTTTGCGGTCGGTAGGGGACTCCCGTGGGGCCGATCGGGTACGGCACCGTCTCGGTGGTCGCTCCGTTGACGACCTTGAGCTGGGGGGAGCCGGTGGGCTTCTTGCGAACCGGTCCCGGAGGGGTCGGCAGGTTGTCGTCTTGGAAGGCCTGCAGCAGCTTGGCGATGCAGAGCCAGTTCATGCTGATGTCGTGATCGTTGGCCTCGGCACGGAGAGCTTCGTGAACGCTCTTGGGGAGGCGGACGGTGATGACTCGAGTCGGTTCGGCGCTCTGCGACGGATTCTTCTTGAGGGCCCGCAACGCGGTGACCATCTGTTGAATCTGGCTGTACTCCTCGGTCCGCTCAAACGCCACGAACTCTTCCTGACCCGGGAAGAGCTGTCGGACCGTTCCGTCGATCCCCAAGGTCCGTCGGAAGAAGGTGAGCCAGTCCGGACCGGTCATGAACAATTGATGAGCCGCATCCAGGGCCTGTCGTCGCTTCTCTTCGGACAAGTAAACCGTCGCCGTTTCCATCTCGAGCACTCCATTTTCACCTACGAGCCTGTCGCGGCTTGCCTCACAGGGTTCGATCCATCGGAGTCAACTCGGCAACCCACCGCTGCCTCGCTCCCCCTTGAATCGAAATGGCTCCGCGAACGCCAGCATCATTAAGTGCTGTCAACTTTTCGGCTGTATCCCTCGATTCTGCTTGCACTTACGTCAATGCTCGGTTGGTGTGCAAATCGATTGTGCAGGAGTGCCTCGGATCGTGCAGTCGATTGCCTGCCTAGTTTTTGTGCACGTTCGAGTGTTGGAGGGTTACCAGAGTGTCCAGTTGCGGCTTGCCCTGGGCCGGTGTCCGAGGTGGCTTTGGCAAGCGAGGGGAAGTTGTTGGAGGAAACGGCAGTGCTCGCCTCGGCGGAGGAGCAATCGGGGCATTTTCCCAATCGGCTCGATCGGAGTCGACGGGAGTTTCGTCAGCCGAACCCGCCGCGCCAACGGACTCGGTTCCGCGGACTCGGCAAGTCCCCAGGTCAAGAACTTGGGCTCGCTGGCACATGGCGATTCCCGCCCGCCGGGAGTCTCGATGGGGGTGGGTGGGGTTCGTATACTAAGGAGTCAGCTCAAGGTCGTCGTGGGCCTTGTTCGCGAGGGTTGGTCGCGAGTGGCGGCCAGGAGATCGATTTTCAAGGTGACATGATCATGGTGCGCACACATCGACGAGACTTCCTCAAGACGAGCGCGGCGGTCGCGGCCGGTTCGCTGACTCTGGCGACGGGATCCCTGCCCGCCTTCGCGACCGAGGGGGAGTGGTTCCATATCTCCCTGGCTCAATGGTCGCTCCACAAGGCGATCTTCGGCGGCGAGGTCGATAACAAGGACTTCGCCAAGGTCGCCAAGGAGGAGTTCGGCATCGAGGCGATCGAGTACGTCAATCAGTTCTTCAAGGACAAGGCTCGGGATGAGGCGTACCTCACCGAACTGAAGACTCGAGCCGAGGACCTCGGCGTGAAGACGCTGTTGATCATGATCGACGGGGAAGGAGCCTTGGGCGACGCCAACGAGGAAGGGCGGACCCGCGCGGTCGAGAATCATTACCGTTGGGTCGAGGCGGCCAAGTTCCTCGGCTGTCACTCGATCCGAGTCAACGCGTCGAGCAGCGGGAGCTTCGAGGAGCAACAAGAGCGAGCCGCCGATGGTCTCCGTCGGCTGAGCCAATTCGCGGCCGAGCACGGGCTGAACGTCATCGTCGAAAACCACGGCGGCCTTTCGAGCAACGGACAGTGGCTCGCCGGCACCATCTCGAAGGTGGGGCTCGACAACTGCGGTACGCTGCCGGACTTTGGCAACTTCCGAGTCTCGGGCGACGAGATGTACGACCGGTACAAGGGCGTCACCGAACTCATGCCGTTCGCCAAGGCGGTCAGCGCCAAGAGCCACGACTTCGACGAGGCCGGCAACGAGATCCACACCGACTATTTGAAGATGATGGGGATCGTCAAGGAAGCCGGCTATCACGGCTATGTCGGCATCGAGTACGAGGGAGGCAAGATCAGCGAGTTCGAGGGCATCCGTGCCACGAAGGCTCTGCTGGAGAAGGTCCGCGCCGAGTTGGCCTAGCCGACGAACGTTCGGCGGGTGTTGGGGACCACCCAGCGCCCGCCGTTTTTTGTTTCGGCCGGTGGGATGGCACCGGTGGGACTTTCTCGGATTGAAGAACGGCTTTC
>JAGQPS010000389.1 GCA_020426595.1 Planctomycetales bacterium
GTTTTCGTTTGCTGCCTTGCCACTATGACCGTGGATTCTGCCGGTCGAAACCACGTTCAGTCGTTTTGTACCGCGCGGGACCCTGCACTCGCTCTCCGCCGCAGTCGATCAGAGGGTTGAGGTCAGTTTTCAACTGACGTCTTGCTACTTCGGCCCCAGATACTGCCGGTCGAAACCTTGTTCAGTCGTTTTGTACCGCGCGACCTTGTTCAGGCGTCTTTTTCCCGCGCGGGTGACCAGCGTCAGTCGTTACGCATCGATCGCCGCACGGTCTCCAGGTCCCATAGAAGGATTGTTGAGTCGTCGCTCGCCGTAGCGAGTACTCTTCCGTCTTGCGAGAACGCGAAGGCATTCACTGCTCCAAGATGTCCGGCAACCATGAAACCTATTGAACCTTCATCCGGGAGTACTAAGAAGACATGCCCCTGCGAAGTTCCGGCCAAGAGAAGCTCCTCGTGAGAGGAAAACGAAAGCGATGAAATATGCTCGCTCCGACGGACCCATGGGGAAAGAGACCTGGAAAACCCCCAGGTCGAGTTGGTTGTACGGCATAATAGAGACTTTTGTGCCGTCCTAGTCCCTCTTGCGCATGCCACGTAGCTGCCAGATGAAGAAGTCACACCGCTGCTGCATTCATCCGTCAAACGAACCTTATCAAGGCGGGGGTGAATGGACCCGTCGCTTGCGATAGCATCTAGAGGCTCGTCACTCGGAAAGACTCGTGTATTTCCAAAATCATCAAGATGAGCGGCCAGCAAAGGCTGTTCCGTTCCAAATAAAATGCCAATACCACATCCAGTAAAAATGTCGACTTCGAGAAGCTCCGACCGCGACCCAAGAATATACACCTTATCGCCGGTCCAATTCAGTGCGGCCTGCTCACACACGAACGGGGCTTCGCTCTGGAAGATCGGTGCGTGGACTCCCGCATTATGAAGCGAAAACACGGAGCCTACAGATGTCACGGCAATCAGATCGGTACTCGACCTCCAAAGAAGCGATTCCACCGGATCGCTCCCTAACCGCCAGAGGTCAACCGGCGTGCCTTGGGGGCCCCAAGCAAGTATCTCCCCTCCTTCCCCCCCGGAGGCAAGCCGCCTCGAGTCCGGCGAAAATGCCACGCACCTTACCGCTTGGTTGTGTTGTGTTGGTCCTCCTTCTCCGAGTTCCTTTCCAAATCTGTCGTAAAACTTCACGTTCTGTCCTGAGAGTATCGAAATCACACTAAAGTCTTTTGAAACGCGAAATCGGTCAATCCGACCTCCGTGTTGAAGGTTGGGTTCGATAACGCTATTTTGTTTGCCGGAGATCGCGTCTATAAAGAGTAGAGTCTCGCGCCGAGAATCCAGGCAGCAAACCTCCCAACCAAAGTCAGTGAAAGCGATTTCCATTCCTAAGTGAGAGGAAATTGGGAGGTCTCTTGACCAGTTCTCCTTTCCTGTGTCCAGGTCAAAAGATCGATAGACACCACCGCACGTAATTACCGCCGTCGCATTCGCATCATCGATACCAATCTTGTAGAATCCGCCGTCCGACCGTGACCAGACGGTTTGAAGGCTTCCTGCTTGTTCTCGTAACACGTAAAGCAAAAACTCATCCGCTAGAACGAGGAGTCCCCGGTCGGCGCGCCATTCCATGATTGTTGGATCGAACACATAATCAGATTCCTCGGAATTGAAATCAATTCTCCCTTGGGCGACTTGAGCTCCAGAAAGGGCATCGATAACGAGTATGTCACCATTCTCGTATACAGTCGCGACTGTAAAAGCGGAAGGCGATGCACAAACCCTGACTCTCCGCGCGTCATAAAAAGCGCCTCCGAGAGCGACTGATATGAAATCCCAGCCATTTCTCCACTTATGCGGGTGCCTAGCTATCTCTTTGCCGTTTCGCCAGTCGAAAATCAGGGTGTCCCAGTCATTCGGAATTGCGCATAGCCCACCCTTAAGGAAGGCGATCGGTGTGAAGGTCGGGTTATGATGTCCGCGTGATGAGTATACTTCGCCAGTTTCCACATTGAAGAATGTGTACCGGTCGCCGCTGGTTGAATATGCGGCGACAGACTCGGGGATAGGCGTTGCAACTTCTGACAAATGGCAGATTCTTGGTTCTCCAAGCCTGCTAATCGCGGCCCGCGGCAGGCTGTCGCCGAACCTGTCGAATCTGCCGATCCGACGCATGTCGTCCGTGGATGTTTCCGTAACCGCATAAAGGTGAACTGACCTATCAGTGTATGCCACTAGCAGAAAACGTCCATCGTTGGAGAAGCCCAACGCCTCGGCAAGGTGGTCCGTCTGAAGGTCCTGGACAACAAACTCGCCATTTCGTTCGGTGGCCACTCGAATTGATAGCCCATTTCGAACTGCAACTGAGCGGCAGGACGTTGCGATCGGTCTGTCTGGCTCTATAATTGAACTGACAGCTAGAGCTTCCGACGAGATCCACTGCCGCAGCGTTCCGGAGGATGCGTCCCAAATCCCGAAGCCGTATTGATCGTTTGTCAACCGCCCATATCCAGAGATTGTCGTTCCATTTTGGTTTATGACTAATGCGGAATTCAGTGTTGTGAAATCCAAGCTGAACATCAGAGTGCCCAACCGCCTATTCCAAACCGTTGCGTTTCGACCGTCCCCGCTCAGAGTCCAGATATTATCGTCGGCGTTGACTTGGCCTAGGATGCCCCAACCATCGGATGTGAATGTGGTTGTCTCGAGGGGCGAGCAGATCTCTGTGCCAGATGCAATGTCATAAGCTCGTTCACTAATATATAGCTCTCGTCCGTTGCGAGAAAATGTCATTTCGTTGCTTGACAAATAGGGAGAAACGGAAAAGCAAGAGAGCTCTTGATCGTTCCCGATGTCGAAAATGTGCACCGCTGATTCCTCGCCCTCACTTTTCTTTGCCAATACTGCTAGCAAATCGCCTTGTGGCGCAATCACGGCCTCTGCGATGCTGGCGGGTATGTCATTTACTATGCGAGGCGTAGCACTTTGCCCGTTAAGTTCGTAGATCTCACATGACCTTACGGCCGAATCCTCTGCATGCAGTATTAGGAGAGCGAATGAACCGGTATCGCATATCTTGGCCTCTACGACCTTCGAGGTCTCGGCAGGCGATCGGTCAAATGTAGCTTGCTCAACTATGTCTGTTGCAAGGCCATGCGATGTTCGCATGGCTTGGACTAGGGTCATAGCGAGCAGGCCAGTGAGTAGAGAGAACCGGCGTTGGTGTTGTAAGTTCATGGCGGACCCGGATACTGAAAGTAGGTTTTGGAGCAGTGGAAACCGGTTGGATTCGAACGCAAGGTTTCCAGGTTACGGCGTGAAGCCGTTTCTGCAAGTCAAGGTTGATAGGTCAGTCGGCCTAGCGATTGCATTCATGCTATTTACGCCTCCGCCCTATCTGCAGGCCTTGCATGCGGATCTCACGCTTGACTTGCAGGGACGCTAGTTTCCTTTAGGGATCAAAATGACACTAGGGGACGGACCAAGGTCCAAGGCTCGGACGCGCATGCTTCCAATCCGATGGCGAGCACCTTGCGACACGCTAAGGAAACCGAGAACTCAGGTCTTAATTGCAACGCAGTCTTGGCATTGAACACTGCGCAATAATCGCAATAGCCTAGGTGTTTTCGTGGGCGGTTGCTTAGCAGGTCGACGTAAAAGGCGTGTTCGCACCAGGCCGCCTTGACGATGGCCGACGCCTTGGCGACGAAATAGCGGAGTAGGCCGTTGTGTTTTCGTTGTTTAGGCGTTAATTGGAGCAGAGGGATCGTGAGAGGTGTATCTCCATTCCACGAGACTTTGTTGGCCGTCGGTGAGACGTGGGCATTCTCCTATTGTCCCGGTTCAGTGTGCGTCGCATCTATTAAGGTAAGGCGTCTATCAGGAGTGATTCGGAGCGTGGCATAAGCCGCAGTTCGACTTTAGCTGGTCGTCAAACGCGATATCCAATCTTCAAATCAACCAGCGTGACCAAGAGTTGTTGCCTGCCCTTGTCCGCGACCGTTGCGTTCTCGGTCTCGTGTTCCCGCTGGTACACTCGTGACTTGCAATCGCTGGGAATACTCGACGTGGTTTGTAGCTCGTTCTCAGCAGTCTTCGTGCCGTCTTCGACGGCCGCCATGTTGAAGGAACCCAATCCGATAAGAACGTGGTTCATCTGCTCCTTGATCCAGCAACTAACCATCGCATGGCTTGCTCGGAAGTGGTTGCCTTCATCCGATCTGGCACGCTCCGAATCGGCTTCCGGGGGGGGGGGGCGATGAGCCAGATTTGTTCTCACGTACTCCTCATGTTCCAAATTGTCCTGCGTCGATTGGGCTGGCCGGACTCGTCGCCTCGCGGCAGTCAGCCTTCTAGGGCAATCGTACAGTATTCTCCTTGCACGAGTTTGCGCCGGAGCTCCCTTGAGACAAAGCGATTATCACGGTCAATGGCAATGGCCATCAGCGACGCCACCGCTGCGGAAAACAGCAATTGAGATATCAGCCCCTGCTTTTCCACGGCAAGCCGCCAGTCCATTCCTGGAATGTTTCTA
>JAGQPS010000038.1 GCA_020426595.1 Planctomycetales bacterium
TCTGGCAGAAGCAGACAAGACAAAGATGCTGATGGACATTCTGGACGAACAGATCAACACCACCGGTGTCGCATTCATGGGCCTGACATTTGGCTGTGCTCGTTGTCACGAACACAAGTTCGATCCGATTTCGATGCGAGACTATTACGCTCTCGCGGCTCACCTGCGCACCGCCCGCCAAGACATCGCTCGGCTCGATCCCAACGGTGAACTGACACAGGCCGTCAGCGACATGCTTGAGCTTCGCGCGGAGGTCTCCGATCAGTGGGTCGCCTCGTTTAGCGAAACGACCGAGCCAGGTGATCAAGTGGTTCGTTATGTGCTCGCCGCGCTTGAGTGTCTCGAGGCGGATGGTGACGGCACCGACCCGCGAAACGAAGTCGAACCCGATTGGTTGTTCGCGGACTTCGAGGCGGATAGCTATGAGCCGTGGGAACGCGAAGGGACCGCGTTCGGCGACCAGCCGGTGGAAGGAAGCTATCCCGGTCAGTTGCCCGTGAGTGGCTACGTCGGGAAACGGTTGGCGAATAGTTTTTCGGGCGGAGATGGAGCCCTTGGAGCTCTTCGTTCGCCTACGTTCACGATTGATCGCAAGTTCGTCCAGATGCGAGTCGGGGGAGGCTCGCTGAGCGGTTTGGCTCGCGTGGCGCTGATTGTGGATGGCGAGGAGGTTCTATCAACGAGCGGCTTGCAGAACGAGTTGCTGGAGCCGGTCGTTTGGGACGTGCGTCCCTGGCTAGGGCAAACGGCTCGCATCGATATCATTGATGCCGACCCGTTCGGTTGGGGACACGTCAATGTCGATCAAATCGTCTTTAGTAACGAGCCCACACCGTACGCGCTGCCGGGCTCGATCGACGCCATCGCTAGGAAACATCGGCTCGATCCCGAGTTGCTGCTGTCATGGGTGGTGGCACTGATTGATCGATCCACGGCGAGGCCCGACCATCCGTTGCACCCACTGCGGGATGCTCATGATGGGGCGAATCGCGAGGCGCCTCGCGTTGTTTGGACGCGGCATCAGGAGTCGCCGTCGTTGTCGGTTCCCGTGACTCCAGACGGAGCCGTGGAGTTGTTCGACGACCAAAGCGAATGGTACGAGAGTGGACAAGCATTCCAATCGGCGCTGTCGGCGACTCCCGCTTGGGCTTGGCACTTGGGGATGCCACGCGCGGCCGATGCGCGGTTGGCTCATAGCGGATTGATCTCCGAGCCGCTGAGCGGAGTCCTGCGAAGTCCGACCTTTACCTTGACTCATGACAGCCTGAGGCTGCGAGTGGCGGGGCACCGTGGCAAGGTCCGCCTTGTGATCTGTCGTTATGAGCTGCGTCCGGTCAATCCACTGCTGTTTACCGAGACGCTCTTCGACGTGAACACGAATGGTCGGTGGGAGTGGCGACAGCTCCATGCCGACATCAAACGGTACGTTGGCCTGCCGGTCTACCTCGAGCTGATCGATGAAGGAGACGGGTTCGTCGCCCTGGATCGCGCCGTCATGATCGATCACGCCGTCGACAATCGAGTCTTGGAACGGACGGTCGACAGCCAAGTCGAACGCGAGGACTGGATTCGAGGATTGGGCGAACGATTGAACCAAAGCCGTCGTGCATGGCTTGAATCGCAAAATGGAACCGCGGCATCGTTTTGGTGTTGGGTCGATCAGCGAGGTTTGTGGGAACGTCCCGACGGACCTGCACCGTGGCGGGCAATCGCAGCGCGGCAGCTTGAAGCCGAATCGGCGGCTCGGGTCGCGCCACTCCGAGCATTGACGATGACGATGGGATCGGCTGAGCCGAGCCACGTGTTCGTGCGGGGAAATCATCGGCAGCCCGCGGAGCAAGTCGAGTGCGGCTTCTTGTCGGCGCTTCCCGGTGTCTACGAGACCGAGGCCGATGCGAGGCGTTCGCGGTTGGCTCTCGCGGCCGCGATGGCCAAACCCGACAATCCGCTGGCTCATCGCGTATGGGTCAACCGCGTGTGGGCCCATTTGTTTGGACGTGGCATCGTGCCAACCGTCGACAATTTTGGGGCGATGGGGAGGGCCGCGACTCACCCGGAACTCCTGGATTGGATGGTCGTCCGGTTTCGCGAGCACGACGCGTCACTCAAACAACTCGTGCGCGATCTCTGTTTGTCCCGCACGTTCGCCATGTCAACGACTTCGGCCAGTCCACTGGCCGACCAACTCGACGCGGCGAATGATTGGCTTCACGTCCAGCGCGTGCGGCGGTTGGAGGGAGAAACACTACGCGACCACATCCTCGTCATGTCGGATGCGCTCGACGGCCGCGCGTTCGGCCCTTCGGTGCCGACGCACTTGACACCATTCATGGGAGACCCGTTTTGGTTGGGGACTCGAGGCATCGGTAGCGGACCGTTGGATGGTGATCGTCGCCGCTCGGTCTATCTCGAGGTGCGCCGCAACTTTCTTTCTCCGTGGATGATCACGTTCGACTTTCCGATCCCAGATTCGACAGTCGGAGCCAGAAACGACTCCAACGTGCCGGCCCAATCCCTCGCACTGATGAATGATCCCTTCGTCACGTTGCACGTCCAGCGATGTGCCGATGGTTTGCTCGGGATCGAAGGGGCAAGCGATGCGGAGCGGATCGAGGAGCTCTACTTGCGAGCCTTGGCCCGCGTGCCCCGAGAAGCCGAGACTCGTGAACTGATCGAGTTTCTCGAGCGACAGCGGCGGCATTACGAAGACCAACGACTGGCGGATGCCGAGCGATTGGCGTGGGTCGACCTGTGTCATGTCATCGTGATGCAGAAGGAGTTTCGATATGTCTGGTAACCGTGCGGCGAATCAGCTGGTCGCCCCGCTACTTTCGCGCCGCCGCCTCCTGAGTCAAGCGTCGCTTGGTTTTGGCGGACTCGCCTTCGCGGCTCTCAGTCATGCTTCGCATGCGACGTCGAGAGCCGACGAGGTCCAGCCGGACTCGACCGCGCGGCCTCACCGATCACCGCGCGCTCGCAATGTCATTTTTCTGTACATGGATGGAGGCGTCTCGCAAGTCGATACGTTCGATCCCAAGCCTCGATTGACCCGAGACAACGGTCGGCCATTCGCGATGCGGGCGGAGCCGACGCAGTTCGAGAACAACGGCGCGACATTGGGAAGTCCGTGGCGATTTCGCCAATACGGTGAAAGCGGGCTGCCGGTGAGCGAGCTCTTTCCGCATGTGGCCGGACAAGTCGATCGACTTTGCGTCGTTCGTTCGATGGTCTCCAACTTCTCGGAACACAACGCGGCCAATTACTTTCTGCACACGGGGCACGGCATGTCGGGACGCCCAAGCATGGGCGCTTGGGCGACCTACGGTCTCGGGTCCGAGAACCAAGACTTGCCGGGCTATGTCGTGTTGGATGGAGGCCTAATTCCATCGGGAGGCGTCGATTGTTTTGGAGCCGGATTCTTGCCGGCGACCTTTCAGGCTTCGTTGTTTCAGAATCGCGAGCCCGCGCTCGCCAATGTCGAACGTTGGGAGGCGACTGAGGAGGCTCAACGGCGGAAGTTGGCGGCGGTGGGATTGCTCGATGCTCGTTCCGCCGAATTGGGAGGCATGCCCGATGGCGTGGAAGCGGCGATGCGCAATCAGGAACTCGCCTTTCAAATGCAGGCCAGTGTTCCCGAAGCGACTCGCGTGACCGATGAAACGATCGAGACCCAGCGCCTGTACGGCATGGAAGCCGAATTTGGCGCGACTCGATCGTTTGGTCGGCAATGTTTGGTCGCTCGGCGCTTGATCGAACGAGGCGTGCGCTTCATCGAGCTCACCTGTCCTCGCTCGCACGGCGCCAAACGCTGGGACGCTCACTCGGACCTGCGCGATAATCACTCGAAGAACGCGCTGGCCGTTGATCAGCCGATCGCTGGGCTTCTCACCGATCTCGCGCGGCATGGTTTGCTTGACGAAACCCTCGTGGTTTGGTCGGGCGAGTTTGGTCGAACACCGTTCGCCCAAGGCTCCGACGGGCGAGATCACAATCCGTTCGGATTCACGGCTTGGTTGGCGGGTGGAGGCGTTCGCGGTGGTATGGCCCATGGCGCCACGGATGAGTTCGGCTACAAGGCGGTGGAAGACCCCGTCGAGGTGCATGACCTGCATGCCACCATTATGCATTTGCTTGGCATCGATCATGAGCGGCTGACGTATCGCTTCGGCGGCCGCGACTACCGTCTGACCGATGTGCGCGGGCGAGTCATCGAGGCGTGGCGAGCGTAGTCGACGACGGTGGAGCGCGCGGAGTGTGGTGGCGACGGTCGTCGGATTGAATTACTCGGCGAGGTCTTGAACGGCCGTGGTACTGTCGATGATACGGCCCTCTTCCATTCTCACGATTCGATCGGCGTAGTCGAGGATGCGGTGATCGTGAGTCACGATGAAGACGGTCGTCTTGCGTTCATCCGCGAGGCGCCGCAAGAGGCTGACGACCTGTTGACCGGTCGCACGATCCAACGCGGCGGTCGGTTCATCAGCGAACACGACATCCGGATTGCCAACCAGGGCCCGCGCGATGGCGACTCGCTGCTTTTGTCCCCCGGAGAGCTTGCCGGGGAGGTAGTGGAGTCGGTCACCTAGGCCCACCAGCTTCAACGTGTTCTCACAGGCGACTCGCCATTGTTTGAGCGAGGCTCGACCGTGAACCTCGAGTCCCATGCGGACGTTCTGTAGCGCTGACAAACTGTTGTGCAGGTTGTGAGCTTGAAAGATGAACCCGAGATGACGCCGCATGTTCATCAGGTGCCGCTCATCGGCGCCGAGTAGTTCCTGACCGAGTAGCTTGGCACTTCCGGTTTGCACGCTCCGCAAACATCCCACCAGCGTGAGCAACGTGGTCTTACCCGACCCCGAGGGACCCATCAGGATGATGACTTCGCCACGTTCGATCTTCAGATCGATGGAATGCAACACTTCCAGTTTCGCCTCGCCTCCACCAAACGAATGACAGAGACCGCGCGTTTCAATGGCCGGCACGCTGTGCGGTGAATCGGCGAGCATGCGAGGCGAATCAGTCGAGGCAGGTCCCACGAGTGCTTTCCTTAGAACAGGTCAGCCGGATCGGCTTGAGCCAGTCGACGAGTCGCTAGGGCTCCGGAGATCGTGCACATCAACAAAGTAAATCCGGACACCATGAGGGGACGCGTCCACGGCATGGTGATTGGGAGCGCCGTCGCCTCGGCGGCGACGTGATAAAGGACGAGCGAGATCATCAACCCCGGAAAGAAACCAAGCGTCGCCAAACTCAGCGCCTCCTCGAAGACAACCGACAGGAAGTACCACGACGAATAGCCGATCGCCTTGAACGTCGCATACTCCGGGAGATGGTCTTGCACATCGGTGGTTAGCACTTGGTAGACCATCACGAGTCCGACGATGAATCCGATCACGATGCCAAACGAGAAGACAAAACCGATGGGCGTTTGTCGACGCTGATACGACTGCTCGGCTCGCACGATTCCTTCCATGGTGAATGCCCGCGCGTCGGCTTCGGAGAACGACGCGTTGATATCGGCCATCACTCGCTCGACATCCGCGCCAGCGTCGCATCGAACCAAAATGAAGCTTGGCGTACCCGCGCGAAACTGCGGCAGCATGCGGAAAAAGGTCTGATCCGATACGACCAAGGCTCCGTCCGCGTCGAACGAGGCGCCCTGATGAAACAACCCCCGGAGTTCAAGTCGCCGGCCCGCGATCTCGACCTGATGCACTCCGTCCCGAGCGATGTTCTCCGAAATGTGTGGATTGAATTGTCGCGAACCTTCGTCGACGAGTCCGACATCGCCTTCGCGCAGCAGGTGGAGTTGCGACTGAATGCGCTCGTCCTTGAACGCGTGGGCGTCGGGCCTGACCCCAGTCACGCGAAACGTCGTCGTGTCCCCTGTCTCGGGATCGGTCCAAGTCTTCGGAGCCACGTACAAGCACTCCGCTTCGGCGACTCCGTCGACGGCGAGGGCCTGGAACATGCGAGCGCGAGGGAGAGGATTGAGTTCGCGAATCGAGCGAAAGTCCGAACTGGCGATGACGATATCGGCGTTCCAGCTGCGGTGAGCCTTAACGCTCGATTCAAACAACGCCCCCATGAAACCAAGCTGCATGAAGATCAGCACGTTGGCGAAGGTCACTCCACCCACGGCCGAGAGAAGCCGAGTCCGGTTGTGCTGCAACTGGAGCCAGCCGATGGGGAGCCGACCGATCAACCAGGTCAGCACGAAGGTCATGGGTGAAACTCCGCGCGAACCTGCAGGTTGACATAGCGAGCCGCAAGCGCCGACGAAGGCTCATCCAGCTCCACCCACACCTCGACGACGCGCGCGTCCGTGGTCGCCGCGGGGTTGCTCTCGACGATTTCCTGTCTCCGCACGAGTTGGCCGATCGAGGTCACCGTCCCTTGGAGCGCTTGTTCGAGCGGACTCGCGGTTAGCGTGACCTGCCCGCCGACCCGGACACGCGGCACTTCGGCTTCATACACCTCGACCAGCGCGAGCATTTGGGAGGTTTCGCCCATATCGAGCAAGGAAGTCTGACCAATGCGTTCGCCGACTCGCAAGTTGAGCCGCAGGATCGTGCCATCGGAGGGAGCTCGCACGAACGCCGTTTCCAACTCCGCTTCGGCTTGCTCGAGTTGGGAACTGGCGGCGACCCAATCAAGGCGAGCGAGCGCGATGTCGACGAGTTCACCCTGCTCGGGTTGCTCGAATCGTTTGAGTTGGGCTTGGGCCTCGCGCAATTGTTCCTGGAGCGTGGTGACCTCGGTTTCGGCTTGATCAAGTTGTTCCTGGGTTGTCGCTTGACCGGCTCGCAATCCGCGTTGGCGCTCCAAGGTTGTTTCAGCGGTCGCGAGTCGAGCTTCCGCGGCCACGACCGTCGCCGCGAATTGTTCTCGACTGGTATTGGTCTCGAGAACGACGCGGTCGATCGCCCGCTTGGCCGATTCGGCTCGGTCATGAGCGACTTTGACCGCCGCTTCGAGCCGTTCCTTATTATCGAGCACCGCGAGAATATCGCCCATCAGGACGTGGTCGCCTTCATCGACTCGCAATGATTCAATCCGCGACTCACCGGTACCGCTGGGGGCGGCGACCGAGATCACGCGACCACGCGGCTCAAGCACGCCGAGCGCGAAAACCGACCGGGCGCTCGGCGGTGGATCCACGGCCGCTTCGTTGTTCGCGTTGGCACCGGGGGAGGAACCCGACGCTGGATTCCGTTGCCAGTAGAAGGCGGCGAGACCGATCGGAATCGCGAGGAGCAACACGAATCCCACGCGCATGGGCCAAGGGGAGCCGGGCGGCGTGCCGCGTGGGGGTTCGCCGCGCTGCACGACTTGCAAGGGAAGTTCGTCGGTCATCGGTCGCTGCTCCGCATCACAAACCAAGCGAGGTGGATGCTCGAAAGAGTCGCTCCGTCGGAATGAAGGTTCGACCTAGTTTTCTCACCAAAAGTCGAACGCTCCATTGCTGACTCCCTGGTCGAGCTCTCATAATGACCCACGGGTCAGTAAGCGTCAAGAGCCAACCTCACCCCTGCTCTCCCGCTCACTTGTTCTCCTGTTCTCCTGTTCTCCTACTCCCCTGCTCTCACGCCAATGTCCGATTCATCGCCAGCTCCCAAACGCCGCAAGGAACAACGTCCGCTGGAGATTCTCCGCGCGGCGATCGATCTGTTTGGCGAACAGGGGTTCGCCCACACGACGATCAGCGCGATCGCCAAACGAGCCGGGGCCGCGAAGGGGACGGTCTATCTCTACTTTGAAACCAAGGAAGCGTTGTTCGAGGAGGCGGTCCGTCAGTTCATCAAGCCGATGTTCTCCGGCATCAAGCTCTCGGTCGATCGGTTTCCGGGCACGAATCGCGAGCTGCTCGAGATGCTCATTCGCAGGGTCTATGCCCAGCTCGTCGAGAATGAAGAACGTCGAGCGATCATTCGAATCGTCATCTCGGAAGGACAACGATTCCCGCATCTCGGGCAGTTCTACCACCGTGAGATCATTCAGCACGCGCAGAAGATGATTGGCCAGATCTTGCAGCGAGGAGTCGCGGCGGGAGAGTTTCGGGAGTCGCTCGCGAAGAGCTTTCCGGCGGTGCTGATGGGGCCAGTCATGTTGGCCGCGGTTTGGAAGATGACCTTCGACACGGCCCAGCCGCTCAACGTACAGCGATTCTGTGAGGCTCACCTGGACCTGATCATGCAGGGTCTTTGCACTCGATAGACGCCGGCGCGGCGAGGGACTCACTGGTGTGTCTCCAGCGAATCACCGCGGCGATCAGCAACACCAGTGCGATCGAGAGTGGCAGGTACGGAGCATCGTTCGCCCAAGTCGGCAATTTGGGATCGCTCGCGCGGAGCGTGCCGATGAAAGCTCGCCCCAGAGTGAAGAGCGTGCCACAACCCAGCGCGACCAAGCCGGGCTTCCGAACCACTCCACCCGTAAGCAACGCAAGCGAAACGAGCGCGAGCAGCCAGCACAGTGCGACGTCCATCAACTGGGTCGGGTGAACGGGAGCCGGCGGCGAGAGGAACCCCAGCGGATCGTGGTTCATCTGGCCCAAGTGAGCCGGACTGTACTTCGGGAATCGCAAGCCCCACCATCCCTCCGTTTGCTCGCCGTAGCAACAACCTTGGAAAAAGCAGCCGAGTCGCGCGATGCCGGCGGACAGGTACACGCTGGGAGCCAGATGATCGACCAGCCACCAAGGGTCCGCGCGCAGCCAACGTCCGACCAGAAGCAACGTAGGGAGCGCCAACAGGATGCCGCCAGGCAACCACATGCCAGTGGCCCCTCCTTGCTCTTCGCCCAAGGTCGACAGAATTCGGTAACCGAGTCGCGAGCCCAAGTACATCGTCGCGATGAACAGCCCGATGAGTAACAGGCCTCGTCCGAGCGACACTTGCGATCGAAGTGTCAAGCCGCCGAGCACGAGCAAGACCAGCGCGCCCAATGCCTGCATGACCGGGTAGGTCGCGATCGCGAACGATCCGTCGCCTTCGAATTGGTACAGAATTGGGTGCATCGACCGGCGTAGGCTCCCTCGACGTTCGTTCAGCGTCCACCACGATTGGGCGTTGGTGTCGGCGGCGCGTTCGGCGGATTGCTACCAGCAGCACCTGGCCGTACTTGATCGGGGCGAGGCAAGCGATCGGCCGGCAAGATGACTCGCCAAACGCCATTCATCGTTGGCACGTATTCATTCGACTCGGCGTCGAACTCGGTGGCGTTCCATTCTCCCGACAATTCACCACCGCCTCCTTCCTCAGCGTCTCGCCAACGAAAATTGGCCCGCATGCGAAGGAACGAGCCTTCATCGCTGAGCGTCGCGACCAACGCTCCTCCTTCGTATCGATAACGAACTTCCTTGGGCTCCGGCGCCTCTTCCTGGCCCGGAATGCGCACGACCAGTCGCAGTGTCCCGATCTCTTGACCGGGGCGTGAACCGGCGCCTGGCGTGAAGGTCGCATCCGCGGGCAACGCCCGGTTCTTGAGAGCTCGAAAGCGGGCCAGCCCTTCCGCGCAGGCGACCGCGATCGGATCATCCGGGTCCACAGGTTCCTGGGCCAAGGCATCGAGAGCCGGCATTTCTCGAATCGTGAACGAACCGGTCCAGCGCCCCCGCAACGAATCAAGCGGAGCCATTTCGGTGATCTCGATATCGGTCACGGCTCGTTGTAGGGCGAAGTTGCGAGTGATCCGCTTCACCGCGGCTTCCGGTCCCGTGGCGGTGAGGGCGACCACTTGATCGAGCTCGATACTGAACTCGCCCCACTCGTCGGCATGAAATAGTCCTGGCTCGACTTCCTCGAGGTTCGATCCCCAGTCGGGCTGGATCTCGATCGTCGGCACGCATTTGAGTTTGCGCACGACCGCTCGTAGCCGCCGAGCAAACTCCTCGTTGAGCCGTTTGCTCTCGTCCATCAGTGTCGCGGTAACCGCCACGTCGACGACGCCCACGGTCGGAGCGAGATTGCGCTGAGTCGCTTGAATCTCCTGGGAAGCCGCCATCCACTCACCCATCACCGCGTCGAGCTCCGCGAAGATCTGGTCCTCGGCATCCGCGAGCCGCACGGTCACGGCGACGCCGTTGCTCGCGGAGATCAGACCATCTCGTTCCTCGATGTCGACGTTGCAAGCGAGCAGGAAGAGCGACTTGCCCTTGGGGACCTCGACCAGCCACGGGCTTGCCTCCGAAGCCGGGATCGACTGGATATCTCCTGGGCCTCGCAGGCTATCGGCGACCTTGCCCCACACCGTGAAGTGTTCGGCGTCGCTCGAGACATAAACGGCGACCTTGCGTGACTCGTCCTCGCCGACTTCGACCGATACCTTGGCGGCCCGCGCGCTGAGTTCAAAGGCGGCGTACAGGGAGACCACTTTCTCGGGCGAATCGGTCGTCACCTGTTCCACGTCGTAGATGAAGTCACTCGCATCCGCCTTCATCTGGAAGAAATCGCTGTCCTGGAAGACGTGTGTTTTCACGAAGTTCGAGTAGATCTCGCCAAGCGACAATCCACCCGAGCTCTTCGAGAAGCGATCCATCAACGTCGGCAGTTCGAGGTCCGTGAGTCCGTAACCCGAGTTCCGCATCACGAAGTCGAACAGCTTGCCGAACTTCTCGGACTCCGAGCCTCCGGGGATCGTCTCCAGGTAGTACTTCAGGAACACGCACCCCTGGTATTCGTGCATGCGGAACTCTTCCGAGAGATTGATGTACTCTCCGAAAAAGAGTGATGGGAGAAAGTACGAGGCCTTCGCCGTGACATGCTCTTGGTTCGGCTTGCTCCCGACGAGGTAATACGACGCGTAGTCCGCCGTCGTTTCATCGAACCACAAGTGCTGACGAGTGATGATGCCCGCGACGTTGTATCCCTTGGCATGTTGCATGGCGTGGAACATCTCGTGAGCCAGAACCTCGTGCAACATCTCGAGCGTGGGGCGCTGGTAGTAGATGTGGATCTCACGCTCGGTCCAGAGGTAGGCCGAGTTGCCATCAAAGCCAGCGATCAGCCGAAACCGCAGTTGATTGTCGAGCGGCTGAAAACCGGCGGCATCGTACTTCTTCAGAATCTCGCGAATCACGCGTTGGCAGTGCAGGACCAAGTTGGGGATCGAGCTCAAGTCGCGGCCATAAATCGAGTTCTTGGGATCCGCGTCCGGAGCCACCGCGCCCGCGCTGCTGGCAACGAGATTGTTGCGCCTCGCGACGGCGGTCGCATCGTATTCAATCGAGAAGGTGAGTGGCCGCGAGACTCCTTCAATCATGTGATACGTGAGTACGGTCGGCATGCCGGGGCGCAGTTGGAGGACGCTCTCCGCCCAATCGCTCGTTGGCTCGATCGCGATAAGTCGCCCGCCCGTGCCTTGCGGGAGTCCATAAGTCCGCGGTCGCAGCAACGTGTCGAGAATCGGAGTGCCGATGTTGGTGGATCTCGTGCTGGGAACGCTGGTCGACGACGGCAGCAGTTCCGGCTTAAGAGGCCCTTGCAGAGGCGTCTGGGCTTGTTGGGGATCGAAGACGAGAGCCGGCCCCGTGCCCGTGGTTGGGGCTTGGCGAAGCGGTTGACCGGCGACGGGAGTGATCAGCGCGGCCGAAAGCAACAGAAACACTCCGACGCCCAGTCGACCTAATTCCGAGGTTGGCGCGTGTCGGCGGTGGCAAGCACTCATCCATCGAAGCGTTTGAGCAATCGCTTTCATGATCGTTCTCCTGACCGCTGGCTCGGTCATGTGATATACCCATCGCGACGTTCAATGATTGACGAGTCCTAGTCCTACTCGGGACGAGCCTCGTGGCTCGACCACCAAAACGCTCGGTGCGCCGACTCCATCACCAACACTCCGCCGCGGAAAAGCTGTACGCGCAGCGCGTCGTCGAAAATGGAAACCGTGTCGCCGAGCGGCACGCCGAGCTTTTCGAGCGCGCGCGAGTCGCTCATGAGCGGATTGCCGAGCGCCGGATCCAACGCGTTGGCGAACGAGGCGACCGGAACGAACATGCGTTCTCGAGTCTCCTGGTCACGCAATTCAACACCCTCGGGGCGGTTGACCAACATGTACTGCGAATCTCCCTTGAGATTCGGAATGGCGTCGAGGGTTGAGTAGGCCGTCGACCAGCGCGGCAAAGGGAATGGATCGACTCGCTCCGCCTGGGAAAGATCGATGGAGCCGAGGATCGAACGAAACTCGGTTTCCATCTCGGCCCATTGATCGATCGGGGTCTCGAAACTCAAGGCCCACCTTTGCCCCGTCTCATCGACTCGGTTGAAGACGGCGGTCGCGATCATCGAGGCGGGCAATCGGCGGCTTCCCAGTGACCACCAAACGTAGTTGCCATTGGCGGGAGTCATCGCGAAGAAGAACGTCCGATTCGTATCGGGCAACGGTGATGTGTTGGGGGTGAGGCGAAAGAGCTTCAATCGCGAGAGTTGACCACGATGCTCCTTGAACCAAATCGCCACCGCGTCACCGTATCGATCAAAGCGACTTGGGTCGTCGACTTGACGCCATTCTTCCGGCAAGTTCATCACGACTCCCGGAAGTTCGCGCCCCACGACATTGGCATCGCGTTGGGTCCAGCGAGGTTGAAAGCGGAGCGACGCCAATAACTGTTCGACTTCGGATGGGAGTTGATCGAGATCTGGTTGTTCCGCATAGACGGAAATCGCGTAGCGAAAGCCGTCGTAGCCAACGCTCAACCGCCAACTCGCGAGGTCCGTTGAAGGTTCCCGGTAGATGATGGCGACTCCGTCCGCGCCGCCGATCCGCGTCGACTCGGTGCGAAGCTCGGTTGCCTGGGTTAATGAAGCTCGCCGCGCTTCGGCCCACTGGTCCAGCGACCGCGCCATGTCCGAAACCGGTTCGCGCACGCGGGCGATCACGACGGCTTGATCACGCCGCGCGTTCCAGAGCGTATCGAAGTCGGCATCGGGGCGATCGATCGACCAACCAGGAGCCACGGTCCAGTCGCTCGAAAGATCGATCGAGAAACCGCCTCGCGCGTGGTCATAGCGGCGTGCGACGGCGACCGGTGTGCTGTCGTTCCCGGGCGGAGGCGTATCGATTGGGCGTACCGGAACTCCGCCCCCCAACGTGCCTCCATTCGCCGACGAGGTGTCGTCGGGGCGCCCAGGGTCGCCGGGCGGCGTGTCGCCGGTCGAATCACTCGTCGCGGGATCGGTGGTGTCCGCGCCGTTCGACTCCATGCCGAGACTCGCGAAGAGCCGCTCGAACTCCTCGCGACGAGCGGGCCAAGTCGCGGGCGTGGCGCTGACCACGACGGCCAACTGTCCTTCGGCCCGGGGCGGATCGTGAACCAACACGCGGACGCGTCGCGGTCCACCGTCGGCGAAGCGAACTCCTTCCGCCCACAACGCGGGTTGTCCCAGCAGGCGCGTGGCGATTTTCTGTTCGACCAAGACTCCACCCATCACGTCGGACAAGGCTTGATCGCGCCAGAGGTGGACATCGGCTCCTTCCATTCGCCAGTGTCGCTCATCGGGCGCGACATCCTCGATCGGTTGCCAGTCTTCTCCTAGGGAGAGTTCGACACCGTCAAAAACATCGGAAGTCCGCAACAAGGCGGCCGACAAACTCGGCGAGCCCGACGCGGAGCGACTTGGCTCACGTGTCGAATCCGACTGAGCGAACAAGCACGTGGCCATGCCCAGGGAGAGGACGACGGCCACGCGGCTCGCGCCGAAATTCAGCGACCCGCGCTTGCGGAAACGCGCAACGGGACTGCGACTGAGCGACACCATCTCGGCTCCTCCTCCGTCGCGCTGGACGGATTGCAGGTGAGTTCCCAACGAGCCATCGTGAACGTCGATCGGTGACCTCGACCAAGGTTTCGCTTGGTCATCGCGACGGTCCGGTCATCGACTGGTCGTTCGAGTCAGTTCTTACGTCGCCTCATGGCGTAACGTACGAAGTCGAGGATGCCGGAATAGCGAAAGGTGGGATCCGCGTAGTGCTCGATGACATAGAACGCGAAGTAGTAGGCTCGGCAGAACGACCAAATGGCGATCCAGTGCAGGAGCACGACGGTCAAGGTCACCCCCTGAGTCATCAGCAAACCCGAGGCCAACAGGCCAAGAATCACGAACGTGAGTCCCTTGAACCACATCGCGTTAGGGGATCGCAAATCTCCAAGTCGACTCGTGCGGTTGCCGGGAGTCGACACACGGCTCGGCTCGGGCGAAGCGGAGTCGTGCGTTGCGTCGAGCCGATCAGTCATCGAGCTGTCTCCCTGTGGTTGCCGTGCGGTTCGACTCGCGGGCGGTCATTCGCGATGCCGGGGGACGAGCGGCGAAACGCCCCGTCTCGAAGTCGTTCTCTCGGTCGAAGGACCGTCGCTCTCTCTAGGCGGCGGCCCCTGTCTTGGGGAGAGATGACGTTGACCCCTCAAGGCCGCGTGACTACACTCCCTGGAACGATTTGAGTCGGGTCGGTGTTTCACCGGCCCTCCTGCCTGATGTGGGAGACATCGCCGCAACGATCCTCCCCGCCCGCCTGATGTGGTCTTCCTACTGGCGAATGGTCCAGTTTCCCGAACGAGAGGACAGGATCGGCGCATGACGTCGAACTTGGTCCGCGATGTCCGCAAGCATCGTCCGACCTTGGATTGCCTCGTTCCGGCTTTGACCTTTCCCAGATTTCGCATCGCCGTCGCAGCCGATTAGCGACCCAACTTCGAACTCGATCTCCTTGTTTTTCGACGGAATTCGGGCCCGCCCGCAACGGGCTTTGGCTCCTCGAAAGAGAACGAACCACGGTCGATTCGAAAGTGGCGCCGATCGCTAGCCGAGGCAATGTGCGTGGCGAGACCCCTACGAGTCCGCTTCCCCAGTGGGCTCACATGTGATCGTACCGGAGGAGGGAACTCTGGGCGATGCAAAAGACCCTGACCTCTTGATCAACGTCGAACGGATTCGATGGGACGCGAATGATTACCAACACGCCACCGGTGGCGCGGATCGATCCGTCGATGCTGCGTCGAATCGCCGAAGAACGCCGCTCCGGTCGCGGCTGGGAAGAGCTTTCGGGGGACCTCGATATGTCCACCGGCCGCGAATTGATGGCGCGAGTCGCCGCTTCCTTGGGCCTTGAGCATCTCGATACCGAGGACGTCCAAGTCGCCAGCGAGGCGCTCGATGGATTTCCGCTCAAGTTGATTCACCGTTTCGAGGTCTTTCCCCTCGAGCGTCTTGACGGTCGACTCCGCTTGGCGGTCACCGATCCCTTCGACTTCAACGCGATCGACACCATCGCGACCGCGGTCGAATGCGAGATCACGCCGATCCTTGCCTCGGTCGACCTCGTCCAACGACTCACCAAACGTTACCTCGGAGTCGGCGCCGAAACCGTCGACGGGCTCATCGCCCTGCGGCAGCAGAGCGGTGATGTCGAGATGCTCGAGGATCTCACGCTCGACGGATCCGAGGACGCCGAACAGGCTCAGCAAGCCTCGGTCGTCCGATTGGTCAATGAGATTCTTAGCGAAGCCATCGAGAGTCGGGCCAGCGACATTCACGTCGAGGCACAAGAGGCGGGCATCAAGCTGCGGTATCGCATCGACGGTGTGTTGCAGCGCCAACCGACTCCGCCCGAGATGAACCATTTTCGCAACGCGATCGTCAGTCGGCTCAAGATCATGGCCAAGCTGAATATCGCGGAGAAGCGAGTCCCCCAGGACGGCCGCATCAAGCTCCGAGTCTCGGGGCGAGAGATCGATATTCGCGTATCGATCATCCCGATGCTGCACGGCGAGGGAGTCGTGATGCGTGTGCTCGACAAGAACAATCTCTCCTTCTCGCTGAAGGGGATTGGGATGTCGGACGATGTCTACGAACGCTTCATGAATCTCATTCGACTACCGCACGGCATCGTGTTGGTCACCGGTCCCACGGGTAGCGGTAAGACCACGACGCTCTACAGCGCGCTGAGCGAAATCAAGAGCGAGGACACGAAGATCATCACGACCGAGGATCCGATCGAGTACCAGCTCGAGGGGATCAATCAGATTCAAGTGCAGCATAAGGTGGGACTCACGTTCGCCGCCTGCTTGCGCGCGATCTTGCGACACGATCCCGATGTCGTGCTGGTCGGCGAGATTCGCGATCTCGAAACGGCCGAGAACGCGACGCAGGCCTCGCTCACGGGGCACTTGGTGTTTAGCACGCTGCACACCAACGATGCCGCGGGAGCATTCATGCGGCTCTGTGATATGGGAGTCGAACCGTTCCTGGTGTCGAGCACGGTCGAAGGCATCATGGCTCAGCGACTGGTGCGGCGACTCTGCCCCGATTGTCGAGAGCAGTACATCCCCGAGCCGACCGATCTGCCCGCCGACTTCCCCATGGAGGCCTTCGAGGCCCAGGGGGGACACTTGTATCGCAACCGGGGTTGCGACTCGTGCCGAAACACCGGCTACCGAGGGCGAATGGGCATCTATGAATTGCTCACCGCCAGCGACGAGGTTCGGGCGCTCGCGAGTCAACGAGCCGCTTCGACCGAGATCAAGGCGGCCGCGATTCGTGCCGGGATGCGAACCCTGCGCGACGACGGATGGGCCAAGTGTCTCAAGGGAGTCACGACGGTCGACGAAGTCCTGCGCGTGACCAAGGCGGACTAAACGGTCACGGCAATGCGTCGCCGAGGCGTGTGTCGCCGGACCACGCGTTGCTGAATCGTGAGTGAGGAGCAAGCCGGAAGGGAATCTGGCTGCGAGACTCCAAGGACGGGCCAGGGACTCGTTAGAGACGTCGGACATGCCCGACTTTGCCTACGTAGCCAAGTCCGTCAGCGGCGAACGCTCCGAGGGAGTGATCGTGGCCGCCAGTCGGCGTGAAGCGCTGCAACAACTACGCCGCAAATCCCTGTTTCCGCTCACGGTGACCGATGCCACTCCCGCCGCGAAGCAGCTCAATCTGCAGCTCCCTTGGGCCGGTCGAGTCAGCAAGGAAGCCGTGGCCGACATGTGCACTCAGTTGGCCGACTTGCTGACCAACGGAGTCCCGCTGCTTGAAGCGATCTCGACGCTCGCGGACGCCACCGTTCAGCCTCGTTTGCAGGAGGCTCTTCGATCGGTGCACGACAAGGTCGCCGAGGGTGCGAATCTCGATGACGCGATGGCGATCGAGGGTGATGTCTTCTCGGAACTAACGATCAGCATGGTGCGAGCCGGATTGGAGGGAGCCTTTCTCGAGGAGGCGCTCGAACGCACCGCCGGCTTTCTCAAGAAGCAAGATGAACTTCGAGCCAAGATCGTTGGCAGTTTGACCTACCCGATCATCCTGGCCATCGTCGGCTCGACGATCACGGCGGGGTTGATTGTCTTCCTCGTTCCCAAGTTCCAGCCGTTCTTTGATCGGTTGACCCAATCGGGAGCCGGCCTGCCGTTGGTGACCGTGATCTTGCTCGCCATCAGCCACGGTCTGATGAAGTACGGCTGGATCCTCGCGATCGGCATCGCGGCGGCGGTGTTTGGCGCGCGGCGCGGACTCGCGTCGGAGCGCGGACGAACCTGGTTCGATCGAGTGAAGCTCAAACTCCCGCTGTTCGGACAGATCTTCCACGACGCCGCGGTTTCGCGATTGTGCCGAGTCCTTGGCACGCTGCTGCGCAACGGCGTGCCGCTGCTCAAGAGCCTACGGATCAGCGGCGAGTCGACTGGCAATTCACTGTTGGCCCAGGTCGTTTCGGCCTCGGCCGACAACGTCACCGCCGGCGATTCGTTGTCCAAGCCGCTTTCCAGCAGTGGTCTCATTCCGGCCCAGGTCATGGCGATGATTCGCATCGCCGAGGAATCAAACACGCTTGATCAAGTGCTCGTGCGTATCGCCGATCGCATGGATCAGCGTACCGAACGCAAGTTGGAAGTCATGGTCCGCATGATCGAGCCGCTGATGCTGGTCTTGATTGGCGGCATGGTGATGTTCGTCATCGTTGGAGTGCTGCTCCCCGTATTCGATTTGAATTCCTCGGTCGGCTAACGATTGGGCCGACCGAGTCACGCGTTTAATAATTCGTCCACTAGGAGAACCATGTCATGAAACGGCAACGTCGGCGTCGCGGTTTAACGCTTTTGGAATTGATGATCGTGTTGATCATCCTCGTCGGTCTTTTGGCGATCGTCGGACCTCGTCTGCTCGGCTCGCAGAAGAAGGCCGACATTCGCACGGCCCAGGCGCAGATTGGCAACCTCGAGTCGTCGCTCGAGATGTATCACGTCGACATGCGTAGCTACCCGGCGACCGAGGACGGACTCAACGCCCTACTTCAAGCGCCCGACGATGAGCGTCGAGCCAAGAATTGGGATGGTCCCTATTTGAACGAGGACAAGTTGCCGCTCGATCCTTGGGGCAACGAGTACGGCTACGAGTACGACTCGGAGGATGGTGGCGGCAAGCCTCGTATCTTCTCCAACGGCCCCGATGGTGAACCCGAGACCGACGACGACATCGCCAATCGAAGCAAGGATGGCGAGTCGGACGAGGAGTCGGGTAGCGGATCGAGCGACGAATGATCCTCGGTCGGCGTCGTGCGTTCACGCTCCTGGAACTGCTGTTGGTCCTCGCGATCATCGTCGGAGTCATGGCGATCGCGTGGCCCGCGCTGAGTCGTTCCTTGTCGGGAACCGACCTGCGGCAAGCAGGCCAGACCGTGCGTGAGACCTTGGGGGACGCGCGGCGCTTGGCGATGGAGACCGGTGAGCCGGTGTTGGTGCGCGTCGAGCCCGATGGTCACACACTGCGGTATGAAGTGTGGCATCGGGCCATGGACCAACGCGATACGACATCGTTCCAGAGTCCGTTCCCCGAGAGCGGCTCGTTGACGGAATCCGCGACGTCCGACTCTGGGCTCGAAGCTGACTCGGCGGTCGACTCACGCGACGAGGCCATCGAAATTCAACCGCCGACCGCGGAAACCGGTGGCGTGTCCGACGGAGAACGCGTCATCGCTCGGCGCGGTGAAACCGTCACGTTGTCCGAAACGGTGTTTGTCGTGTCGGTCGAGCTAGGAGCCGTCGCGAACGCCGCCTCCACCGCTGACGATGCGGTCGCCGTCCTTGAAACCGAGTCGGCGTCGACGGTGCGCGAGTCCCCCTTGGGCACCGCGCCACTAGCCTTCGATGACAGCGATGATGATGTCACCGGCGACCTGGGTGACGACATCGATTCGAACGATGCCTCCCCCGGCAGTTTGCCGAATGGCTTGCCCCAAGGCGCCTGGCTGTGGTTCCTGCCTCACGGACAAGGACCGGCCGCGCGCATCCGCTTGGTCGACCAAGTGAGTCGGCGTGAGCTCGAGCTGACGCTTGATCCGTGGACCGGCATGCTCGAACTGGGGCGCGATCGTCCGATCGATCCCGAGTTGTTCGACGCGGCCGAGTCGACGACGAACGCGGGAGGCTGAGCCATGTGGAATCGATCCATCGTTCCTCGCCGCCATCCCCGCGCTTCCAACCCACGCGCCGGCTATTCGTTGCTGGAGGTGATCCTGGCCACGGCGATTCTCGCCGCCAGCGCGCTGATGCTCTCCAGTATGATCGCCAATGGGGCGCGAGCCATTGAAGTCGCTCGGCAGCGGACGCGTGGTGCCGCGATCGTCAGCAGCGTGATTGATGAAGTCATCGCTCTTAAGCAATTCGATTCGACCGAACTCGAGGGTACCGTTGGAGTCGACGATCCATGGGCGTATCGCGTCACGATGGAACCGATCCCCGACGTTGGCATGCTGCGCATCATCGCCGAGGCGGTTCCCGCGGGGACCGATCAATCCAATCCCTGGAATGGCTCGACCGCCCAGACTCGCACGATCCGACTCGTACGCTGGACACGCCTTCCCAGCACCGAGTCGGACTCGACTCAAGCCCGCGCGGCGACTCAGTTCGGGCCGATGGGGAGCCAGCCATGAATCCGTTCGTGGTGGCTCGATCGGCTGCGCCGCGGCGGGTTCGTCTCGTGCGGGTTCGTGGCTACACGCTACTCGAGGTGCTCATCGCGCTGGCGCTACTAGCGACGCTGATTGCCGTGATGGCCGGCCTGATGTCGGTCTTTTCTCGAGCCGAAACCAAGGCTCAAGCGAGTGCCCAGGAGCTGAGAGTCTTGCGATCGGTCCGCGCGTTGTTGGGGGAAGATCTGCGGCTGGTCATTGCTCCGATGGTCAGCGACGAGCAGGGCAACGCGGCTGAGTCGACGTCGTCCACCAGTGCTTCGCCGCCGAGTTCCACCGCGCAATCGACCTTGTTCTCTGATCCAACGGGCGAGCCGTCAGTCACGACGCCGCCATCGTCGAGTCGAAGTGTCGGTGGGAGCGAGGACGTCGCGGAGTTCGAAGGAACGACGCTCGGTTTTCGGTGCCGCGTCGCGCTGGATGATGATCCCGGCAGATGGCTCGAGGCCCTCGTGCCTCCACCCGGCCTCGATACCGAAATGGATTCGCCGCTCGATTCACTTCCGCGAATGGCCGCGCCGTCCAGTGAAACGAAACGCCCGAGTGGCGAGGCCGATTTGGAATGGCGGTTGGCGGCCGATACAGAGTTTCCTGGATTTGGTCAGCGGTTGATCCGACGGATTACTCCTCGCTTCGACCGTGTCGCGCCGGTCTCGGGCCAACGCGATCCGAATGCATTGCTTGACGCCTCGGATCTTTACCGCATCGACGACGGCTCACAACTCGCCAGCGAATTCTCGACCAACTCAAACGCAATGACGCCTCCTCCCCTGGAGGCGGTCAACATTCGCAATGCGTTGTTTCGCTACAGCGACGGGGAGCAGTGGTATCGCTCGTGGAGTTCTCGGTCTCGCCGAGGGCTACCGGTCGCGGTCGAGCTGACGTTCGAATTGGGCGCGGAATTGGTCGCCGAGGATTCGCTGAGTGAGTTGAGTGGTGGTCTTGGGGCGAGCGGTTCATCGACCAACTCGCTGAGCGCTTCGGCGGGCATCGGAACGGAACTTGAAGCCGAGGCGACGTTGCCGGAAACGGAAACCCTTCGTGAAATCGAGTATCGAATCGTCCTGTTGGTCGGTTCGGCGAAAAGAACTCCGCCGGCCACAACAGGCGAACGCGCGATGAGCGGTCGAGGCTTGAGCGGAGGAGGCTTGCCATGAATCGCATCCGCCGCGGCACCGCGTTGATTGTCGTTCTTGTCGTCGTGGTGATTCTTGCCTTGGCCGCGTATGGCTTTCTGTTTGTCATGCGATCCGAGAACGAGGCATCGCGATTCGAGCTCGACGCCGATCAGGCTCGGGCGGCGGCGATGAGTGGGGCGGAAAGCGTTTTGGCTTGGGTCGAATTGCCTCGTGCGACTCGACTGGCCGCTCGGACGGAAGGGACCTCAGGCGCATCGGGCGGCGACACGCGACGCGCTCCTTTCCAGGCCATGGATCTCGAAACCGATGTCGCCCAGCAACGAGGCGTCGCTTCCGAGCTGGACGCCGAACCGACATGGTCGTTCTCAGTGCTCGCGGCGCGGGGAGAGCAGCAAGCCTCGCGCGATCCTCTCGCCACGGTGAGTCTTGGAGCCACCGGCGCGCCCACGATACGGTTCGGTATCGATGATGAAGCGGCCAAGCTGGATGTCCGGCTGCTCGCTCAATGGGAAGAACAAAAGCCGGGGCACGCTCGTTGGGTGCTTGAGGAGTTGTGGGAGCTTGCTCCCGACGACGTCGCCGCCATTCTTCGGGCCATCGGTCTGGATGCGGCGCCCGCGAGTGGCGCGTCACGCTCCGGGCAACCGCCCGAGCCGACCGCGTCAGCGCCGGTCGACACCGGGCCATCGTTTTCTCTTCCGACCGATGATGCGAGTTCGGCGAACGATCCGCCCGATCCATCCGTCGATGGTGTTGCTCCCGCGGTGATCGTGGCGGATCAATCGAAGTCGCCCTCGACGGCCGTTGATCCCTCCACGCTCTCTCGACGGTTGCAGGCCGAGATCGGAGCCGAGCGATGGTGGGGAGGTGATTGGGATCGCAATGGCCGAGTCGAGACCTGGGAGGCGAGTCGCTTCGCCGCCGCTGCCGCCGGTATGCGGCGATCGGATACTTCGGCCGACCCCAACGCGATGGAGCAATCGACCGATGGAACTACGCCTTGGGGAACAGGCCCAGACGTAGCGGTAGGCGTGACGAATGAGCGCGACTCCTTGCTGATCGAGTCTCCGGCGGACGCGCTGTCTCCGCGCGATCAGCCGCTACGGAACTGGTTGACTTGTTACGCGGCGGAACGGAATGAACGATTCGATGGTCGAGCTCGTGTTTGGCTCAACGAACCGGACGCGGAGCGGTTGGCCGGAGCATTGCGCGAGGAATGGCCCGACGAATGGGTGCGATTCGTTCTCGCCTATCGGAGGTTTGGTCCCAGCGAGAATGTCGACGAATCGACGGTCGTGCCGGCGACCGATCCTAGTGTCGCCGCATGGCAGCCGAAACCCGGGGACGAACTGTCGGTCGAGATCGCCGATCCACTCGATCTGATCGATGCGCGAGTCACCATTCCAGCCAACGAGCTCAGTGATGAAGCGGTGGTGATGGCGAGTCCCTTTCCCGCGGAGGGAGTCGAGCTACCCCGCGTCGCACGGGCCTTGTTTGACGAAACATGCGTGGACCAGTCTCCCGTCAGGTCCGCGCGGATCTCGCTCGGCACCGCCCCAGCACTCGTTCTGGAAGCGATTCCCGGTTGGGACTCCGTTACCGTTCAGCGAATCATCGAAGCTCGAGAACGCTCGGTGGGCGATCCTCAATCGCGCCAGTCGGTCGGGTGGATTTGGAGTGAAGGGCTCGTCGATCTAACTACAATGAAGGCCGTCCATTCCTACCTCACCCTGGAAGGCGACGTGGCTTCGGGACAGGTGGTCGGCTTTCGCGACGATCAATCCCCGGTCTATCGCTTTACGGCGGTCTTCGACGGATCCCGCGGCGGCGCCGTATTGCTCGAGCCCCAGACTTGGCATTCCTGGGGACGCGGGTTCACGGCCCAAGAGCTTCGTGGTCAAGCGACCGAGTCCCCCCTTAATCAGAACTCCTCCCTTTCCGGCACTGCTCCATGACTGGATCGTTGCAGCTTCCCGCTTGGTTCTCGCTCGACGCGCTTCGCGGCAAGCTTCGCGCCGCGCCTGGGCTGGCTGGGCGTGGGGACAACCGACCGACACTCTTCATTGGTTGGGACCGACGGAGTCTCTCGTTCGTCATTATCGAGAAGGGCAAACAGGGCCCGCGTCGATTGGAGTTCGGCCGTCTGGAACGGCAAGCCGACATCGAACCGATTATCCAAGTCCGAGATCACTTGAACGACCGTGTGCGCGTCGGCGCGGTGGTCGTGGTGTTATCGCGAGCCGATCTGGAAGCCACCGAACTGACCTTGCCTCCCGCCGAGGAATCCGAGGTCTCCACCTTGGTGCAATCGCAGATCGAGGAAGGTCTCAGCGAAGGCGAGTCACTGCCGGTCATTGATTATCTCGAACTCGGTTCCTCGGCCGAAGGCAACCGGCAAGTCACGGCGTACGTCGCGGGAAGCGACTTGATCCAGCGACTGCGCGACGCGTGTGATCAATCGCGTTGGCGGCTGGCGGCGGTCGTGCCGCGTGGACTCGGACCTTGGGGGCTGATCGCCGATAACCTCCTGGCTCGTTGGCCCGCGGCGGTCGCGGTCACGCTGCTTGATGGCGAGGTCGAGTGGCTCGTGCTGCGCGACAGCAAGATCGAACGCCAACGCACGGTACGCGTGGGGAGCGACGAAAGCGACCTGCTGGGCGATCAAATCTGGACCGAGATTCAACGCAGCTTCGCCATGTCGGGCGAACCGAATCTTGAACCGCACTTGATCGCTTTTGGTGAGCCGAAACGGATCGCCGAATTGACCGGTCCCTTGCTTTCCCGCTTTCGAGACGACGTGTCGGTCGTGCAGCCGTTTCAGGTGATCGGTGGAAGCGTGGGGGGCGATGCCCAGGACCAACATGTGTTCGCGCCGTTGATCGGCGCGGCGAAGCTGTTCTTTGAACGGCGCCTGCCCGTCGATCTCATCCGCCCCAAGTCGCCACCCAAGGCAGTGCATCCGATGCGCCGCTGGGCGCCGATCGCCGGCCTCGCGGTCGTCGCTCTTCTCGTACTGACGTACGTCATGCGAAGCGACGTCGTCGCACTACAAACCGAGTACGATCAGAAGAAGAGCAAGCTCGATCAAGACGAGAAGGTCGCCAACAAACAGGCCGAGCGCGCCGACATCGCGAGAGTGGTTGATGCTTGGCGAGCTGACGAGGTGAATTGGCTGGAGCCACTGCAACAGCTTTCCGAGAAGCTGCCCGAGGGACGCGCTGCCACCGTGCGGCGATTAACCGGTGCATCGACCGCGGACTCGGTCGTGTTCGATCTAAGCGTGCAAGTCGATGACGAATCGACCGTGGCCGCGATGGAGAATGCCATCCGTGGGCCCGAGGTGAGCGTTACGAGTCGCCGGGTCGCCGAGCGAGCCGCCGGGACCGACTACCCTTGGCAATTTGAAACGCAGGTCGTCTTTAGCCGCGAGGCGGTCCCGATTCCCGAGCCGCCGGAGATCGACGATCTCGACCTCGAGGCCGATCAAGAGCCGGACCCATCCGATGCCTCGGGCGAATCCGAACAAGTTGATAGCGCGACGAACGAAGCGGAACAGGAGGACTCGGAATGAACCGGAGAACCCTTCTGTTGTTGCTCGGAGCGGCGGCCGTCGGCTTGCTTTACGCCGGCGACCAGATTTACCGCGCTGGCTACGAGCAGCCGATGGATCGGCTCAACAACCGTCTCGACGGACTCGTGACTCGCGAGAAGAAAATCAAGACGACCGCGCTCGAGGCTCGCCGAGACCAAAAACGACTCGATGTCTACGCGGCGCTCAGTCTCCCCTACCAACCGGAACAGGCCCGAGCCGCCTATCAACAGTGGCTGTTGGCCCTCGTGGATCGCCATCAAATGACCCAAGCGTCGGTCGATCCCGTCCAACCTCGGACCATCGAGGTCCGCAATCGGACTCGGCGAGGTAGCCGAGCGGTCGCCACGCGGTATCCGTTTCAACTGCGAGCTCGAACCAACCTGACTCGACTGACCGCGTTCCTGGAGGAGTTCTCCCAAGCGGGACATCTGCACAAGATCACCGCGATGACGTTGAACCCCTCGGGCTCGGACCTCGATGTTTCGCTCAGTATCGAGGCGCTTTCCATCGACGCGTGTGAGCGTGAATCGTCGCTTTCGACCCAAACCTGGAACCGAGCGAGTGACCCAGAGGCCCAGTGGGGAGTGATAGCCCGCCGCAATCTATTCGCTCGAGGCTTTTCGCAGGCTCTCACGCAAACTCGCCTGTCCGGGATCACTTACGGAGCGGATGGCGAGGCGGAGGCCTGGTTCCAAGTCGGCGCGACGCAAGCGACTCGACAAGTTCGAGCTGGCGAACAACTGGACATCGAGCTATTCCTCGTCGACGTGATCGACATCCTGCCCGACCGAGCGTTCGTGCGGATCGATGACCAGGCGGGTTGGCTGCCCGTCGGTAGCTCGCTGGGCGACCTCATCGCCAATCCCGCACCAAACCCGTAAACGATGCATTCGTATACGAGCCTGAAGGCCGATAATGGCAACACGCCAATCCCCACCAAACTTTTTGACGCTGCGCTGTTCACGCGTCGTCCCAGTCGACCATTCCAAACGCGTGAGAAAACCAAAGGAAACCCGAAGCGTGAGCGAGGGATTCTTCGGCTTGTCCAACAAGCCGCTAACTCATTGCGCCACGAACACTTCCGCCTCGTGCCATCCAGGAAAGCGCAACATCTAAGAGGTGAGTGAGGGATTCTTCGGCTTGTCAGACTCGCCGCATCGTGCGGCCGTGAGACGCCCATCGAGGGCGTCTCACGGATCGGTTTTGGGGTGGTCACTCGT
>JAGQPS010000390.1 GCA_020426595.1 Planctomycetales bacterium
ATGCAGGGCAAGAACTTCGTCGACGGTGTGATGCAGGAAGCCGCCTAATTCAAAATCCCAGAACACAACAATTGACAATATCTCTGAGGGCGGTGCGAAACGTCGATACGAGGTTGGCCCCACCAACATGCTGATGCTGGCTGACGCGATGAAGGTCGGAGACTGATTTGCTGGGCTCAGTCGCCAACTCGTGCCCCTGCCCTTCGGCATTGAGTTTCAGGGAGTGTTCCGCTGGGCGCAAAGCCATCGCAAGGAACCAATGTCCCAGGGACTCGATACACTGGTCAAGCAGAAGGCCGCGTGGTCAGCGAAGGGGTTCTGGTGTCCATGCGACCAAGGAGATCTCCGGAATGGACGACCATCAAGCTCGAGGAAGTTGATTGTCGTGAGCAGCTCGATGGTGTAATCAAGTCGCTGAAACGACTGTTCGAGAATGGCCTTGGGTTGCTGCCACGTCGACTGCGATTCTGCGCTCGCAGTATGTGCTGACCAGGAAGAATCAGCTCGTCGCCCTCCCCCGCATGCACCTACTCGAGCCTCCACTCGCAGGGAAATATCGGTCCGATTGCAGCTCCCAGTCACTGCCTAACGGTATTGACTATGGGCGTTGCCTGCCGAAACCATGTTCAGGCGTTCTGTGCCGCGCACGGTCACTCGCTCAACTTCTCTTTTCCGTCGAAATGCTCTCGAATAGTCCTGGGAACAACATTGCCGACGTTGTCGTCTGGGACGAGATGTGAAAACACCAGCTTGTCGTTACTGGATCGCCGAAAAACACAATAATCTGGCTTGTCGGTACACGGGCTATACCAATAACGCTTTCTTCGGTCGGGCATCGCGATGTCCCGTAGTTTGTCGACATCTCTCGGCGCTAGTGCATCTTCGATCCAGTCGAGAAATTCCTGAACGACCAAGTCGAATTCGCCAAAGTCTAGGCTCGCCGAACCCATTGCCCTATCCTTCAGTGACATCCAAAGTACTCGCTCATCGCCCCTTGAGTTTGCAACCATCAACAGCAGACCCGAAAAGGGCGGCGCCCCTGCTGTAATAATGCTTCGGCACAGGAGTTGGTGTCTATTGGCGTCACCGACACACCCATCACCAAAAAAAGCTTCGTAAGCATCCGCTAAAACGGACGTCTCGTCTCCTGGTTGGATCCATAAAATGCTTTGCGACTTGCGATGCGCGAGCAGTCTTGAGAGATTCGCAGTGTGACCCGCTAAGAATACGGGATCTTCAAGTTCACCAAGTCGCTTGGATCCAGCCCAGTAGTATATCGAGCCAAAAGGCGCGAACGGACAGGCTTGCGACTTCATTAAATGAGCCTCGATTGCAAATGAGTCGCTGTTTCCAAATAGCATTCATAAGGCCTTTTGAATCGCTTCAACATGCGCTTTGGAAAAGTAGGGCCCCGACGATCGGCTGATCGAGCTCATTGCTTACGTGCCGTCCTGCTGCTTCGGCGCTGAATTCCGCCGACCTAAACCATGTTCAGTCGCTTTGTGCCGCACGGTCTCCCTTACTTCTCCTGGTCCGTGTCAAGGGTCCACTGGAACGTTCGTGTGTACGATGAGTCTATGTCTTCAGTAAAGGTAAAACTGACGCGGACTATACTATCCGACCGCTCGAAATCAAACTCTGTGTTCGACACAGGGTTAACCGGAACCGGCACGCACTCTATATCAGATAGTGATTCAAGTGGTACCTCGGAGTTACCGACGTGGAGCCGAACGGCCTCGACACATCGAAGTGCGTCGCGCCAAGCAGTGTAGTTGTCATCACGGCACAGGGCGAAAGCCTCAAGAAAGGGTCTTCCCCTCCACAGATTGACGAAAATGCCCGATTCTCGAGGGTTGTGAGCGATTGCCCGATAGCCCTCCAAGCCGCCATTCCTCATGTGTAACCGTCTCTCGTAAGGCCCGAGGGCGTGCCACTTGAGCCGTCCGTCAATGTAGGCGTCAAAGGCTCGCTTCTCTCTAATGCTAATGACTTGTCCATCGGGCATAAGGTCTAGATCAGCCTCTTCATAGCCGAGGGAAATCAACTCGGCTTCAACCCGACCTCGGACCTGGGGAAGAAGCGTCTTCAGGCCCGATAGAATTTCGTCGAACCCCGGTCGCGCCGCATTCTCATTTGCAAAGGGCGACTTTGATCTTAGGGTCAGAAGGCGTACTATATCATGGGCAATGAGCGACTCCCACTCAGCTTCGTCTAGGACGAGCTCTTCAGGATTCTGGAGCGAGTGAAGTTCATTGCGTTCAATCAGCCAATTAGAGACGAAATCGGCGCTCGCCGCTCTATGTAATTCGAGAGTTGTCAGTGCCCAGTATAGGTTGGGAGATTCTGGCGTTGATATCCACAACTCAATTAGCTCAAACGCGGAGTTCAACTCCCCGTCATTGTTGAGGTGTATTCCGGCTCGCGCCAAATCAGAAATCGAGGAGAACCCATTGCTCCAGTTGCCGTGTTCGATCGACCAGCGAGCGTGAAGGCGACAGAAAACCGTTCCATCGTGAAATGCGTCCATTGATGCTTCGGTGGCCTCGGCAGCGATATTGACGGGCGAGTTAGTTGGTAAACGTGTAGGCTCGGTCTTGTTGTGGAAAGCAGCCATGCTGCCCCGGTGTACAGTATCGCGGTATTCCTCGCTCTCATTGATAATGTTCTCCGCCCTATCTGAGTCCGCGAGTGTCCAGTTTGGGGTGTTGAGCAAGTCGTACGCTGAGTCCCGTAACTCTAGAGAATCCTGTAGTCCTTGTATTAGCTCACCTGCTTGGCGAAAGTGCTCCACGGCACTTAGGGGATCTGGGGCGCGATCGCTTGCGTAGAAACAATACTTGAACGCTGGTTCGGGCTCCTTATTTCCGATCAAGTCCCCGAGATGAATGATCCGCTCAGGGACTGATGGTGTGGATCTGTTTGACTCGCCTTCCGTGTCAGCGTGCCCTACGGCGATGGATCCGGCAAATCCAGCTAATATGATCGCGGAAGCAAATATTGCAACCTGAAGAATTGGAGACAGTTTCTGTCGTTGACGCCGCCTTTGTTTGGCAGCGCGGCCGACCCGATCGAAGAGGATGGCAATGCAGGGAATGCAAGTGAGGTCAATGGCCTGATTCATGACTGTACTCGCCTTGGGATTATGGGAATGTGGAACGGGCCGGGCGGCGCGATTCACAATCCAACGGGCCTTCGATAGATTTTGAAGAGTCCGTTCAGATGCTGTTGGAATGTCGATCACCGGGGAGGTAAAGGCTATCAATCTTTAAACACCCACACAGGATCAAGTCGCGCTAGAACGCCAGGTCCCACCACTTTTGCGCGATGGCCGTGGAGGTCAGCTGGATCCGCGGTCGTCAGCGAAACTCACGCCGATCACTTGGTCCGTTTCGACGGCATCCCAAGGACTAATGTCCCGGGGAGTCGATGCCCAGGTCAAGCAGAAAGCTGGGTGACCTCGGTTTCGGCGGCGGGCCGTCGTGTGACCAAGAAGGCGTACCGGAGTGGACCGCGATCTAGCTCGAGAATGTTGAATGTCGTGAGTGGCTTGGCGGTGTGATCAAGTCGATGCATCGCACGGCCGCTCGAGGCTGGTCTCCGATCGACCATGCATCGACCAAACTGCCGCGCTCGCGGTCCGAGCCCACTGTGATAATCGGTGGGTTGCCGTACTCGGACAGCCTCTATCCGAACCTCTCGTCGCAAGAGGTTGATGGTCCGAGCTCAGTTTTTGATCGCTCTCTCGCCGTGTTGACCCTTGATTTTGCTAGCCGAAACCTTGATCAGTCGTTTTGTTTCGCGCGCGGGGCCAGCTTCACTGCTCAGTCGTCCCGCATCCCACTCTCACTTGTCGGTTGAAGTGAAGATTTCATCGGTAGCATGATCTCATGACTGACCTCAAGGACGTTGATTCCACCACGATTCGCGACAAGAGTACCTGCGAACTCTGAGTTCTTTCGGCCGAACTCCCTTAGTCTCTGACGCGCCCCAACAACAAAACTAAGCTCTAACGTGTCACTGACGAGACCGCTGATGCGTGGGGCTGAAGAACCGCTGTCAATTTGCCGGAAATGGCCCGCCGCGATCGCGTCGGACTCATTTATCTCGATCCTTCCATGGCACTTTCCGCCCTCGGCAATCGCGATCTTATCGCTCTTGCCTACCCAGGCGCAATCTCCACCATGGGAATCACGATATGTGCGACGCACACTGTAAATCACAAGCGTTCCGGCAGGCAAGTCGGTGAGAATCTCGAATCGCAATACGGGGTTGTCTGCACCGCTAATGCCAAAAATAACGTCGAACCGCTCGCAAACAACCATGAATTCACTTCCCGTAACGAGGACCGCCGGCGGAAGACCGTGGCAACTTGAACTCCTTCATCATGGAACGAATCGGGGCTCGAGTATCAGAGACCTCATAATTCGTACTTCGTTGCAGCCACTTACTCCATTGGGTATTCGACCTCCCCGTGCAAAACCATTTTTGAACATTCTCTTCTTGGTTTTCTCCCTCGGAGGCGGCA